>JBBRDU010000018.1:0-46291 GCA_038203615.1 Chthoniobacterales bacterium
TTTTTCCCGAAACTCCCTTCAAGTTTTACATTGATGCTTCCCCGGAGGTGCGCTCGCGGCGGCGGGCTGCCGAGGGTCAGCGCGATGAAATCGCCGCGCGCGATCGAGTCGATTCATCGCGCCGGGCCTCGCCCCTCGTCATCGCGGAAGATGCCCTCGTCATCGACAGCTCCAATCTCACCATCGACGGCGTGGTTGGCGAAATCATCGGCCGCTTGAAAATGAGCGGGCTTCCCGTGCCGCAAGCCTAACGAGCCCGGTCCCTTCAACCCTTCACGCTCCAACGCTCCATCTCCGTCTTCCTATTTCCGCTTTTCAGTTGTCAGCTTTTCCGCTTTCTAGTCGCTCCAACGTGAACTTTTACTACTGGGTCGGCTACCATTTTTCGCGGCTGGTCGCACAGGTTTTCTTTCGGTTTCGCATTCTGCACCGCGAGCGCATGATTCAAAGCGGCCCGGTCATCCTGGCCATGAATCATCAGAGCTACTTCGATCCACCTCTGGGCGGCAACGCATCCGACCGCGCCATCTATTACCTGGCTCGGCGCACTTTGCTCGACGTGCCGTTTCTGGGCTGGCTCTTGCCCAAGCTCAACGTCATTCCCGTCGACCAGGAAGGCATCGATCGCCGCGCCCTCAAGAATCTCATCCAGGTGGTGCGGGCCGGACATGGTGCGCTCGTCTTTCCGGAGGGCGCGCGCACTCTCGACGGCCAGTTGCAACCGGGTCTGCCCGGCATCGGTCTGGTCATTGCCAAGACCCGCGCGCCGGTTGTCCCGATGCGCATCTTCGGCGCGCACGAAGCCTTGCCCCGGGGCCACGGCTGGCCCCGGCTCCATCCCATCACCCTCGTGGTGGGCGAGCCCATCCGCTTCTCCGACGCGGATCTGCAAGGCAGCGGCAGGGAAGTCTACGGCCGCCTCAGTCAGCGCGTCATGGACGCCATCGCCGAACTCCGTTTGGAGTAACATTCCAAACTTTTTTCACTCTGCCCCTCCCGCTCCCCGGTCGCCATTTGCATCGCGGAAGCGTCGCCCACATAATTCTCCCACATGAACCTGCCTGAGCCGTCGGACCACGTTCCCTCCCCGAAAGCGCCGAGGGCCGCCCTGGTCATGATCGTCGTGGTCCTGGTCGGGATGGCCTTGGTCGCAATTTACTCGAACGTGCAACATTGGCGTCGGGCCAAAATCGAAACCGTTATCGTGACGCCGGTCCCCACTCCCGACGCCACCCCCTGATCGCCTGCCGCCCTCGAGGGGCACGTGGTGGTGTCCCAAATGCCTCAGCGAATTGACCTTTGACCGTGGCCGTCTCGGGCTATTTTAGCGGTCCCCATCGAACCCCTTCGGTTTAAAAATTGACGCCATTCTCCTTTCCTTCGAATAAGCAGCTCAAACCCATGTCTAAAACCATCATGAAGAATGTTTTTCATCTCTCGGCCGTCGTAGCCCTTGCTCTTTTGTGTTCCTGCGGAAAAAACCAGACGGAGGCGGAACGGAACGCGGAAGTCGAGCGCAAGGTCCAGGAACGGCTTGCCGCCGAGAAACAGACTCAGGAACAGCAACGCTTAACTCAGGCCCAAATGGATCTCGATCAGCGCCTGAAGGACCTGGAAACGTCCCGCCAGAATGCCGCGGCCACGCCCGCGCCCGCCCGTGAAACGCATTCCGAACCGCAACGCGATCGAGCCCCGCGCTCTTCCGCGCCGCAGCGCGGGCGCGATGAATTGAGCGGTGCCCCGACCGCCAGTTACTCCACCTTCTACACCCGGCTCGAGCCGCAAGGCGCCTGGCGGGAGACTTCCAATTACGGCTACGTCTGGCAACCGCGCGTGGCCCAGGAATCGCGGGACTGGCGTCCTTATACCCAGGGCCGCTGGGTTTATACCGACGCGGGTTGGACCTGGATCTCGCAAGAGCCCTTCGGATGGGCCACTTATCATTACGGACGGTGGACCCGCCTGCGCAATATCGGCTGGGTTTGGGTCCCCGGAGACGAATGGGCCCCCGCCTGGGTCTCCTGGCGCAAGAGCAACGATTATGTCGGCTGGGCCCCGCTTCCACCCGAAGCCCGCTTCGAGCGAAGCAGCGGCATCCATAACTGGGCCGATAACTATTACGACATCGGGCCCGACCAGTATTCTTTTGTGCCCACCAATCAACTCGGCGACCAGCGCGTCGAACGCGCGGTCCTACCGATCGAGCGCAACGTCACCATCATCAACGAGACGACCAACGTGACGAATATCACCTACAACAACACGACCATCGTCAACCAGGGGCCGAATTACGACGAGATGCGCAGCCGCAGCCAGCAGCCCATCGAACGGTTCCGTCTCGAGCGCCAGGTCAACATCAACTTCGATTCCAGTGATCCGCGCCCGGTCGTTAGGGGAGAAGTGATCCAGGTACCGGGCCCCATCATCGCCCGGGCTCAGCCGGTGGAACGGCCCCGCGGCCTCCAAGAGGCCGTCATGCAGGTCGTGGTCGACCATGGCTGGGAGCGTGTCGGTGATCGCCAGGCCGCCGAGAAAGTGCGCGTGAAAATGAGGACCGAGGCCACCCCTCCGCCCAACGCGCCTTCCCGAACATTCGTGAAACCTGTGGAAGCCGCCCTGGCGCCGGCCACCGCCACTGCTGCGCCTTCGCCCGCAGCCGCCTTGGCCACCGCCACGCCGGAGCGCATGGCCACTCCGCTTCCCGACCGATCCGTGCGTCCTGAGGCTTCGCCCAGCGCCACCCTGTCGGTAGCCCCTTCGGCCACGCCGTCAGTCGTCGCTACGCCGAAATCAACGCCCGTTGCCACGGCCACGATTCCGCGACCCACCCACACCATAACTCCGTTAGGCACGCCCCAGCGGGTTATCCCGCCACCCCGTGCCACTATTCCGCCCGAGGCATCCAGCGCTCCCTCAGCTGCGCTGGTCAGTCCGGCGACTACTCCTTTGAGCACATTGGGTCGCGGCGCGGATGCGAAGGAACAGCGCAAGGCGGAAAGACAATTGCGCAAACAGGAGGGAGCAGCGGGTCGACGCGAGGAACCGTTGCCGCAATCAACCCCCGCACCTCAGAGCAGCCCGGTCCGAAGCGCGACGCCCGTCAGTTCGCCAACCGCGGCGACTGCGGAATCGCCTTTTCTCTCAAGACGTGAGCAGAGAAAACAGGAACGAGTTGTCGGGCGTCCCGACGAAAATAATATGAGATCCTCCGCCCCGTCCGCGCCGGCCGAAAGAACTCCTTCAGTTGCTAGCACTCCTCTGGGGACGGCCACGCCGGCCCCTGCGGCCGCGGCAGCCGAGTCCAATGCGCCTGCCTTGTCTCGCCGCGAACAACGGAAGGAAGAGCGCAGAGCGAAACGGACTGGTCAAGGCGAAGGCGACGAAACTCCGTCGCCCTCTCCGACTGCGTCAGGACAGTGACAGGAGGCATGGCAATTCGCTCAGAGTGGTGGAACGACCGCTCCCCTGGCGCGCCGTAGCCCCGCTGAGCGGGGCGAAGGAGGCGAGGGCGTTGCTCCAGCAGCAGCGGCAAAGCCGCTCATCTTTAATCCGTGCAAATCCGCCGGCCGAGCCGAAGCGCTGGGGCGAAGGTTGGTGCCCCTCTGTGGCTAAATTCTTCCGGATCGCCGTGACGCGGCCTAACGACTCGATACCTTGCTCGGATCCGCCGCCTGCGCGAATCCACCATTCGCCGCCAGCGCGCGCGCATATTGCAGCGTATCGATCGCATCCACCGTCTTGTCGCGCCGGATCGCCTTGATCCGGGGGAAACGCAGGGCCAGCCCGCTCGCGTGCCGCGTGCTCGGCTGGATCGAATCGAAGGCAATCTCGAGAACTACGTCCGGTTTGACCTCGCGGTAACGACCGTGATCGACCGTCGTGTTTTGCTCGAAATGCTCCGTCAGCTCGGCGATCTCCGCATCCGTTAGGCCGCTGTAGGCCTTCCCAATGGGCAAGAGCTCGCCCGTGCCCTCGTCGCGCACGGCAAAGGTGTAATCGCTCAAGACTTGATTCCGTTTGCCATGCCCGCGCTCCGCCGCCACCACCACCGCATCGAGCGTGGCCAGTTCCTTCTTCAGCTTGAACCAATACATCCCGCGCCGGCCCGGCGAATAGAGACTCTCCGGATCTTTTACCATTAGCCCTTCGTTCGAGCGCTCCCGCGCTTCTGCGAAGATTTGGTCGATCTCTTCGGCAGAACGCGCCGGGAAAACTTCCGCGATTTGAAACTGCGCCGGCACCTCCAGTTCCCGGAGCAGCGCGCGACGCTCCCGCAACGGTGTTTTTAACAACGAACGTCCATTCCGCCACAGCATATCGAAGATGACGAAAACCACCGGCACATCGGCAGAGGCAGCCGCAAACAGATCCGCTCCTTCGTGCTTGCGCCCCAGCCTCTTCTGCAGATCGAAAAAAGTGAGCCTTCTCCCCTCCGCCAAAGCGATGATTTCCCCGTCCAAAATGACGTCGGCCTTCAAACCTCGCGCCCGCTCCGCCAGATCAGGGAACTGATCCGTGATACGCCGGAGATCGCGCGAAAAGATTTCGACCCGCTGCTCCGTCCGGTGCAGTTGCGCGCGGATCCCATCAAACTTGTCCTCCACAAAAATGGTAGGGCCGCCGCGCTGCGGTGTCCGCGCCGCGCGCTCTTCACCCGCCCTAGGGGAGTCGGGCTTTGTCTTGTTCGGCGAATCGTCGTGATCCTCCTCAAACCTCGCCCAAATCGCTGCAGCCGTCGGTTCCGGGCTGGCCAGCATCGATTTGATCGGCCGAAAAACGGAAAGCTCGGCCCGCCCCAATTCCCCGTCTGCCGCCAGCGCCGCCGTCGCGCCGATATCGCCCAGCAGCATGTTGGCCTCTTTCACGTCATCGAGCGATCCGGCAAAGGCCGCGGCGATCGCTTCTTCCACCAGCCCTTCCTTTAGCCCGATTCGCAGGTCGCCCGTCAGGATCTTGACCAGGTATTGACCTTCCGCGGCGGAAAGCCTGCGCAGTCTCGCCTGTAACAGCTCGGTCTTGGCGATGGGTCCACGAGCGCGCTGCAAACCTTCGAAGAACGCGCGTGATTCCAAAATGCTGAACGGCTCCGGATCCGTGCGGCCTTGCAACACCTCGAAGGCAGACTTCCCCGCATCGCCGTGGCCGCTGGCCATGCCATGAAACTCGGCGTCGCCCATTTTGGTGGCGGATTGCAGGGCGCGGGAAATGACGGCCCAACCCACCTGCAAGATTCGAATATCCGTCTGGGCAAAGGCGCGCCCGGTCAGGTAAGTGGTGGCGATCGACCGCTCCGCCCACCCTAACGAGCGCAGGTATTCCGCCAGTAACCTGATCTTCTCCAGCTTCGCCGGCGTTCGGCCAATCGCTTCGCCCACCGTCGCGAAATCAGCGAACTCCGATCTGGGGAGCGCACGCCCTTCGCCGGATGGCTCGGCCGCCGTTCCGGGTGGGCCCGCGCTCCCCGGCACCGCGCGCAACCCCAGCTCGAGCTGATTCTGCGCACTGAGCGCCCACGCTTCCATCCCGCGCTCGCGCAGATCGCGCGCAAACTCCGCCGCAAACCCGTGCAGGGTCAGGACCCGCTTCGGTTGCACCAGTTCCACATATCGCAGCAGATCGGTGTAGTCCGCGTGATCGGAAAGAGGGAAGGCCGCGTCCACCTCGTAACGGAAAATAGCCCCCGGATCGACCGCCCAGCCGCTGATCATGGCCACCCGTTTGCGGGGAATCTTCTCCAGCATGCGCGATCGATTCGCGCTCGGCGGACAAATCAACACCTTGCCCATGACCTCGTTCGCGTTGTAACGCGCATATGGGCAAAAGGACTGGCCGAATTGCTCGTAGATGCGTGTCATGGCAAAGACCGAGCCATGCAGCATGGGCGTCAACCCGGCCCCATCCAGGGCGCAGAGAATCTCCTGGGCTTTACCTAACGAGTATCCGAGCAGGACCGGCACTTCGCCTTCCTCGAGCGCTTCCCGGCAGAAGGCCACGATCTGTTCGATCACCTGTTCGGTGGGTGGGAGGCGGTAACGCGGCAGACCGTAAGTCGTCTCCATAATGAGCGTATTGGCCTGCTTCCATTCTGTCGGTTCGGCCGATCGGCCCGGGCGCAGTTTGAAATCGCCCGTGTAAAGGAGGGAATCAGCCTCGGTCTCGATCAGGATTTGGGCGGAGCCGAAAATATGTCCGGCCGGCAGCAGGGTAACGTCCACCCCCTGGACCGACTGCCGTTGTCCGAAAGGGAGAATGTGCTCGTGCCGTTTTCCGGGCATGCGCGCCTGCATCAGGCGGGCGGTGCGTTCGGAGACAATGATCTCCTGGTGCGGCGCGATATGATCGCTGTGGGCGTGCGAGACGAAGGCGAACCGTTTCGCGTTCCACGGGTCCAGCCAAAGATCCTGCTGCGGCAGATAAACACCGCGCTCATATCGCACATCGATCACCCGCGAATTTACGCGCAAACTCCGCCCGCGAAAACAATTCGCCTTTTTCTTGGAGGGACACGCGCCGTCGTCTTCCAATAGTGAGCGCTGATAAGGCGGCTCAGGGAAATTGTGGTAGAGGCGGTTGTGCCAACCGCCTGTCCCTTTAAACAGGTGCTCGCCGCGGCGAGCACCCCTACAACGCAGTCGGTATCGTGAGAGCGCCGCCGGCACGGCCGTCAAGAGTGTGACCGCCCGTTTAGAGTGAGTACCCAGACCTGCACCCGTCGCGCTCTTCCTTTGTGCGAGGCCTTCCCTAAATGCCCGTGTTGACACTGTGCCTCGCCCTCTCTTCACTGAGAGCCGAATGAAGCGCCTCGGCCTCCTCCTGATTCTCGCGTTGGCTCAGGCCGCCCCGGCCGCGCCCCCCCCCGCGCCGCGTCTTCTCGGCGACGTCAAATCATTGCCGGTCGCGCTCGACCCCGACTTTCAGTTTCGCAAAACGAAACTCTTTCTCATGACGCAGGAGGCCCCCAACACGAGCAAGCAGAAGGCGACCAAAGGCGGAACCAGCTCTGAAACCTCGGCGAACGCCAAGTCGACCGGCGTGGTGCAGCAAGCTTCCATCTCGTTCGAACGCCATTATCGTCTCTTCGGCGCGGTTACGAAACTCGATCAGCACCAGCGTTTCGGAAATTACTTCGATTTCTTCTGGCGCACGAAACGACCGGCCGACTTGAACGTCCGTCTGGAGTACCAGCAGGAGAATTTGCACGGCCATGTCCAGGCCCAGGAAGTCGCCTGCGGCCCGGTCCATGGCAGTCACAAAACCGCCTTCAAGGTGGTGGGGGACGACTATTCCGATGGGGGCCGCGTCCTGGCCTGGCGCTGTCTTCTCGTGGAAGATGGAAAGATCGTGGCGGAAACCCGCTCCTTTCTCTGGCGTTAAAAAGCTGCATGGACCGCTTTTCCGCACCGGCCCCGCCAACGTCTGCAGGCTCAGTCTCTGGCGGCGTTGGGAGCCCGGTCAAAGCCCGCCGATTTTCGGCCGTTTGACAGTGACCCCGTCAACCTTGTATCTTTTCTAACGAAACCGTGCAGTCGTCGATTCAAGTAGGGGTAAGCGGTCCAGCTGTTTGGGTGCGGGTGGAAGGAAGAGGGAGCTTCCTGAACAGCGGTAACCTGAAGGAGTTTGCCCAGGAAATGGTCAAACGTGGATACCGCGAGTTTGTGATCGATCTGCAGGACTGCGCCATGATGGATTCCACCTTCATGGGAACGATGGCTGGCGTGGCCCTGCGCTTGAAGGAGCTCGGTCATGGTCATCTTCACGTCGTGCATTGCGGGAATCGCAGCCGCGAACTTCTTTCGGGACTCGGTCTCGATCAGATTTTCAGCATTCAATCGAATGGAAGCGATGCGCCGGAGTGCCAGTCGCTCGGCGGTGCTGCCCCGGCCGCACCTCCGGATGAAGGCAAGAAGGAACAGGCGCAAACCATGCTGGACGCACACGAGGCGCTCTGTCAGGCCTCTCCCGAAAATTTCCTGCGGTTTAAAGACGTCCTCGATTATCTAAAACAAGACCTTCATCACGAGACAACGACGAAGTAAGCTGGCCCGTCTCTCATGTGGCCGACTCTTCTCCTCGTGCTGTTGCTGGCCTCTCTGGTCGGCTGGCTCGTTAGTTTTCGCGCCCAGAACCGCCGCATCCGCGCCCTCGAGCGCTCCAAAGAGGAAATCCAGGTCGAGGAAACGCTCGTCTTCGATTTCCTGCACGGCCTCGGTGAAGCTTTCCGAGAAACCATCCGGCCTAACGACCTCCATCGCCTCATCGTGGAAGGCGCCACCCGCATTCTCGACGCCCACGGCGGCGCGCTTTACCTGGTCGATCGCACCGGCACCAAGCTGGTGCCTGCCTTCATCTCCAAAGGATGCCCGCCTCTCGTCGACGTCCCTCCTCACATTCTACAGCAGGCGACCGTCACCCCCGTCGCCCTCGAGAGTTTCCTCCGGCTCCACCGCATCATGGCCGGCGAAGGCCTCATGGGCCGGGTCTGGCAGGGCGGTCAGCCCGTTTACCTGAATGAATTTTCGGAAGCGCCCGAGCTGGCCCGGTTGCGCGACAGCGCGCTCTCCACCGCCTCGGTCATGATCGCTCCCCTTCTTTACGGAAAACAAAGCCTCGGCTTGCTCGCTCTCGGCAATGGCCCCATGGGCGCCCCTTTCACCCAAAGCGATTTCGTGGTCTTTAAGTCGATCTCGGAGCAGTCCGCCTTCGCTCTTTACAACGCCATTATTTATTCGGAAGCGAATGAGAAGAAGCGGCTCGATCACGACCTCGAAATCGCGCGCGATATCCAGCGCATCCTGCTGCCGGCGGAGGCGCCCGGCATTAATGGCTTTGAAATCAGCGGCGTCAATGTCCCGGCCCGTCAGGTCAGTGGCGATTACTTCGATTACATCAAAGTCGACGAGGAACGTCTCGGTGTGGCCATCGCGGACGTGTCCGGTAAAGGCGTGCCAGCCTCCCTCATCATGGCCATTTGCCGCAGCGTCCTGCGCAGCCAGGCCGCCCAGCATCCCCATCCGTCCGACGTCTTGCGCAAGGTCAACCGCCAGCTTTATCCCGATATCAAGGAAGACATGTTCATCAGCATGGCCTACCTCATCATCGATCATGTGCGCGGCCAGGTCACCCTCTCCCGCGCCGGCCATGATGCCCCGCTTTTGTATAAGTGCGCCACCCAAACCGTCACCCCGCTGAAGCCGCCCGGCATGGTCCTCGGAATTGACAGCGGCAGCGTGTTCGATAGGATAGCGAGCGACTTTAACGTCCCGATGGAACGCGACGATTGCCTCGTCCTTTACACGGATGGAGTGACCGAAGCACTGGATGGCGAAGGCTTAGAATTCGGCATGGATCGCATGATCCAATCGGTCCGAGCCAGTGCAGTCCAAGGCGCCTCCGCCATCGTCACGCGAGTCATCGAAGACGTGCGTAACTTCGCCGGATCCCAGCCGCAACACGACGACATCACTTTAATTGCCATCCGTAAGACATGAAAAAAATTCCCGTGAGCGCACCAGACGAACAAGAAAGATCCTCCCCGGGCGCGCCCGGAGCGGACCCGATGGAGAGCGACGATCCGATGGCCGGCCTCCAGGCCGATCTCGATCGGTTCCGCGATCTGGCCCTGCGCAGCCAGGCGGACTTCGAGAATTACAGAAAACGCGCGATCCGCGAGAAGGAAGAGGCCGCCAAGTACGCCAATACCTCGCTCCTCGAACGGCTTCTGCCCATCGTCGATAATTTTGACCTGGGTTTGACCGCGGCCCGGGCCGAAGGCGAATCCTCCCCGATTTACTCGGGCCTGAACCTGGTCTTCAAACAGTTGAACGACTTCCTGGCCGAGAACGGTCTGCAACCGATCGAAGCCGTCGGCACAAAGTTCGATCCGAATTTGCACGAAGCCATCGCCCATGAGCCGAGCAGCCAGGTTCCCGAGGGCGCCGTCATCCGCCAGACCCGCCGCGGCTATCGTTTCAAGGATCGCCTCCTCCGCCCCTCCAGCGTGGTCGTCTCCAGCGGACCGGGGAAATAATAGAGTGAATAGTGATCGGTGACTGGTGATTTGTAAGAGGGCGAGAGACCACTTCTCTGTTGCCATCCACTCACAATTCCCATTCGTCATTCGTCATTCCACCAGTCACTCATCACTTGCTGAAGATGGCCACCACCAAACGCGACTATTACGAAGTCCTCGCGGTCGAACGCACGGCCCAGGCCGAGGAGATCAAACGCTCCTACCGCAAGCTCGCCGTTAAATTTCATCCGGACAAAAATCCGGACGACCCGCACGCCGAGGAAAAGTTCAAGGAGCTCGGCGAAGCCTACGACGTCCTCATGGACGCGGAAAAGCGCTCGGCCTACGATCGCTTTGGTCATGCCGCCTTCGCCCAGGGCGGCGCCGGGCGCGGCGGGTTCCACGATCCCTTTGATATTTTCCGCGAAGTCTTCGGCGGCGGCGGCGGCATCTTCGAAACGTTTTTCGGGGGCGGCGGCGCGGCCGGGGAAGATCGGCAACGCGGCTCGGATCTGCGTTACGACATGCAGATCGCGCTCGAGGAAGCCGCTTCCGGCGTCGACAAAGAAATCGAAGTGCGGAAGCTCGACACCTGCGATCGTTGCAAGGGTAATGGATCGGAAAGCGGCTCGCGCGCCATTAATTGCCCCACTTGCGGCGGGCGCGGACAGGTCGTCAGTTCGCGCGGATTTTTCCAGGTGTCGCAAACTTGCCCGCGTTGCCACGGCGTTGGTCAGATCATCGAGAAACCTTGTCGTCAGTGCGACGGCGAGGGCCGGCTGGAGAAGCCGGGCCGGATTAAATTAAAAATCCCAGCCGGCATTGCCGATGGCTCCCGTTTGCGCTCCACCCAGAATGGCGAGGCCGGCATCCGGGGCGGGCCGCACGGCGATCTCTACGTCGTCATCCATATTAAAGAGCACGCCATCTTCCAGCGCGAAGAAGACAATCTCTATTGTGAGGTGCCGATCGCTTTCACTCTGGCCGCGCTCGGCGGCGAAGTGCCGGTCCCGACGTTGGAAGGAAAAGCGCACGTTAAAATCCCGGCCGGCACCCAGAGCGGCCAGATGTTCAAACTGCGCGGGAAGGGGATCATCAACGTCAATGCCCGCGACCGGGGCGACCTGCTCGCGCGCGTCATCGTGGAGGTCCCGACGAAGTTGAACTCCGAGCAGCGCCAGAAGCTCGAGGAATTCTCCAATCTCTGCGGCGAAGAAAACACTCCCATGCGCAAAACCTTCTTCGACCGCGCCAAAGAATTTTTCCGGTAGAGCGTCTACGGATTACGCCGATTTGCGCAGATTTTTTGCAAAATGGCACTCTGTCATTCCGAGCGAAGTCGAGGAATCTCTTACTATTCGCTTCGGGCTGTCGAGTTGCGCGCCGACCCAACAAGTAGAAGCGGCTTCCAGCCGCGTAGCCGAAACAAAAAAGCGGCAGAGATGCCGCTTCTACTTCCCCTCTTAATTGAGCGTTGGACGTTGAACGTTGAGCGTTGAGCGTTGAGCGTTGAGCGTTGAGCGTTGAACGTTTGCTTCTCTCCCCTCTGATGCATCGCTTCTACCTCCCCCCCGAAAACTGGAACCCCGCCGCCCTCCTCCTGTGCGATTCCGAAGCGCACCACGCCCGCCATGTCTTGCGTTTCAAAGTTGGCGACAAAGCCGTCCTCTTCAACGGCCGTGGCCGCGAAATCACGGCCGAAGCCGTGGAGGTCGGGCGCGCCGAAGTCCGGTTCCGCAAACTGCACGAGAGCGAAACCCCGCCGCTCCGTTGCCGGATCACCCTGGGCCAGGCCATCCCCAAAGGGAAAAATATGGACCTCATTGTGCAGAAAGCGGTCGAGATCGGCGCGGCCGAGATCGCGCCTCTCATTTCCGAGCGCACCATTGTCGAGCTCGACGCCAAAGAAGCCGGACAAAAACAGGCCAAATGGCAGCAGACCGCCATCGAAGCAGCCAAGCAATGCGGCCAAAACTGGCTGCCTCAAGTGCAAACCCCGCGCAAGCTCAAAGACTTCTTTTCTTCTGTAGCGGCGGTCTATGACCGCCGATCTGAGGCCCGGGCGTCGCTCCCATTCGATCTCCGACTCATCGGCTCCCTCCAATCCGACGCCCAGCATCTCAAAACCATCCTAACGAACTACGTAGCGGAGCACGGCGAGCGTCCCATCAGCGTGCTCATGCTCATTGGCCCGGAAGGCGATTTCACCCCGGCCGAACTTGCCCTGGCCCGAAGCCACGGCTGCCAGCCCATCACGTTAGGTCCCATTATTTTGAGAGTGGAGACAGCGGCTATTTATTGTCTAAGCGTTCTCTCCTACGAGCTCCTGTAGGGGAAGCTGTTAGCTTCCCGTCTGCGCTGGATTTAACGGGTCCGGAAGAATCGGGCCAATCCTGTCTAAACCCGATTCCGTCTTCCACAATTTTGACCGCGGATAAAGCGGATAACACGAATGAGAGACAAGGTGGATCGGGCGTCCGAGCACGATGTTAAACGATCGCACCGCAGGTGCCTAACCAGCCCTTCTCCGATCCGTGCTATCCGCGTAATCCGCGGTTATCTCCCTGTATCTCTCCCCGCGACCTTCGTGTCTTCGCTCCTGTAGGGAAAGCCGTCAGCAGGAAGCCAGGAAACAGAAGCCGACAGGATGAACAGGATTTAATGGATTTAACGGGTCCGGAAAAATCGGGCAAATCCTGTCTAAACCCTTCCCGCATTCCGATTCGGTCTTCCCGAAAATGAAAAAGCCACGCGTCGGGCAACCGCGTGGCTTTTAAACTCTTGGCGAAGGACTACTTGGCCGGCGCGCAATCGCCGAAGCGTTGCGCTTACTCATAGTCCAGCGCCGGGTATCTTCTAAATCTGTTTTCCGGCGAGGGCGGCAACATTCCGCGAACACCCTCCTCCGCGCAAGCCCTTTTCTTCCCAACTCGTCATCGTGCTCCTGCTCCTAATCATGATCGATGCATGAATAGGGACGCTGCATCCAATGCCGGTCCGATTCCCCGGCTTCCTGTAGCCGCGTCGCTCTGTCGACGCGTTCTGGACCTCACCCGTTCGCAGGTTTACGAGCCCCACCCCGAATCGCCCGAAAAGAGGCCCAATTCACCGATGAAAACCATCGTCTCCGCAATAGACGTAAAAACGCCTTTCCCGAGGAAATTCAGCTCTTTATGAAAATTTTCACAAAAACTGAAAAAAAGTCTTGTCACTGTGCGGCCCCGTCTGGCACTCTCCCCATACCTAAAAACACGGAGAACAACCCCTAGGGAACTACACTGATATGAAGAAGGCATGCGCCACAGCTCTGCTAGCACTGGTTATCACCTCCAACGCTGGCGCTCAAAGTCTTTTTTGGAGAACCGACGGGACTGCTGGAACATGGACAGGAATAAATTGGAGCGCCGCGCCGAGCGCCACTGGCGGCACAGGATGGACGGCGGGTGATGCGGCTAACTTTACCGCGCTTTCTACGGTTACTTACGTGACTACCACATTGTTTAGCGATGTTACTGTCAGCGACGGAGTCACCGCCACGGTGACGGCCGCAGGCACGCAAACGGCCGGAACTCATGATTATAATATAGGGACGGGTTCACTTCTGACTTGGACAGGCCAATCAGTTTCTACTGCTGCTGCTTCGAATTTTATCAAGGACGGAGCGGGAACTTGGAATATCGGTGCCCAAGGCAACGCATATGCGGGTTCGTTCACTTTGAATGCAGGAACAGTGATTGTGTCCGGAAACAACTCGTTCGGAGGAGGGACGTCAGCACTTACTATCAATGGCGGAACGATTCAGACGTCCGGAACCAGGAGCTTTGCCCCTACGGGGATTACGTTCGGTGGTAACTTCGCTGTCACGGGTACTGGGAACGCAACCTGGGGTGGAACGGTCGCCCTCGGAACGGCGGTCAGGACTATTACGAACACCCAAACGTCGGGTTCGTCTATTTTTAGCGGGATTGTATCCAGCGGTGTTGGCGGAGGTCTAGGCGTCAGCGGCACAGGGGTGGTCGTTCTTTCGAACGCTGGAAATACCTATGGCGGCGGAACCACGCTAAATGGTGGAACACTTTCGATTGCTGTAGATGGAAATATCGGTGGGGCCTCCAGTGCGATTACGTTCAACGGTGGGACCCTGCAAATTACGGGTACAGCACTTACAAATTTTGGATCTCACGCTGTGAACTTCAGCACTTTCAATGGCGGTCTCGACATCAACGCCGCGGCAAATACGTTCACCGTAAGCCAGAGCCTCGGCGGCGGTGGAATGCTTACAAAACTCGGTGCCGGAACGTTGGCATTGACCAACTCAAATACATACGCTGGCGGTACGCTTATCAACGCAGGGACGCTTCAAGCACTCGCCGACGGCGCTTTAGGAACCGGCAATGTCTCCATCAGCTCCGGCACGGTCACTCTCACTCTATCATCGGGCGCGACCAACAACTATATCGGTGATTCTGCAAATCTTAGCATCGTAACAGGTACTGGGACTGTGGCTTTGAGCTATTCTGGGACTGACACAATCGGCGCGCTGATTATCAACGGGGTTGCCCAAGCTCCGGGGCAATACGGTGCGGTCGGAAGCGGTGCAACGAATCAAAACGCAGCATTTTCTGGCACTGGATTTTTGGATGTGACCGCCACTGCTGTCCCAGAGCCCGCCACCTGGATGCTGATGGGTGTCGGTCTCCTCGTCGGTGCGCAGCGTTTCCGCCGCAAGCAATAATCTTTAATCTCCCCTCAAAACGCCGCTTCGGAAATTCCGATGCGGCGTTTTTGTTTCCTCCGGGGAGCGCACGCTTCCAGCATGCTCCGGCTCGGCTTCCAGCCAGAGCAGATCTAACAAGAGAACATTCTCGGTCTCATGGATGAGCCGGCACGGATGCCGGCTCGAGCACCCAAGGATGGGTGCGCTCCCGGAGACGGGGTCAGCGTCCTGGTCATCTCAGCAGTCATTGTTTGAGCTGGGCGCTGCGGACGGGCCAGTTGGCGGCGGCTGGATTAAGCATTGCCTTGTCCCGCTCGTTCATGATTTGCGTGATGCCGTCGCAAACATTCAAGGCGTTTTGGAATCGATTCACCTGGCCATTCTTAATTCAAAAGCAGCTTGAATCGACGGGTCCGCGCAAACCGGTAGGTCGAAAAGCCGCGGCGATCCAGCGTCAGGATCTGATCAATCCCCATCTTTTCCGCGATCCACACCAGGGTGGCATCGGGAAAATCCATCGGCGTGTCCGCATATTTAGCCATCAGATCAGCCGCCGCCTCCAGCGCTTCGGAATCGAATACATTGTATATTTCCGTCGAGCTGAGCTCGAGAAAAGACGCGATCCGAGCCGGACCGTCTTTCGTCTCTCCCAGGAAATGAAATGCTTCCGCGATCACTGCGCCAGTTGTGACCAGTCGCGCGTGTAGTCCAGTCATGTAGTCGCGGACTGCAATATGTGCCGGGTCGGACCGCGCGAGCAACGCCACCAAGGGGCCAGTGTCCAGGAGACAGTTCTTCATGAGCGCCAATTGCGGGCACCGATTGTTTTTCGCCAGCTGTCCTTTTCCCGGTGCCCGGCTGGACTGCTGAGACTCCCGACCAGATGAGAGACACGTTCGAAGTCGAAGCCATGCTCCGTCTCGCGCGCGAGAAGTTCCCGCAAAACGGCGGACTCAGTCTTGCCTTCCGCCTTGGCCCGACGTTTCAAGGCCGCACGCTGGCTGCTCGATAACCGGAGCGTCATGGTGGTGTCCATCTTTTCAGGATAAATGAACGTAAGACAATATGCAAGACAAATCCAATGTCCGGCATCCAGTTCGCCGGTGGACGGAGTCGCCGGGGCGAGCATCCAGAATCGTTTACGATGAATGGCACGCTCACCTTTTCCTCTGTGACCTCCTGTTTGAAACACGCGCCGGAGCGGCCGGCGGGCACGAGCACGAGACGGCGCTTATACGGCAGGTTTTAAGTGTTAAGTCTTAAGTGCTCCGCGTTGGTTTCCCAAAAACTTCGCTCCCCGCCGAAGCAGCTTGACCGAAAGAACTGGTCATGGTAACTGGTCATTATGACGGTGACCGCTACGGAATTCAAGGCCAAGTGCCTTAGCTTAATGGACCAGGTTGGGGAGACGGGCGAGCCGGTGCTCATCACCAAGCATGGAGAGGTGGTGGCACAGCTTGTCGCGCCCCCGCCCACCCAGAAGAAACCATGGCTGGCCCTGCGCGGTACCGGGAAAATCCGCGGCGATATCGTTTCGTCCACGCTCAACAAGTCCGACTTCGATTGCGTGACGGGCCGCGAACTTCAACCTGGTAAGCGATCTAAACGGTGACCGTTGCGCCGCTGCTCGACACACATATCTGGATCTGGTGGGTGGAGGGTGCGCCAGGCTTGGCGGCGAAAGATCGCGACGTGCTGGACGCGTTGCCGGAGCAATATCGGCCACACTTAAGCGCAATCAGTTTGTGGGAACTCTCGATTTTGATTCAAAAACGCCGCTACACGCCCGCAGGCGACCTGGGAGAGTGGCTTTCGCTGGCGGCAGGTCCTGCGACTGTGAAGATCGAGCCGATCAGTCTTTCTGTTGCTCGTCAGCTTCTTGAGATTCCCTCCAGTTTCCCTTCCGATCCGGCTGATCGAATGATCGTGGCAACGGCGCGCGCCCTGGGCGTTCCGCTTCTCACCTACGACAAGCGCATCCGGCAGTCGGGCTTGGTAAAACTGTGGAAGAGCCTTTGAGTGAGTGGCCTCGCGGCCGAAGCTGGCGCGGGTGGCCCATCGATAGTCCGACAGGCGGTGCGCGCCCGCCCTCCCATTCCCACCGAGGTCACTAATGTCTTGCTTGCGTGAGGGATGGTTTGCGCCACCATGGCCGTTTTAGAATCCCACCTGCCTGAAACTGATGCCTCACCCAATCGAACGCTGTCGTGTCTGCGGGAACTCCGATCTGAAATCGGTGCTGGCGCTCGGTCATCAATCTCTCACCGGTCTCTTTCCCAGATCGTTGGATGAGAGAATAACCTGCGGGCCGCTGGAACTGGTGAAATGCGATGGCCAGAACGTTTGCGGCCTGGTTCAACTCAGGCATTCCTACGATTTACCCGAGCTCTACGGAGCGAGCTACGGCTACCGCTCGGGATTAAATGAGTCGATGGTCGCGCATCTCCGGGAAAAAGTAGCCAGGGTTCGGAGTTATGTCGCGGAACTGACCGCGGATGATCTCGTCCTCGATATCGGGAGCAACGACGGAACACTTCTTGGATTCTACCCGGGAACGGTCACGCGCGCCGGCATGGATCCGACCGCGACCAAGTTTCGCGAACATTATTCTCCGGGGATCGAGGTCATCGCGGACTTCTTCTCCGCGGCGGAGTTTCAACGTCACTTCGGCGAGCGAAAGGCCAAGATCATCACGTCCATCGCGATGTTTTATGATCTCGAGGTGCCGATGGCTTTTGTGGAGCAGGTTGCCTCCATCCTCGACGACGATGGAATCTGGCACTTTGAGCAGAGTTATCTTCCTGCCATGCTGGAGGCCAACGCCTATGACACTGTTTGTCATGAGCACCTCGAGTATTACGGATTAAAACAAATCAAATGGATCACGGATCGCTGCGGCCTCAAGATCGTGGACGTCGAATTGAATGATACGAATGGAGGGAGCTTTGCCGTGACGGTGGCGAAGAACGGTTCCCGGATCGCGGAGAACGGCGCGGCTATTGAGCGCATCCTGGGCGACGAAGCCCGTCGGGAGCTGGATACGTTGCGGCCTTACCAAAAGTTTCGGGATCGGGTCTTTGCTCATCGGGAGAAGCTGCTCTCCACGCTCGAATCGCTGCGCGGGGAGGGCGCCACAGTTTTGGGTTACGGGGCCTCCACCAAAGGGAACGTGATCCTGCAGTTCTGCGGCCTCACTGCCGCGACGATCCCGTGTATCGCTGAAGTTAACCCCGATAAGTTTGGCCGGTTCACTCCCGGCACCGGAATACCGATTGTCTCTGAGGCGGAAGCGCACGCTCTGAAGCCGGAATACTTTCTTGTGATGCCCTGGCACTTCCGAGAGAACCTCATCCAGCGCGAATCCGCTTTTCTCGATCGGGGCGGCCGGATGATCTTTCCGCTGCCTGAGATCGAGATCGTGGGGCGGTGAAAAGCGCGATCACGTCATGCCCGTGAAAACTCTCATCTTCATTCCGACCTACAACGAGCGGGAGAACGCCCCAAGAATGTGTGAGGAAGTCCATCAACTCGGATTGGATGCCGATGTTCTCTTTGTGGACGACCATTCGCCCGATGGCACCGGGGACGTTCTTGATTCTCTGAAGGCTCGCTTTCCGCGTCTGCTTGTTCAGCATCGCCCGGGAAAGCTGGGGATAGGAAGTGCTCACCTCGATGCAATCGGATGGGCTTATGATCAGAAGTACGAGCAACTGGTCACAATGGATTGCGACTTCAGTCACTCGCCTTCTGATATCCCGGCGATGATCGAAGCGGCGGGTGACTGTGACGTCTCCATCGGATCGCGCTGGGTGCATGCGGACAGCCTGCCGGGATGGAATATCCTCCGAAGATGCATGACACGGCTGGGCCATTTCCTGACGAAAGGCGTCCTAGGCATCCCTCAAGATGCCACCGGCGGGTTTCGTGTTTATCGTCTGGATCGAATTGCGCGGGGGATCTTCGAGCTGATCAAGTCACAGGGATACTCATTTTTCTTCGAGAGCCTCTACATCTTCAATCGCAACGCGATCGCCATTCGCGAAGTCCCGATCAGGCTCCCGGCCCGGACCTACGGCCACTCCAAAATGTCCACGGTCGCCGCGTGGCGAAGTGCCCGCTACGTTTTTGAGCTCTGGTTTGCGAACTTTCGCCGGCCCGAGCAGTTCCTCCTGGAGCGAAAATCGCCGGAGATCGATCCTGCCCTCGCTGATTCTTCGGACTGGGACAGCTACTGGAAAGAAAAGACAAATAAAGGAGCGGCCCTTTACGAATTCATCGCCGGGGTTTACCGGCGGATCGTGATCAGGCGGAATTTGAATCGGACGATTCGCCGCAATTTTCCCAACGGAGCTGCGCTGCTTCACGCCGGTTGCGGCAGCGGCCAGGTAGATGCCGATTTTCAAAACACGATGCGACTGACCGCACTGGATCTCTCCCCCAGCGCGCTCCACCTCTACGGCCGCAATAACCCCCATGCTGTGGCGGTAAAGCACGGGGATATCTTTCGCATTCCCTTTCCTGATGGAAGTTTCGACGGCGTCTATAACCTCGGCGTCATGGAGCATTTTACGGAAGAGGAGATTGTGGAAATCCTCCGGGAGTTCCGCCGAGTGCTGCGCCGCGGAGGGAAAATCATTATCTTCTGGCCGCACGCTCGCGCGACCAGTGTGCTGGCTCTAAAGATGTGCCACAAACTGATGCATTCGGTTTTTGGGAACGACCAACAATTGCATCCACCCGAAATCTCGCACCTTCGGTCAAGGCATCATGCCCGAGAATTGATGGCAAAGGCGGATTTTAAACTGGTCGATTATCGATTCGGAATTTCTGATTTTTTCGTTCAAGCAATGGTGGTGGCAGAGAAGCTGTAGCCTTTGAGCAATGCTGTAATCATGACGCGACAGCCAGAACGAATTGTCTCGTACCTTCTGACGGGGCTCGCCCTCTTTTTGCACGCCTTCTATGCGTTCCACGCCGGTGGGCTGTGGCGCGACGAAGCGAATACGGTGGCCCTGGCGACCATGCCGACTCTTCATGACGTCTGGACGCATCTGCAATACGATTCTTTTCCGATATTATGGCTGCTCGTCGTCCGGGCGTTTTCGGCCTTCGGAGTGATCCCTGATCTGGCCTACAGGCTGCTCGGCTGCTTCGTCGGCTTCTCCATCATCGCGGCGGTCTGGCTAAACGCGCGTCTTTTGAGGTTTTCCGTCCCGCTGGTCTCGCTCGCCCTGCTCGGCTTCAGTCCGACGATCATATGGTGGGGCGACTCGATGCGGGCCTACGGATTCGGGATTTGTCTGATCCTCCTGACCTTTGGGTTGATCTGGAGAGTAGTGACTGCGCCCGGAATCGGGACCGTGACGTTGGCCGCTGTCGCAGCCTTGTGCAGTGTCCAGGCGCTTTATTACAACGCCGTCCTGCTCTTGGCCATGGGCGTTGCCGGCGCCGTGGTCGCGGTGCGAAACCGGCATTGGAAACGCGCGTTTCTCGTGCTCGGAATCGGGGGCCTGGCCGCGCTTTCCCTCATCCCGTATGTCTGGACCATCCGGGGCGCCAGTGAATGGAACATTATTATCACCCTCCCGAATTTCGACTTGCAGCGCTTTTGGATAAAACTTTCGGAAGCGCTCTCCACGGCCGGCCCCGGTCTGACATGGGCGTGGGTCGGCCTCGCCTGCGTTGCCCTGGCGACGGTTGTGACGACTCAATTTCGTCCGGCTGCCGAAGAGGAGGTTGATCGCCGGCAGGCGGGTTGGTATTGCCTGATATCGCTTTTGATAAGCGTTCCGGCGTATTTCGTATTTCTCAAGATTCTGCGTTACCCGACAAATGGTTGGTACTACGTCGCGCTGATGGGTTTTTTGGCGATGTCGATGGATGGCTGCCTGTCCGCCTGGCCGCCGCGCTCTTATCCTGGGAGAGGTCGCTGGATTCTCGCCTTGGGCGTGTTTTTTTGGAGCCTTCTGCCCGCGTGGAATGCCGTATCGGTGCGGTTGACGAGCGTGGATATTGCCGCGCGCACGCTCAATGAACAAGTCACGGCAGAAGACATGATCATCGTCAATCCCTGGTATGTGGGGGTCTCCTTTCACCGCTATTATCACGGAGCGGCTCCGTGGAATACCGTGCCGCCCATCCGCTTTCACGCCTTTCACCGTTACGACCTGGTGAAGGAACAGATGACCGCTTCCAATCCGATTGAATCCTTATTGGAAACGATCAACGACACGCTGAAAAGCGGACATCGCGTGTGGATTGTCGGGTTTCTTCCCTTCCAAAATACAGGGCCACCACCATCTCCGCTGGCCCCGGCTCCCTCTGACCCAGTGGGCTGGAGTGAGTATGCTTACACGACTACCTGGGCGACGCAGGTAGCCGATTTTATCAAACGCAGCGCGCTCAAAGGTGAGAGTTTCGGTCCCCTCACGAAACAGCCGGTCAATCGTTTAGAGGAAGTTTCGATTCTCTTTGTAGAAGGCTGGCGAGACCCGTCGCTGTGATGCTCGGCTCCTTCGGTATGGCCTTCCACTTCCCTAAAACAAATCGTTTCGTTTGAATATTTCCACGAAACTGCCGGAGCGGGGAGTGACGGCCACCGCTTTTTCTTCCCAGCGATAGACGGACGGCTGGTCCGTAAAGATGTCCACCAGGCCAACCCTGTGCAGGTTCGTGTCCGCGTACTTTTCGAACCAGTCAAAAATGAAGGAAGAAGAGTTCGGTCGCGGCAGCCAGGAGCTCGGAACGTTCACAAAAACCACGAACTCAGGTTTGTTCGCCTCAATTTCCGCAATCATTTCCTGCTGCATGTTCAATGCACATGGGTGCGGCTCCAGCAGCGGGTAGGTATAAATGTAACCGGTGGCGGAGTGTCGCTGGCTGTAAAAATAGATTTCGGGCTCGGATCCGAGGACGGCAATGCGACTGGCCGCGCCCGAATGTTCGCGAATAAAGCGCGCGATCTCCCGGGCTTCCGGGAATGGATTATCCAGGTAGATCTTGCGCGCGGCCTCGTCTGCCCCAGCTTCAAAAAATGGGACGCGATGACGATAAACAGCATCGCCCGTGGCGAAGACAAAAAGACCAATCGGAATGATCAGTGCCATGGTCTGCCCATGGCGGCGACGGATGTCATGGTGGAGAATATGGATGGCGGCCCCGGCGCAGATGGCCAGTGCCGGCAAAACCGGAATGAAGTAGTGGTGACGGAAATAGAGTCCCGGGCAGGCTGTCGCAAACGAAGCCAGGAGCAGGGCGATGGCGAAGAAACTCTTGTCCCGATCCTTTCGCTGCCAGCAGAGGAGAAGAAGGCCGAGTCCGGCGAGCAGATACAAGGCGGGCATGGACAGGAAAATCATCCAAAGTCTGGACGTCAAATTTAGCCAGCCGTAAGCCAGCGGCGTGGTGGCGGCGTATTGCCGGGCATAGGAAAATGTCCAAAACCAGAAACGTGAAAACACGCCGGCTGAGGCGAGGGCGATGCAGGTGAGCGCGAACGGCAAAAGCATGCCGGTGGAAAAAGCCGTCGTCCGAAGCCATAGACGGCGCACCTCGCGCGGCCGTCTGATCAGTTCCTGCCGCAGGAAGACGACGCCCCCGAAGACGCCGAAGAAAACGCCTTGCTGCTTCATGAGGAAGGCGAGCCCGAACAGCAGCCCGCACCAGAAGATTGTCCTCATCTTTGCGGTGTCGGTCGCCTTTAGTAGAAGCAGCGTGCCCGCCACTCCAAACAACGTCACAAAGTGGGTGGCGTGCGCGGCCAGGCCGAGCACGGAGTAGCTGAGGGCCAAGAGCGCAAAGCATGCGGCAGCCACGACCCCACAGATTGGGCCGAAGAGTCGGCGTCCCAGAAAATAGAGCAGCACACTGGTGATGCTATTGACGAGAATGAGCCCGAGATGAATCCCGCGGGTGGACTCGCCGAAAACCGCCATGATGGCAGCATAGGCGGCGTAGGTGCCGGGCAGTTTCATGTTGTAGGCCAGCTGATAGGGTGGAATTCCCTGCAGCATCAATTGGCCGGCGTAGGCGTATTCGCCTTCGTCTCTCTCGAGCGGCAGGTCGATCAACCGGATCCGCACGAAAGCGGCAAATCCCAGGATCAGAGTGAGAGCAGCCAGCACCGCCCATCGACGGAGAAGCGCTCCGGACGATCGCGTGATCGCAGACGGGTGATGGTCAACGGACATCCGACGTTGATTCTACGATCATCGGATGCTCAGAGAAGGTCTGATGTGAAGTGGAATACTCTCCTTACCGAACTGGAGCTGCCGGGCCGGTCTCGGCGGCTTTTTCCTGGGCCATCAGTTGGTCGATCCATTGTTTGAGCTGGACGCTGCGGACGGGCCAGTTGGCGGCGGCTGGATTAAGAATTGCTTTGTCCCGCTCGTTCATGGTCTGGGTGATCCCGTCGCAGACGTTGAGGGCGGCCTGGAACTGGGTGCGCTCAACCAGGTTGGCTTTGCCAAAACGCTCGGCAAAGGAGGCCCGCAACTGGGCCAGCTCGGCCCGGGGCAACGGCGCTTTCACGTCGAGCGTGCCCAGAATCTTGTCCATGTTCGTGGCGCTGAACTTTGTCAGATCGACCGAGGGCGCAGGCGGCGGCGTGGGCGTGGGTGGCGGCGTGTAGGCTTGCTTGCCTTTCTTGGATGATTTTTTGGGAGGCCATCCGACGTCGTTGGACGAAGACCGGGCCGCGATGGTTTCGGAAAGGGCAAGACAGCAAAGCAGGACGCAGAGGAGGGCTTTCATGGGGCTCTATTCAAGGCGGAAAAAGATCGATCGGGAAGCGGGAAATTAGGTTTTTCAGGTCTTGTAAACAGGACGACGGCGAGGATTTATCCGCAGATTTACGCAGAAAATTCATTTAGGAACCAGGAAGGCAGGAGCGGATGCTGCCAGCGGAGGGAGGCGAACGCTCCAGTCACGCGGAAAAGTAGAAGCGGCATCTCTGCCCGAAAGCTTTCGGGGCTGGAAGCCGCGTCTACATGTCAGGAGTTCCTGAATCCTGTTTTCAATACATATACGGCTTCGCTAACTGGAACGCGTTTTGGATAAGCTCAAGCCGGGGTTTGGCTCCGCCCTCCGGCGCGATCACTTCAACGACGTCGAAACGGAAAGGGATGTCGGGATTGTCGAGCATGCGCATCCAGGTGAGCGCGCCGCGCGAGATACTGCGTTTCTGATCGGCGTGAATGCCGTCCACCGGTCGCTGGAGTTCTTCGTCGCGGCGGCTCTTCACTTCCACAAACACGAGCGTGTCGTCGTCGCGACAGACGATATCAATCTGGCCGCCACGTCGTGGTTTGAAATCGCGGTAAAGAACCTTGTAACCTTTCTTGCGCAGAAATCGCGCCGCCAGTTTTTCCCCGCGCGCGCCCAGGGCGTGCTCAGGCCGAGAGGAATCCCGCGAGCGCGAGAAGAGGCTGCGCCACCGGCTCGAAAGAGCGGCGATGGATTGGACAAGGCCCGTATTCATGGAGCTTGGTGAGATGCAGTTCGGTGCTGTAGCCCTTGTGCTGGCTGAAGCAATACTCGGGAAAACGGGCGCAGAAGTCACGCATCATTCGGTCGCGCGTGACCTTGGCGATGACACTGGCGGCGGCGATGCTCAGGCTGAGGCAATCGCCCTCCACGATGGCGGTCTGGGGAAAGGGGAATGGGGTAACGGGCAAGCCGTCGATGAGGACGTGTTCGGGCGGGCCGGCCAGGAATTCGATGGCGGCGCGCATGGCTTTGTGGGTGGCGCGCAGGATATTGATCTGATCGATCTCGGAATGATCGACCACGCCGATAGCCCACGTGATCTGCTCGTTGGCAATCAGCTCTTCGTAGATCTTCTCTCGCAGGTCTGGCGCGAGCTGCTTGGAGTCTTTCAGTTTGCGGTGCCGGAACTTCTCGGGAAGAACCACGGCCGCGGCCACGACTGGTCCGGCTAAAGCGCCGCGGCCGGCCTCGTCGATGCCAGCGATGCGGACGATGCCGATGGCGCGCAGTTTCTTTTCATAGCGGAAGCCGCAGCGCCGATACATCGGCCTGAAAATACGGAAATACGGAAAAGCGGAAAGCTGAAATAATCTCAGCGTTTCAGCTTGTCAGATTTTCGGCGATTCACGCCTGCTATTCCCGAACGGCCGTCGCTTCCTTGCCCTTGCGGCCGCGCAGGTAATTGAGCTTGGCGCGGCGGGCTTTGCCGGCTTTTTCCACCTCAACCTTGGCGATCCGCGGGGAATGGATAGGGAAGACACGTTCCACCCCTTCGCCATAGGAAATACGGCGAACGGTAAAAGTCTCATTTAGTCCCCGGCCTTTGCGCCCGATCACAATGCCTTGGAAGATCTGGATTCGCTCCTTCTCGCCCTCAATCACTTTGGTATGCACGCGGACGCTGTCGCCCACGGAAAACTTGTTTCCGTCGGTCTTTTGCTGCTCTTTTTCGATGAGGTCAATAATGCGATTCATAAGTCTCCTGGGAGCCCGGTTGGCGGGCGGTCATTTTCGAGCGAACGAGGGGGAAAATCAACCGAAAGATGCGGGATTCCGTCGTCGGTAGGATTGTTGGCGGGAGCCAGGCGGCCCGGCGCCTTCCCGGCCGGAAAGTTGAGAGGCGGTTGTGCCACTGCCTGCTTCGGATGGACAGGCGCTTGGCCCAAGCGCCTCTCCCAACGCGGTCTGGTGGCAGAACGCCGCTTTCACGGGCGCTCCACCCGGCTTTAATTGATCCGCCTTTTATCTGTGGAAATCCGTGTCAATCTGTGGCTCGTTTTCGTCTCTTACGCGCTCGTAGCTCAACTGGATAGAGTGTCGGCCTCCGAAGCCGAAGGTTGTGGGTTCGACCCCCGCCGGGCGCAGTTCTAACTTTTTGTTGTTCGTTCACGGAATATTTGAGTCATTTGAACGGCATGTAACATTTCATGCGAAGCTCATGTCTAAATCATTTGTGTTTCGTCAAATCGTTGTTCCCGGCATCTGTAATCAATGCTTCGCCAGAAGTTTCAACGGTAGATCGCAGCAACTCTGGCCACGGATGGATTTGAGAGCCGGAAAATCTCCCAACGAAAGGGAAATCCAGCTTGATTCTACCACCTGAGTAATGTGGCGCAGGGATACGTCTTCGATCCGACAGTTTAAAATCATTTCCAGCACGCGTCTGGGAAATGGCCATATCGTTCTCCCAGGGCAAAACCAATCCAACCTCTCCGTGCGCATTGAGGCTTCTCCAGACTTGGTCACAGCCTTTGCCACCATGGGTCGTGCGACGGCCGCCTCGATCGGAGCGTTCCAGTTCGAGGATGTAAACGCAGGCAGTTTCCCGAAGAGATTCTACCGGCTCGCTTTTCCATAAAGCGGTCGACAGCGAGAATGCTATTCCATGGCATGCGTGATTGTTGAGACAGCGCCCGGCCCCGGATGCCACGCATTCCACCTTTTTAGATTAAACCCGCACTTAAAGAAAAGTCTGTTGCGATACAACCAACCGATTCTTCCAGTTTGGTTCCTATGGGACGACAGCATCGTCCCCTACAGTCCAGAAGTCCTTACGCCAACGCCTCGATCCGGCCGAGCAAATCTTTCTTGCTCGTCATGCCGGTCACCTGGTCACGCAGTTGGCCGTTCTTGAAGAAGAGCAGCGAAGGGATGGCGCGGATGTTGTACTTCGAGGAAAGGCTTTGATTCTGGTCCACGTTGACCTTGGCGATCTTGACCGCGTCGGCTTTTTCCCTGGCAATTTCATCCAGAAGCGGAGCGATCATTTTGCAGGGGCCACACCATTCCGCCCAGAAATCGACAATGACCGGCTTGTCGCTGTGGGTCACTTCGCGCTCAAAATTCGATTCGTTCAGCTCGACCGTCGCAGAATTCTCCATCAGCTAACGTAATTCCAAATCTGAATTGTCAAAATCGCGATCGACGCCGCGAGCAGTGCCCAGGAGAGGGCCATGGGAATCTCATCGATAAAAGTTTCCACCGTGGTGGGCGCCATATTGATGGCAATCGGCGCGGTTTGGGTCGCTGGTTCAGGCATGGTGATGAGGGGCTGCGTTTTCTTCATCTCAACGACCGGTGCTGGACGCACCGCTGGGTCGGGCAATAAGGAAATTCGTGCGGTCTCTTTTCTGGGCCCGGCTGAAGAGGCGACGCTGGTAGCGACGGGCGCGGGTTTCGGCATCAAAGGAGGAATGCCGGCGGGCGGGGCGGAGCTGCCAGAGGAAGGAGGAACGGGTGGTTTGCGGAAGGCGGGTGGCGCTGCCACGGGCCTGGCCGGGGGAGGGGGCAGCGGTGTTTGCGCCTGAGGCGGCCGGGCGGCGGAAGCCCCGGCACTGACTGGTGGCCGGGGTATAACGCCATTGGCGGGCGGGCGGGCGGGCAAATTAATTCGGACCGTATCGCGGCCAGTGGTGGCGGGAGCGGGCTGACCCGCCGGGCGTGGCGGCAGGGTGATGCGTACGGTCTCTTTCTTCGGTTCTTTTTGATCGGCCATTTAGAATTGGAGACGATCAAAAAGATACCGGAATTCTTGTAGGATGTCACCTGCTAACTGTGGAGAGCAGGCGGGAAGGCAAGCTTGGCGCGGGGGGAGTCTAGGGCAGGGAAATTCCCGAACGTTGTAGAGGTGCTTGTGCAGGCACCTGTTTAAGAACAGACAAGCGGTTGGCACAACCGCCTCTACCACCTCTTTTGGCGCTAACACGGCCATGCCCATGGCGTGCCAGGCGGATCGTCGCTGGACAGATGCAACAAGACCGCGATCCACCCTGCCGCTCTAGGCCAGCAAATCGTAGCCACGCGCGCCTTTGATCGTCCGTTGCGCGAACTCACCGACCGGCGCCGGCTCGGACAAAATGACGCGGGCGTCCACGTCGGGCGCGTCCGCTTCCGTGCGCGCGACGAGCGGCTGGTCGACCAGAAGTTTGACCTGCTGGCCAATCCGGGCGCGCGCCATCTCGTGCGCGATCTTTTGTTGCAACTGCATGGCGCGCTGGTAACGCGCATTCTTGATTTTCGAGGGAAGTTGATCGGGCATTTGGGCCGCGCGCGACCCTTCTTCCTGCGAATATTTGAAGATGCCGAGACGCTCGAACCGGGTGCGCTCGATGAAGCCCATCAATTGCTCGAACTCCGCTTCCGTTTCTCCCGGGAAACCGACGATAAAAGTGGTGCGCAAGGCGATCCCGGGAAGGCCGGCGCGCAACCGATCAATCAAATTTTCAATGTGCGCGCGGGAGGTCTCGCGCCGCATCCGTTGCAGCATGGCCTGATCGATATGCTGCAGCGGCATATCGATGTAGCGCGCCACTTTGCGGCACTGCCCGATAGTCTCGATCAGCTCATCGCTCCAGTGGGCGGGGTGCGTGTAAAGCAGGCGCACCCAGAAATCGCCGTCGATCGTTTCGATGTCGCGCAGAAGCGCGGAGAGAGTCGGTCCGCGGGAAGAATCGACCGGCTGACGCGGCCCGGCTTTTTCCGTCCAAAGATCCATTCCGTAATAGGTGGTGTCCTGGCTGATCAGGTTGATTTCGCGCACGCCTTCCGCGACGAGGCCGCGGATTTCGGCCAGCACGGAAGCAGGCGAACGGCTGCGATGTTTTCCCCGCATCTGTGGGATGACGCAAAAACTGCAGGGATGATTGCAGCCTTCCGCGATTTTTAGATAGGCGGAGTGCGCCGGGGTGAGGCGAAAGCGGGGCGTATCGTAATCCGGAATGTAAGTGGGTCGCGCGTTGGCGAAGGCCAGTTCATCGCGCTCCGGGTGAGCTCCGCCTTTGAGCACCTCCTCCACGACCGCGCCCAGTCTGGCCACTTCATCGAGACCAATGAACGCATCCACTTCCGGAATCGATTGCCGCAATTCGCGCGCGAACCGTTGCGACATGCAACCGCTGACGATGAGTTTTTGGTCGGCGCGTTTATTCAAACCGCGCCGCTGATGCGCTTCCAGGATCGCCTCGATCGATTCCTCCTTGGCCGAGTCAATAAAGGCGCAGGTGTTGATCACGAGCACATCGGCCTCCGTGGCGTCCGAGGTGATTTGCATGCCTCGCTCCAGGACGCTGCCCAACATGATCTCGGCGTCGACCAGGTTCTTGGCGCAGCCCAGGCTGATCATACCCACCTTGGGAGGCGGTGGCGGAGCCGTCGCCGCCTGGCTGGATTCGCTCGTGTTCTGCTTGGGCATGTCGTTCGCCTGAAAAAAGTTAAGGTGTGGCCACGGCACTGCGCGCTGTCTGCGCGGATCGTGGCCTAACTACTCGATGGTGACGTCGCTATCGTCGGCTGTAACGGATTTTCCGTTTTTCTTGATCTGGACGGCTTCGCGATCCAGCACACGTACCGAAAAATGCTGGCCACGGAACTCAACCGGCTTGTCGCTGGGAGAGATCCAGCGCTCGAAGGCGGGCCTAGACGCATCACCATCGACCACCACTTTGATGTAGGTCTTCTTGAGAGGGCGAATGGCCATGAGGTTGGGCCCGCTTTCTTCGGAAACATTACTCTTGACCAGATCTTCCGGTCGCACCGGTTGGGCGCGGCGGACTTCCGGTTCGGCCGCCGCCGTCGTCGTCGCAGACGGCGAAGCGGCTGCCACCGTGGTGGGCGCGGCCGAGGCGCTCGGCGCGATCGATGGAGCCGCCGTGGGCGCAGCTGTCACGACTTTCGGAGCGGATGTGGCTGTCGGTGAAGTGGCCGCAACTTTGGGGGCCAGGGTGGCCGTGGGCGGTGGCGGCGCGGGCGCAACCGTCGAGGCCGGGGTGTAGGAAGGCGGGGCCGATGCCTGAACCACGGACTTCTGCTCCACCCGATGCGGAGCGATCCGTTGGATATTGAGAATCAATTTCATGGCCATATAACCGACCACGACGACCACGACCGCGAAAATCACCGGCATGAATGATGTCGGTTTTCCGGAACTGGGAGAGGCGACGGGGCGGCGGGGAACGACCGTCGTGCGGGCGGGTTTGAGCGCCGGGTTATCCTGCAGGTAGGAATAACCATCGACCGTGACGGCGTCGGATCCTTCGAACGCTTCCATGTAGGGGGTGACATCGACCTCGAGGAACTTGCCGTAGATGATGAGGAACCCCTTGGCGTAGGCCAGACTGGGGAATTGCGAGAAATCGTCCGCCTCGATCTCGGCCAGGCGCGACGGCCGGATCTTGGTCATACGGGCGGCTTCGTCGAGCGTGAGTTTACGCGCGGTTCTCGCTTCCTGAAATTTTTTACCGAGACCTTCGATCGTCATGGGCGGGGATGCCAGCTACACGGCGGCGTCAAGATCGACCAAAATCTCGCGTGGCTTCGCACCTTCGCCGGGTCCCAAAATACCCCGCTGCTCGAGAATATCAACGATGCGCGCGGCCCGCGTATAGCCAAGGCGGAGACGGCGTTGCAGGAGAGACGTTGAAGCGCGTTTTTCCTGGCGGATAATCTCGAGACATTTCTCGACCAGTTCCTCGTCCTCTTCCGTGACTTCCTCGGTGGGGGCGGCGGACGATTGCAGTTTCTCATGCATGGCGGCATCGAAGGTGGGCGAGCTTTGCGCGGTCACGAACTCCACGATGCGCCGGATCTCATCGTCGGTGACGAGCACGCCCTGGGCGCGAATGAGGCGGGAAGTGCTGGGCGGCAGATAAAGCATGTCGCCCTGGCCGAGGAGGCGATCCGCTCCGTTTTCATCGAGGATGACCCGGCTATCGATCTTGGAGGCCACTTGGAACGCGATGCGGCTTGGGATGTTCGCCTTGATCACACCGGTGATGACGTCGGCGCGGGGCGTCTGCGTGGCTACTATAATATGAATGCCGGCGGCGCGGGCCATCTGGGTGATCCGGGCAATGGCGCTCTCCACGTCGGCCGGGGCGGTTTGCATCAGGTCGGCCAGCTCATCGATGATCACCACGACGTAGGGCATTTTGTCCGGGATGATGAGCTCATCTTCCCGCGGGACCTGCATGCTTGTAGCCGGGGTCGCTGACCCCGGTCCGCGGCCGGCCGCGTTCCGTGGTTGAGCGGGCGATACGCCAGCCTCGACATCCTCATCCAATTCTTTCTGGGTTTTTTTGGGTGGCCGGGCGTTGAAACTGATGATGTTGCGGACGCCGACCCGCGCAAAAATCTTGTAGCGCCGTTCCATCTCTTCGATGAGCCAGCGCAAGGCGAGCAGCACCTTCTTCGGATCGGTCACGACGGGGAAGGCGAGGTGGGGCAGAGTATTATAGATCTGCATCTCGACGACCTTCGGATCGATCATGATGAAACGAAGTTCGTCCGGGGTAAACCGGAAGAGCATACTGGCGATGAGGGCGTTGATGCAGACGCTCTTGCCGCTTCCGGTGGTCCCGGCCACGAGCAGGTGCGGCATCTGGGCGAGATCCGCGATGATCGATTTGCCGTAGACATCCTTGCCCAGCGCGAGCGGAAGCCTGGCCTTCGTTTTCGATTCTTCCCAATCGGCTGACTGCATCAGTTCGCGCAGGGTAACGGTCACCTTGCGGCTGTTAGCCAGCTCGATCCCGACCGTGTCCTTGCCGGGAATGGGCGCGAGAATGTTGATGCGCTCGGCTCGCGTGGCCCGGGCCAGGTCGCGCTCCAAGCTCACGATTTTGTCCACCCGCACCCCTTTGGCCGGGTAAACTTCGTAGCGCGTGATGGTGGGCCCCTTCGTGATGTCTCCGGGAGCGACTGCGATTCCGAACTGGCCGAGCGTGTCGATCAACGTTTGCTGGACGCGCTCCAGCTCGGCCGGGTCCGCCGCCGTGCGTCCCTCCGGGTCATGTTCATCGAGCAGGTCTAATCCCGGCAAAATGTAATTCTCCCCGCTCCACTTGGTGTTCGAAAGCGAGGGCGCCGCTTTTGATTTGTCGTCGCGGCCGCGCAATTCGGCCAGGGAAGGTTTGCGCCGGGCCCGCGCCGATTCGTTGGGCAGCGCGTTAGTGTCGACTACTTTTGGCTTGGGCCGATTGGCCAATTCCTCGGCCGAAATGAAAGCGGCGGCGGGCTCGGCCACGGGAGCGCCTTTTTTCTTCAGTTGCCTCTCGATGACGCGCCGTTGCTTGCTCAATTCCTTTTGGCTGATCTCGAGCTGGCCTTTCAAATCAGAATTGCGCAGTTGGCGGTGCAGGCGCCATTCATAGAGGCCGAGCCAGGCCTGGCGCGTGCCGACCACCGTTTGCCTAACGAGGTGAATGGGGCGCAGCCCGGTCATGAGGATAAGACTGGTGACATAAACGCCGATGAGCACGACGAAGGATCCGACTTTGCCCATGGCGTTGAGCAAAAATGTTTTGCCCAGGAAATAGCCGACCGAACCGCCCGGACCCTGGATGTTGAAGGCGGAATGCCAGCCGCGAAAATAGCGGGTCTGAAGCTGGAGGAGGCAGGCGCCCGAGGCGATGAAGAGAATGATCCAGAGGAGGCGCGGGGTGACACGCAGACTGGGGTGAAACAATTTGGCCCCGCCGAATCCAAGCAGGATGGCGGCGAAGAGGTAGGAGGCGGCGCCGATGAGGAGATAACAAAAGCCGGCCAGGATGGCGCCGAAGGGTCCGATGAAGTTTTGGGCGGGCCGATTGGGGGGAGAGAGATAGCTCCACGGCACCCAGGAAGGAAGGTCCTTGGGGGCGTAAGAAATCAGGGCGAGGAAGAGCAATGTGCCGACACCAAGGAAGATGAGGGCAAAGACTTCGTTCCAGGCATTGTTTTTAACCGACCGGGCCACCTTTCACGATAGTAGTCTCGCTCGTGCCGCTTTCAATCAAATGTGAAAATGCTTTTCGGCGAGAGATTAGGAAAATGAAGCAGGAAGCCAGGAAACCACGAAGAAGTCGTCTAATGAAGAAGGCGGGAAAGCAAGAGGGGAGAGGACCAACGAATTAGGCAGGAATGCCGGTAAGTCGCGAAAGACGACCGGTGCAACAGCCTCTCCCCTGGCACGCCGTAGCTTCGGCGAAGGAGGCGAGGGCGTTGTTAAAGCCAGAGCGCCGAGGAATTGGTGCTCAAAAATGAGCGGCCTTCGGTCGCTTGGGGTTTTGACATCGTGCTCCGCCACGGCGGACAGGTCGGAGAGCCCGATCCACCGAGCTTCCGACTTGAAGCGTTGAGCGTTGAACGTTTGCTTCAAGTGTGCCGGGCGGAGCGGACGCCCCGGCGGGGCGTCCCTACCTTTGATCTTGCGCACCACACGCAAGGAACATTACTCTGCCTGCGCCTATGGGATTTTCGCCGCGGAATTGCATCGTCGTTTCCGCCTTCGCGTCCCTCGCTCTTTTCTGTTCCTGCGACCGGCACACCGTCGGAGAACTGCCCGAAGTGCAGAAAGAGCACATTTTGCCGCCGACCAGTCCCGGCGCCGAACCGGGCGCGGGCCATACGCCCGAGGCCAAACCGACCCCGGCCGATTTCTTTCCTGAGAGTAAACCTTAGCCGACCCAGCTCCGCTTATGGCGAAACACCAATACGCAACTTCGCCACCCAACATCAGCGGCATGCCGCCGGGTGTTCCGTTCATTATCGGCAACGAAGCGGCCGAACGGTTCTCGTTCTACGGGATGCGTTCCATCCTGATCGTTTTCATGACGCAGTATATCGTGAACAAGATGGGCGCGCCCGATCACATGGGCGACGCGGAGGCGCGTCAAAATTTCGCACTCTTTGTTTCGGCGGTTTATTTTCTGCCCATTCTCGGCGCGATCGTGGCCGAGGGATTCATCGGCAAATACCAGACCATTTTCTGGCTTTCCATTGTTTATTGCTTCGGGCATTTCGCCCTCGCCCTCAATGACACGCGCATGGGACTGCTCATCGGCCTCGGTTTAATTTCGTTCGGTTCGGGCGGTATCAAACCGTGTGTGTCGGCCAATGTGGGCGATCAGTTCGGCGAATCGAACAAGCACCTGCTCTCCAAGGTTTTCGGCTGGTTCTATTTTTCCATCAATGCCGGTTCCTTTATCTCCACCATCCTCTGTCCGTTCCTCCTGGCTGATCCTCGTTTCGGCCCGCGCTGGGCCTTTGGAATTCCGGGCGTCGCCATGGTCATCGCCACCACCTTCTTCTGGGCCGGTCGCAAGAAATTTGTGCACATTCCCCCGGCTGGCCTGGGGTTCGTTAAGCAGGTGTTTAGCAGGGAAGGGATGGGTGCTCTTTTGCGACTCGCCGTCGTCTACGTGTTTGTGGCCGTTTTCTGGTCGCTTTGGGACCAGAGCAGCGGCGGCTCGTGGACCTTGCAGGCGCAGAGGATGGATTTGCATTGGGCTGGGATGAACCTGATTGCCTCACAGGTGCAGACGGCCAATCCGATTCTCATTCTGCTCTTTATCCCGTTGGTCAACTACGTCCTGTACCCTTTGATGGGTCGTTTCTTTGAACCGACACCCCTGCGCAAAATCGGGATCGGTTTGTTTCTGACCGCCGGCAGTTACGTCGTCATCTGGTACATTCAGACAATGATCGACGCCGGGCAAAAACCGAGCGTGAACTGGCAGTTTCTTGCCTATGTCATTCTTACCCTGGGCGAGGCGATGGTCTCCATCACTGGTCTGGAATTTTCCTACACGCAGGCGCCTAACAAAATGAAGAGCGCGGTCATGGCGCTCTGGCTCTTCACCGTCTCGATGGGTAACCTCTTCACCGCCGGCGTCAATTATTTCATCCGGAACCCGGACGGATCATCGAAACTGGACGACCAGCATTACTACATGTTTTTCGCCGAGCTGATGTTCGGCGCCGCCATTATTTTCGTCATCGTGGCTTCCTTTTATAAGGGAAGAACTTATCTTCAGTCCCAGGAAGCCTCTTTGGAAGAACGTGCCGTCGAGCCGTTGCTATCGGGCGGCGCACCTACTTAGAACCCATGAAAGCAACGAGCATCACCACAGTCGCATTGTCTTTAACCTTCGCGCTCACTTCGACTTTCGCCACGCCGGCGGACGACGAGTTCGAGAAGATCGCCAAGGATTATATCGAAGGCTTCCTCGCTTCGCATCCCGAGGCCGCCACCCAGCTCGGCGATCATCGCTTTGACGAACAGCTGAGCGATTATTCCCCTTCGAATCGCGACCGGCTGCTCGTCCGGGAAAAACAGTTCCGGGCGGCGCTGAAGGATTTCGAGGACACTGCCAAACTCTCCGGGCCTAACCAGGTGGACGTTCGAATTCTGCGGGAGAACGTGGAGGGCCGGGTCTTCGAGCTGGAAGAGCTTAAGGAATCCGACTGGAATCCGCTCGTTTACAACGAGAGCCTGGCCAACAGTCTTTATCTGCTGGTGGCGCGCGATTTCGATTCGCCGGAAAAACGCATCCCCAGCTTGCGCAAACGGATGGAAGCGATCCCGCACGTGATCGAGCAGGCTGAGAAAAATCTGCAGCATCCGCCGCGCGTCTATACCGAAACGGCCATCGAACAAATCCAGGGAGCGGTCGGGCTCGTGCGCGAAGGCCTGGCGCCATTGCTCGATCAGGCACCGCAGATGAAGAAGGAACTCGCTCCGTTGCAGGAGAAGACGGCCAGGGCGCTGGAAGAATACAAGCAGTGGCTGCAAAAGGATCTTTTGCCGCGTTCGGACGGAAATTTCCGGATCGGCGCCGATAAGTTCCGCAAAAAATTGCGCTTCGCCCTCTCCTCCGATCTCTCCATGGAGGAAATCATGAAGCGGGCGCAGGCCGATTTAAAGCAGACCCAGGCCGCCATCTACGAAACGGCGCTGCCCCTTTATCGTCAGTATTTCCCGAAGGCTGATCCAGTCGCTCTGGCCGATAAGAAGAAGGTGACCACAGCGGTATTGGACAAGCTGGCCGAACAGCATCCCGACGACAACACGATCGTGGGTGACTGCCAGAAAGTGGTGAAGGAAGCGACCGATTACGTCAAACAGAAGGATCTAATGACCGTTCCGGAAAAGCCGCTCGACGTGATCGTGATGCCGGAATTCAAACGCGGGACCGGGATTGCCTACTGTGATTCACCGGGGCCGCTTGAGCAGAACGGCAAAACGTTCTTCGCGGTGGAGCCGACCCCGAAAGACTGGACGAAGCCGCGCAAGGAATCATTTTTTCGCGAGTATAACAATTTCATGATCCGCGATTTGACCGTGCATGAAGCGATGCCCGGCCATTATCTGCAACTGGCGCACTCCAACGAGTTTCATGCGCCCACCATGGTGCGCGCGATTTTCCAGAGCGGCTCCTTCATCGAAGGCTGGGCGGTATACACCGAGCAAATAATGGCGGAAGCGGGCTACGGCGGACCGGAAGTCAAGATGCAGCAGCTCAAGATGCGGCTGCGCGTCATCTGCAACGCCATTCTCGATCAGAGCATTCATGCCGGGAACATGAGCGAAAAGGAGGCGATGGATTTGATGATGAAGGAAGGATTCCAGCAGGAGGGGGAAGCGGTGGCCAAATGGAAGCGGGCCAGGCTGACCTCATCGCAGCTATCGACTTATTTCGTAGGGGTGACGGAGCATCTTGATTTGCGGGAACGAGCCAAAGCGAAAGCGGGCGCGTCGTTTGACTTGAAAAAATACAACGACCAGGTGCTGGCTTACGGCAGCCCGCCCGTGAAGTACGTGCGCGAGCTAATGGGCTTGTAGGGCCAGCGCATTGCGCCGTCCGCTCCGCAGATCTTCCATTCGACGCGGGCGCTCAAAAATGAGCGGCTGCGCCGCTCGTGCGTGACATCGTGCTCGGAGAGCCCGATCCACCTTGGCCCGTTCGCGCCCAGAGTGGTGGAGCGACCGCTCCGACCTATCCGCCGTGGCGGAGGGCGTTGCTAAGGCCTTTAGCGGCGCAGCCGCTCATCATGAGCTGATGTTTCCGGATCCGTGTTTATCTGTGTTGAAACTCGCTCGGCTCCCGCCTCCCTCGCCGCTACCCGTCGCGGCTTTGCCTGCTATGTCGCTCGTGCCCTTCGCTCCATTCATCTGTGGCGAATTGATGGCCTCCATTGTCAGGGGCCGTCGCTTTACATTCGCGTGAACGGTCGCAAATTCGGCCATGCCAAATCTTGCCACCTGGTTGCGCGCCAAAGACGAGAGGTGGTTCCACCCAATCTTTGCCCACTATCCACACGTCAAAATCTGGAATGCCCTAACCAGGGACGTTCCGCTGGACGAGATGGACGGGCTGTTCCTGACCGGCGGCCCCGACGTCGCTCCCGAGTTCCTGCATCAGGAGGTTTCGGATCCTTCGCTGGTGAAGAATCCCGATGTCACGCGCGACCGATGGGAAATAGGCGCGATCCAAAACGCGGTGGCCCGCGAGCTGCCCGTCTTCGCCATCTGCAAAGGAATGCAGATCCTGAATGTCGCGCTTGGTGGAACGCTCACGCTCGATCTTCCCGGGCATAACCTGGCTGAGCAAAAGGATCATGACGTTCAGGCGCTCCGCACGGATCGCGGCGCGAAGCATCGGCTGGCGAGTGTGAATAGCTCCCACCATCAGGCGGTGGAACGGGTGGCCGACCGTTGCGAGGTGGAGGCGTGGTGCGCCACGGACGATGTCATCGAGCAGATCCGGCTGCGCGATTATCCTTTCGGTTTAGCCGTGCAATATCATCCGGAACGCGGCTATATTTACGACGCGCTCTTTGACGATTTCTTTTCGCATATCGGGGCCAATCAAGCGATGAAGCGTTAGAGCGACCTTGTCTTTCTGCTTCAACTGTTTAACTCTTAGCGCTGAACGACTGCTCCATGTCCATGCCGCAAAATACCATCGCGATCGTTTACGACTACGATCAGACCCTCAGTCCAAGCTACATGCAGGACGAAGTGGTTTTTCCCGCCTTCGGAATCGACGGCGCGAAATTCTGGCGCCGCTGCACCGAGCTGGTGCGCGAGAATGGCTACGACAACGAGCTGGCTTACATGAAAGTGCTGCTCGATCAGCTCGGTATGGATCGCCCGACCAACGAAGCGCTCAAGGAACTCGGGCGAAAACTTAATTTCTACAAGGGGCTGCCCGAGATGTTCGATGAGTTCGCCCACGATCTTCTGACCGCCGAGCAAGTGGCTAACGGCATCACGGTGGAGCATTACATCATCTCATCGGGCATCAAGGTGTTGATCGAAGGCAGTCGCCTGCAACCGTACGTGCGCGCCATTTTTGGATGCGAATTCGACGAGGATGAACAGGGGCGCATCACGTTTCCTAAGCGCGTTATCAGTCATACGCAGAAAACGCAGTTCCTCTTTCGCATCAATAAAGGGCTGCTCAATATGTCGCAGGATGTGAACGACCACATGGACCCGGAGATCCGCCCCATTCCGTTCGCGAACATGATCTACGTCGGAGACGGCCCGACCGATGTGCCTTGCTTCACCGTTATGAAGAAGAACGGCGGGCAAGCCATCGCGGTGTATAACCCGGATGATCCGCTGCGGGCCGGTTTCAGGAAATGTTATCAGCTCTCCGCTCACGCCGACCGGGTCAAGCATATCGCCCCGGCCGATTATCGGCCGAACACGCACCTGCGCATGTTACTGGAGCAAATGGTCGAGGAAACCGCCAATCGTATCGTCGAACAGCGCAAGACCGCCATCGAGACCGGCACGGTGCGCGCGCCGAAACATTAGCAGCTTCTTAGACAGGATTAACAAGATTTACAGGATGAAAATTGGATCATCTCAATCAATCCCGGGAATCCTGTTAATCCTGTCGAATTAATTCCTGTTTTCCCGCGGGAACCTCTACTCACCTAACGACAGCGGAGCGTTGCTCCATGACCAGCCGGAGCGCATCGCCGAAGCTGCGCGTGCCCGGCTCGACTGTGCGGGAGCCTTGATAGACCATGGGCGGTTGTGCCAGGTCGCGAATGTCGAATTCGGGCGGCACTTCTCCCATGATTCTCTCGAAGAATTTCGCGGCGGTCTCGGGAAAGGGGAAAGAACGCCAGAGCGAATAGGCGTTCAATCCATAGTTGAGAGCCGTGCGCGAAACCGTGGAAGAGACGGAATAAACCGCGTCGATCGCGGCAAAGTGACGCATGAAATACAATTCGGCTGCTTCGCGGTCGTTCTCGATTTGAAAGCCCTGTAGTCGCAGCTGGCTGGCTTCGTTTGTCTCGATCGGGTGCGGCCGATAAATCAGGTCCGCGTTCGGATAACTGCGCCGCAGAAATTCGAGACACCGGTTCAGATTTTCGATGTAAACGTCGGGCGCAAGGTTATGGATCAATAGAAACGGTGTGCCGAAAAAGAGGACGCGATGGCGTTGGCCGCTTTTTGTCTCAATGGCGGGCAGCTCGGACAGTTCGGCCATGCTGGGAAACCGCGCCGCGATCAATCCTTCGCCAGCCTGAGGACCCGGCAGCTCGCGCCCGGTGTTGCTCATGCAGATGACCGAATGGTAAATCTCGCTCGGTTCCTTTTGCAGACGGACCAAGCGCACCCCGTCGCCGCCCGGATTGAGGCGCGGTTTAAAGTTGATCGTTCTCTCCACGCCGGCCAGCGGCTCGATCACGCGATTTTGCAGCCAGCCCGACGTCGTAAAACGGAAGCGCATCCGGTCCGGGTGACGGGTCAGTCCGTCATAGCCCGATTTCGAGATGCCAAGAATCTTGTAAACCTTCGGATGCGCGGAAACGGCGGCATTGGCCAGGCTCATGACGCTGGCCAGGCAGAGGAGGACGTCCGAATCCGGGTTGATCGGCAGCTTGGCCACGGCGGATTTTCGACCGGCTGTATCGCGGTAGAGACGAGGAAGATCGACCAGGCCGCGGCAGGTTTTGACGCGCGGAAACGCATGGATGGCGGTGAAATATTTCGCGTAGGGTTGCCAGTGGGCGCGATCCCACCATTGCGATTCATCCCGGAGCAAATGACAGCCGCCCGGGAAAAAATCGCGGAGCGCCTGCACGGCGATGAGGGCGTTCGCGAGACGGACGGGTCGGCCTAGGATCACCCATAACTTTGGCGCCGCCTTCATTTCTCATGCGCCCCGGTAACGGCAGCGGGCGGTGGGCGTTTCGTGCACCACGATTTCGGAGAGGCCGGGACAATGCGGCGCTAGCTTCTCCCAGAACCAGGCGGCCATGTTTTCAATGGTCGGATTCTCGAGACCTTCAATTTCGTTCAAGTAAGAGTGATCGAGCCTCTGCAGGAGGGGTTTCATGGCTGCGCTGATCTGGGCATGATCATAAATCCAGCCGACCTTCGAATCGACTTCGCCTTCCACCGAAATTTCCAGTTTGAAACTGTGCCCATGCATCTTGCGGCATTTGTGGCCTTCGGGGGCACTCGGGAGGGTCTGGGCGGCTTCAAACGTGAAATCCTTGGTCAATCGCGCACGCATGAGGCCGAGGATAACACTGTCTTAGGCGGATTGTCATCTTGACGCGCGCGAGTGTTGCCGGCGCCCCCCGGGGGCCTCCCCTCCGGACTCTGGGGAGCGCAGGCAGCCTTGCCCGCGATTCGCGGCAGCCTGGCCGCGAACATCCTCGATGGCGCAAAATAAGGTCCCGTCGCCTGATCAAACGTCGCGCCGGGCAAGCTGCCCGGCGCTGCAGGCCGGCGGCCTGCGCTCCCCGGAATTCTCGCTCCACCTCGGTGGACGAAAGGGCGCCGCCTCAGACGCCGCGCTGCGTCGGGGTCCAGATGAATTTGTGCATCTGGAGCTGGAAGCGGACGTCCAGATTGTCGGCCAGGATCCACTCCACGATTTCGCGGGGATCGATGCGGCCGAAGATGGGCGAGAAGAGAACGGCGTGGCAGCGCTTGGACAAATCGTAGCGTTGAACCTTTTCGCGTGACCATTCGTAATCTTCGCGCGAGCCAATGACGCATTTTACTTCGTCGCGTTTCGTCAGGTGCTCGATGTTCGACCAGAGATTGCGCTCTACTTCGCCGCTGCCGGGCGTTTTCAGGTCCATGATGCGATGGACACGGGGATCGACGGCGGAGATGTCGTGCGCGCCGCTCGTTTCGAGCAACACGGTTTTGCCGGCATCGGCCAGCATGGACATGAGAGGCAGGACGTGTTTCTGGAGCAACGGTTCGCCGCCCGTAATTTCGACGAGGGGACAATCGAACTGGAGGACCGCCGCGACGATCTCGGAGAGCGGTTGTTTTTTGCCTTCGTAGAAGGCGTACTCGGTGTCGCAGTAGGTGCAGCGCAAATCGCAGAAGGTCAGCCGGACAAAGACACAGGGGCGTCCGGCCCAGGTGCTCTCACCCTGGATGGAGTGATAGATCTCATTAATCGTGATGTTCTTTTCTTCTGACATCTTGGCGGGCGTTGGGCGTTTCACCTAACGCGGGGGTGATAGTCTACCAAATTTTTGGCTGCGCTCACCTTAATCGAGTGAGTGCTTGGGCGGGTGAGGTTACCCGCGGGGCGGAGGCCGTAGCGCGGCGTCCCTCCCTTTCGCCGGTGGGGCCAGACTCCGTCGAGCCGACTATATCGTCTTATTGTTGCTTTTTCGCCTGGATCAGGCGCCGACGGCGCGGCGCCCTCCATCTCGAAAGGGAGAGGCGGTTGTGCCAACCGCCTGTTGGATTGGATAGGCGTTTGGCACACCCGCCTATCCAACGCGCAGGGCGAGGTGGAACGACCTCTCCGAGGGCGTTGTTAACGAGAAGCGGCGGAGCCGCTCTATTGACATCGGATGGCAGGTGCTCCGCTTGCCGGGGTCACGGTCGATGACGGGGGAATTCCAAGCCCGGTAACGCCGTCTGCGCGGGCTCAGGATGACAAGGCAAAGAGTTGCACAGCCAGTTTGACGGCGAAATAGAGCATGACTGCGGCGGTGAGCGCCTGGGTCCAGATCTGCCAGCTCGGGCGGGCAAAGAGGCGCGCGCCGCCACGGATGGCCGTGCAGAGAACGATGGTCCATGCGATCGCGCCGAGCACGACGGCGCCGGCCAGGGTTAACGAGTGCAGGAATGAGTGCTCGGTGGTCATCGTTTGTTGACTTCCGACGACGGCTAGCCAGAAGCCGATGTTCCATGGACTGGAGAGAGCGAAGGCGAGCCCGAGAAGGTAAGTGCGCCGGCCGGGACGCGGACCGGGGTCCGGGGTTGAATCGGGCGCCGTATTCGACGGCTCCCGCCGCGGCGGGTAAGCTATAGAGTTTCGCCTCACCGACTGGAGGTGCGCGCTTTTCCAGGCTGCGCGCGAGAAAGTGAACGCGAGGAACAGGAGCAAGCCGAAACTAACGAGGCCGAGCGCAAGACGGACGCCCGGTTTGTTAAGCAAGGCTCCGGCGCCGGCGGTCACGGCGAGCGCCCACAGAAAATCCCCGGTGCAGGCCCCGAGACCGATGCGCCAGGCGGACCAGAAACCGCCGCCCTGGGTGGGTGGCAAGAGCCCGCGTCGAATCATTTCCGCGTTGACCGGGCCGGGTGGCCAGGCGACGGACCAACCGAGAATGAGGCCGTTGAGCAGAGTAGAACTCAAATTGGAGTTACGAGTGAAAAGAGTTACAAGGTTACAGGACTAGGCCATTCCTTTGTAACGTTGCCACGGATCCCTGATCAACGCTGAACATGCCAAATCGAATCGAGAGTTGTTTCAAACGCCTGCGCACCGAGAAGCGCACAGGGTTTATCCCCTACATTTGCGCAGGGGACCCAACCTTGTCGCGCACGGTGGAGCTGAGCTGCGCCCTGGAAAAAGGGGGAGCCGACATTCTCGAACTGGGTCTTCCCTTCTCCGATCCGCTGGCCGATGGAATCGTCAATCAACTGGCGGCGCAACGGGCTCTGGCCGCGGGCGCCAGCGTGCGTGGTGTGCTCGATTGTGTCCGCGAAATCCGACAGACATCGCAGATCCCGATTGTTCTCTACACCTACATGAACCCGATTTTTCAATTCGGATGGGATGACTTTCATGGGGCCGCGGAGTCCGCCGGAGTCGATGGTTTGCTCATTCTGGATTTGCCGCCGGAGGAAGATGTCAGCGTTCCCTCGACTCATCTCGTTCATATTCGGCTGATCGCGCCTACCACTCCGCCCGAACGCATGCAGCGGATCACGCAAGCAGCCCAAGGATTCATCTATTATGTGTCGCGTGAAGGCGTGACGGGTGCGCGCGATGGCGTGGCTTCATCCCTGGGAAAATCGGTGGCGTCCCTGCGCCAGCAGACGTCTCTTCCGATCGCGGTCGGTTTCGGCATTTCCACTCCGGCCCAGGCGCGCGAGGTGGCGCAGGAGGCGGACGCGGTCGTGGTGGGGAGCGCGATTGTCGCGAAAATTGGCGAGCATGGCGCGAAGCCTGATCTGATCGAGAAGGTGATGGAGACGGTGAGGCCAATGATTGAGGCGGTGAAATCGGTGGTCGGGTGAGGGAAGAGTGAGCGGCCTTGCCGCTTGAGGTTTTACATCGTGCTCCGCCACGGCGGACAGGTCGGAGCGCCCGATCCACCTGGGCGGGTTTACGCTCAGGGTGGTGGAACGACCGCTCCGACCGAAGGTTCGCCGTGGCGAAGGGCGTTGGTAAAGCCCGAGCGCCGATTCATCGGCGCTCAAAGTGAGCGGCTTCAGCCGCTTGAAGTTTAGCATCGTGCTCGGAGCGCCCGATCCACCTCAGCAAGCGCTCCGCTTGCCGGGGAGAGTGCTTGTTTTGCCCTGCCGGCAGCTCCGAGACGAACCGCCGCCATTGGATTTCGGCAGAGAATATGTTAGACGGGGAAGATGCTCCGATTCACCAAGATGAATGGCGCCGGCAACGATTTCGTCCTGCTGGACAATCGGCGCGGTGAAATTCAGCTGGAGCGCGAGCAGATCGCGCGGATCTGTGATCGCCACCGCGGGGTGGGCGCGGATGGAATTTTGCTTCTGGAAAAAGCGGCGAATGGGGCGGACTTCCGCATGCGTTATTACAATGCCGATGGAGGCGAGGCGGAGATGTGCGGAAACGGCGCCCGCTGTTTTGCCCGTTATGCCCATAAGGTGGCGGGAGCGGCCGGCCAGATTTCGTTCGAGACACCAGCCGGAGTGATTGGCGCCGAACTGCACGGCGAGTCCGTCACGCTGCAGATGAGCGAGCCGCAGGACCTTCGGTTGAGTCTTTCTCTGTCTGGAGTTACGGATTACGAATCGATCCACTTTATCAATAGCGGGGTGCCGCACGTGGTCGTGCCGGTCCCACGGATTGAAGATATCGACGTGCGTCGGGATGGCGCCGCGATCCGGCGTCACGCCATGTTTTCCCCCAAGGGCACGAACGTGAATTTTCTGGAGAAACGTGGCCCGAAGAGGATCGCCATCCGCACCTACGAACGAGGGGTGGAAGACGAAACGCTGGCCTGCGGCACCGGGGTGGTGGCGAGCGCCTTGATTTTTTCAGCCACGGAAAAGACGGAAGGTCCCATTAGCGTGCTGGTCCGCGGCGGCAGCGAGTTACAGGTCGGCTTTCAGCGCAACGGCGGCGAATTTAGTGGCGTGACTTTGACCGGCCCAGCCGAGTTTGTTTTTGAGGGAACGATTGAGTTGTAGTTACGGCTTCTGTTTCGTTACAGATAAGAAATCCTAAATGTTTCGCGGCACTTTTACTGCGCTGGTGACGCCCTTTCGTGGGGAGGGGATTGACGTGGAAGCGCTGGGAAAGCTGCTCGAAGCGCAGTTTGCCGGCGGCGTTACGGGCGTGGTGGCGGTGGGCACGACGGGAGAGACGCCCACCTTGACGCGCGACGAACGGGAGAGCGTCATTCGGAAATGCGTGGAGATGAGCAAGGGGCATGGCGCGGTCCTGGCCGGAACGGGCTCCTATTCCACTCGCGACGCGATCGAGGCGACGAAACGAGCAGAACAAATGGGCGTCGATGGGGCGCTGGTCGTTTCGCCCTATTATAATAAGCCGAGCCAGGAAGGTTTGTTTCGCCACTTCAAGGCCATCGCCGATGCGACATCGCTTCCGATCATGCTCTACAATATCCCGGGCCGGTGCGGGGTGGATGTGAACGCCGATACGGTCGTTCGTTTGGCCGAAGCCTGCCGGAACATCGTTTCGATCAAGGAAGCGAGCGGGAGCGTCGAGCGCGTGAGTGAGTTGCGCGGGCGTTTGCCCGAGACCTTTACGATTCTAAGCGGGGATGATTCGCTGACCCTGCCGTTCATGGCGGTGGGCGCGGTCGGCGTGGTGAGTGTAGCGTCCAATCTGATTCTGGCGGAAATCAGCGCCCTAGTGCAGGCCTTTGCCTCCGGTGACATGGCGGCCGCGCAGAAGTTGCATCACCGGATGTTGCCGTTGTTGAAGGATCTGTTCATCGAGCCCAACCCGGTGCCGGTCAAAACCGCCCTGGAGTGGCGGGGTCGAATGTCGAGCGTGTGTCGTCTGCCCTTGTGCGAGATGACGGAGGCGAACACGGCTCGTTTGCGCAAGACCCTCGAGGCTTTCGACCATTCCAAATGAGCGCACCGGTGCGGGCATTGCTGGTGGGATCAGCGGGCCGCATGGGGCAGGCCATCATTGAAGCGGCCAATGGGGATGCCACCGTCTTGATTGTCGAACAGTGCGAGATTGGTGATGCCATCGAGCCAGCCCTCTCGCACTGCGACGTCGTGATCGACTTCAGCCATGCGGACGCCAGTGATGCGATTGGCCGCGCTGTGTCCGGGCAGAAGAAGGCGCTCGTCATTGGGACGACCGGACATTCGCCCGAGCAACGGCGCCGAATCGAGAAATGCGCCGAGTCGGTCCCGGTTGTTTTCTCCTCCAACTTCAGTGTGGGCGTGAATGCGCTGTTTTGGCTGACGCGCAAAGCGGCCGAGATGCTGGGCCCGAGCTTCGATCTGGAGATCGTGGAGATGCATCATTCCATGAAAAAAGATGCGCCCAGTGGAACGGCCGTAACGCTGACGGAAATCCTGAAGGCGCAGCGCAAGATTGAGAAGACTCGCCATGGGCGCGAGGGTCAACTGGGCGAAAGAAGCGCAGACGAAATCGGCATTCATTCCATCCGGGGCGGAGACGTGGTGGGAGATCACACGGTTATCTTGGCCGGGACAGGGGAGCGTCTGGAATTGACCCATCGCGCCACGAGCCGGACGACTTTTGCGAAGGGAGCATTACGCGCCGCGCACTGGGCGGTGGGACGCGCGCCCGGTCTTTACTCGATGGAGAATGTGCTGGGATTAGCGGACGCAAAATGAGAATGGGTGTCGCGCTGGGCTCCAACCTGGGCGATCGGCTGGAGAATTTGCGGCGGGCCAAAGCGGCTCTGGGGCACCTGCAAGGGGTGGAAGCCCCGATCCTGGCCTCGGCCATTTACGTGACGGCTCCGGTGGACTGCGAGGAGGGAGCCGGCGAATTTCTTAATGCCGTGATCGAGTTCGAGTACAACGGCGATCCGGCGGAGTTGCTGGGGCAGCTCAAAGCGCTGGAACGATCCCTGGGGCGGGCATCCCCGGCGGCCCGTAATGTTTCCCGGCCGATCGACCTGGATTTGCTTTACGCCGATGCGTTGGAGCTTCATGAGAGCGGCCTGCAATTGCCTCATCCGCGCATGGCGGTCCGGCGCTTCGTGCTGCAGCCCCTCGTCGATATTCGGCCGGAGTTGGTTTTGCCAGGACAAAAAAAATCTGTTAGTGAGTTGCTCGCATTGCTTGCTGCATCAGCTAAAGTGGTGTGCCTAAC
>JBBRDU010000019.1:0-46112 GCA_038203615.1 Chthoniobacterales bacterium
CAACTTCGGGCGGAGACGCTGGCGGCAGGATTGGCGGAGGCAACGGCGACGATGGGAACTTTGGCGTTCTCTGGGAGCGAGGAGTTTCCGCTGGCTCAGCCGGCGAAACTCTCCTGGATTCTTTCGGACGCGGAGTGACCACGGCGGCCGGGAGCGGCGGAATTGGCTTCGCTTTTTTTGGCGGCGCGATTTTGCGACGTCGCAGTTCGGGGGCGGCCTTTAGGGTTTTCTGCACCACCTCGACCAAAGCATCGGACAAAAAGGGTTTCTCGATCGTGGCGACCACGTTCTCGCGCGCCGCCGCCGCTTTCACCATTTCCGGGACATGCCCCGACATCATGAGAACGGGAACGTGCGCGGTCCGTTCATTTTCCAGGAGGCGGCGGCAGACCTCATCGCCATTGAAATCGGGCAGGCTGTAATCGAGCAGGACCAGATCGGGAAGAGCGCGCTCGATCTCTTTCAGTCCGGACGAACCGCTGGACGCCGTCGTGATTTGTAACTCGGGATCGGCCGTGGTGAGGACATCCTCGACAAATATGAGGAGCATCTCGGTGTCATCCACGACCACGATTTTCTGGCCGGTGCGATCGGCTGTCCGAACCAGGGCAGGCTTGGCCGCCGGAGCCGGCGCAGCGGCAGGCCGAGGGATTTTGGCTCGATGGAGCGCTTCCAGGAAGGTCTCGCTCCAGGGCGCGGGAATGGTGCGCCTATCTACGGGCCGCGCCCGGTTCTCTTTCTCGCGTATTTCCGGATGCGGCCAGCTGAATAATTCCTGCAACGCCTCCAAGCCGGCGCGCTCGCCGTTTTCGACATGAAATAATTGTCCGTGCACGAAATGCAATTCGCCGAACTTCCCGCCGGTCTTCTTCACTTCCACGACGACGGTACGGCCGCTCGCGCATTGCAGAAGAGCGGCGTCGATCGCACTGAAGGAGCGTAAAGTTCCGCGCAAGCTCTCGGTTTCAAATTCCTTCCACGGGCCCAGGAGCGCCTGCACGGCGGCGCCCAGTTCCGGCACATCGAATGGTTTCTCCAAAAACTGCAAGGCCCGGTGCGCCCCGCGGTTTTCGATCAACTGGCTTGGAATGGTCGCGCCGATGACGAGGGCGCGCGTTTCCGGATGTTCTGTCCGGAGCTTGCCTAACAATTGTGTGAGCTTGGGCCAGGGTGGATCCACATCGATGAGCAAGAGCTCTGGCCGAATCTCCGCCGCCAGCGCCTCAAACTCCTTGAGGGAGCGGGCGACATGGGTGGAATGAAGCGGGGCGAACTTCTTTAGGGCCGAACTAATGGCCGCGGCCAAGGCCCCGTATTCTTCGAGGAGAAGAATGGCAGGGTGCGGCGTCGTCCCGGCTGAGGTTTGAGCATTAGGCACGACGTAAACGGCTGTAAAATGAAAGGCTAGACGCGGGGAAGACCATGTCAAAAGCGAGGAGGCGCAAGTTGCGTACCTGTCCCAGGCACAAGACCGGGCACCCCCCGCTCAATATCCTACTCGAAACGGAGCGCTTCGATAGGGTCCAGCGACGCCGCCCGATAAGCCGGATAAAGGCCGAACCCGATGCCGATAGCGGAGCAGACGAGCAGTCCGGCAATGGCCCAGCCGTAGGGGAAAATCAGGTCCACTTTCAACCAGGCCGCCAACAGGTCCCCTCCAATCACGCCCAAAATAATTCCGAAAATTCCGCCCGCCTCCGAAATGAAGACCGCTTCCGTCAGGAATTGCCGCAGGATGTCGCGACTCCGCGCGCCGATCGATTTCCGGACCCCGATCTCCTTGGTCCGCTCCGTCACGCTGACAAGCATGATGTTCATGATTCCAATCCCGGCCGCAACCAGCGCGATAAAGCTGATGACAAAGGCACCGATCCGGACCACCCCCGCAACCGAGGCAAAGGCGCTTTTGAGCGAATCGTTCGAGTAAATTTCGAAGTCGTTCGGTTGATTCGCGCGCAAGCCCCGCGCGATTCGCATGGCTCCGACGGCGCGATCGAGAGTTCGGTTGTAGTTCTCCTGCGTGAATGATTGCGTCGCGATATTCACGGTGCGTTTCGCTTCTCCATAATTCTCGAAGAAGCGCGTGATGGGCAGCACGCAAATATCGTCCTGACTCTGCCCGAACGACGTGCCCTTTTCGGCGAGCACGCCAATAATGTTGAAGGTGTGACCGCTCAGCCTGACCTCCCTTCCGATGGGGGACTCGTGCGGGAAGAGGCGTTTCTCGATCGACTTGCCGATGACGAGAACGCGGCGCGACAACTCCACGTCTTCATCCGTGATATTACGGCCGTAGCCGAGCGTGTAGGCGTTGGCCGTAAGAAAGCTGCGGTTGCTTCCAACCACAGTCAGACTGGGTGGAGTCTTGACGCCGTTGTAAACAGCCTGCCCGTTGAAATCGAACGTCTTTAGACAAATCTCTCGCGCCGTTCCCTCCATCAATTCGTAATAGCGGAGGCCCTGGCGATACGTGACGTTGCGCCGGTTTTCGAATTTCTTGGCCACGTTGCCACTGGCGTTTCCGTTAGGCGGGTATTTGGCGAACTGGAAAATATTCGACCCGAGAAAGCTGATCCCGCTCTCAATCGAGCTTTGCAGCGCTCCAATCGCGGTCATCACCGAGATGACCGAAAAAACACCGATGGTGATGCCGGTCATGGTTAGAGCGGAGCGAAGCTTGTTCGATCCGAGGGAGGCCAAGGCCATGGCCATGGTTTCGCGGAAGCGCATATCAACAGCAGGAACTTCGGGAGCGATGGAGTGTTGAAGTAATGGAAAGAGGCAGCACTTTATCTCTCCACCACTCCATTACTCCATCTCTTGCGTCACTCATAGCGAAGGGCGGTGACCGGGTCCAGGCGCGAGGCCGACCAGGCCGGCGCGAAACCGGAAACCAGCCCGGTCAGGATCGAGACGAGCATACTGACGAGGACGAGTCCGAGTGAGAACTTGATCGGGAAAGAGGGGAAGGCCGCGCCAATTCCGAAACACATGATGTAGGCGACGCTCAGCCCGATCAGTCCGCCCACGAGACAAAGAGCGGTCGATTCGATCAGGAACTGGAGCAGAATGGTGCGGCGCCGCGCGCCCAGCGCCTTGCGCGTTCCGATTTCCTTGGTCCGCTCCTTCACACTGACAAAGGTGATGTTCATGATGCCGATTGCTCCCACGAAAAGAGAAAGGCCCGTGATGAACAATCCAGCGATGGCGATGGAGTTTTTGATTGGATCGAGCGTGCTCTTGAGGGCCTGTTGCTCGTTGATGCTGAAATCGTCCTTCTTCTCCGGAGGCAAGGCGCGCACGCGCCGCATCAGCCCGGTCAATTCATCCTTGGCGTCCGCCAACCGGGTCTTGTCCTTTACTTTGACGAGGATATCGGAGTCGCTCTTGGCGCTGAAATATTTCTGAAAGGCCGGCAGCGGCATCACGACGATCGCGTCCAAACTGAACAACCCGAGGAAAGTACCCTGCCGCGAGATGACTCCGATGACCTTGAACGATTGCCCGTTGATCAGGACGCTTTTATCGAGCGGACTTTGCGAGGGAAAGAGGGCGTCGGCCACGTCGTAGCCAATGACGCAGACGTTGGCGCCGTCCCGTGATTCGATGTCGTTAAAAAAACGGCCCTCTTTGAACTCGAAGGTGGAGGTGATGATGTAATCCGAGACCGTCCCGCGCACGAGGATGTTATTCACTTCATTATCCGCGTGTTTGACGCTCCGGAAAAAGGCCGAGCTGGGGACGGCTACGACCAGATTGGAGTTCGCGGTTGCGGCGATCATCCGGTTGATCGGCTCCGCGTATTCGGTTCTGATCTTCTTGCGATCGCGATAATTCCACCAATCGTCGACCTGCCGCCAGGGCCATTGTTCGACGTAAAGGACATCGTCGCCGAAGACGGCCATGCTTTTGTCGAACCCGGTTTGGATGCCGCCAATCGCCGTGCCCATGAGAGTAACGGCGACAATTCCAATGATGACGCCGAGGGCGGTCAGCATGGAACGCGTCTTGTTCGAACGCATCTGGGTGAGGGCGATCTTCCAACTTTCAGTGAGCTCGTAGAGGAGGCGTTGCATGGGCGATTCTTGCCTAAGTGAAGGCCATGGCCCTGGCTTCCGGTCCGACGCTGAGCTGATCACTCTCGACCAGACCGTCGCGCAGCTTGACGGTGCGGCGGGCATGCAGGGCAATATCCCTTTCGTGCGTGACCAGGATGATGGTGTTGCCCCGCTGGTAAAGGCTTTCGAAGAGGGCCATGATTTCTTCGCCGGTTTTGGAATCGAGGTTCCCGGTCGGTTCATCCGCCAGAATGATGGAGGGCCGGTTGACGAGGGCGCGCGCCACGGCTACGCGCTGGCGCTGACCGCCCGATAGTTCGTTAGGCTTATGGTGCATGCGGTCGCCCAGGCCGACGTCGATCAACGTCTGAGCGGCTCGTTCCGCGCGCGTCTCCGGATCAATCCCGGCGTAGATGAGAGGCAACTCGACGTTGCGCAGGCTGTCCGAGCGCGGGAGAAGATTGAAAGTTTGAAAGACAAAACCGATCTCGCGGTTGCGGATGGCGGCGAGCTCGTCGTCGTTCATCTCCGCCACGTTTTTGCCGTTGAATTCGTAGTGGCCGGAGGAGGGGGTATCGAGGCAGCCCAGCATGTTCATGAGGGTGGACTTGCCACTGCCGCTCGGGCCCATGATGGCGAGGTATTCGTTGCGCCGGATCTGCAGCGAGACGCCGCGCAGCGCGTGTACGATCTCTTCCCCCATCACGTAATCCTTCGTGATGTTTTCGATGTCGATCACGATGGGACCGGGCGGGCGAAGATCAGCGTGGGTCATGATCAATTTCGGAGCAGACGGCCCCGGATCGAAGTTCGCTCGATCGCCCGGGCACACATCGGATGTTACTTGGTTGCTTCCTTGTCGATGACGACCTTGGCGCCATCTTTCAACTTCCGGCTGATAGCGCTGTAGCTGCCGGAGATGACCTCGTCCCCAGCCTTGATTCCATCCTTGATCTCCATGGATGCGTCATCCGCGATGCCCGTCGTCACTTTCCTCCAACGGGCATATTTGCCGTCCTTGACGAAGACGCCTTTTTGTAACTTCTCGCGCTCATCTTTTTGCGTCTGTTTCTCCTGGCGCTCGTTGGTCACGTCCGCAGCGTTGTCTCCCTTGTCTCGCTCGGTCAGCTTTTGTTTGCGCTTTTCAATTTCTTCCGGACTCAAGTTGCTGTCGCCCGTGCGGATGGTCACGCTTTGCATCGGCACCGCCACGGCGTCCTTCACCATGTTCGTCTCGATATCCGAAGTGCAGCTCAAGCCCGGACGCAAAATTACATGATCGTTATCCAGTGTAATCTTGACCTCGAAGTTCGTCACCTCCTCCTGGGTGCCGGCGCCCGTCGTTTTGCCCGTATTGGCGATTTGCTGAACCGTCCCGCGAAAACGCCGATCGCCGTAGGCGTCGATCTTGACGCTGGCTTTGTCGCCCAGCTTCACGTTGACCACGTCGTTCTCATTGACGTCGACCACCGCCTGCATGTGGTCCAGGTCAGCCACGCGCATGACTTCCGTGCCGGCGAATTGATTCGTGGCCACGACGCGCTCGCCCAGTTTGCTGGTCAAAAGGGTGATTGTCCCGTTCATGGGCGAATAAAGGGTGGTCTTGGACAGGGCATCGCGCGCCTGGCTCGAGCTTGCTTCCGCCTGCTCGATCAGATGGAGCGAGCCGTCGTAAGTGTTTTTGGCGACGTCGTAAGCCGCCTGCGCCGACGTGAATTCGGCGTCCGAGATCATCTTCTTGGCGGAGAGATCCTTGCTCCGTTTTAGATCGAGTTCCGCTTTCACCAACGACGCCTTTTGCTGGAGATTGGTGGCCTTGGCCGAACTAATGACCGCCTCCTGTTGCTCGAGCAATGCCTTGTAGGAATCCGGCCGGATCTTCACGAGTAAATCGCCCTTTTTGACCGCTTTTCCGTCCGCCACCGGGAGGTCGATAATTTCACCCGCTACTTCGGGAGAAATCTTCACCTCCGTTTCGGGCTGCACTTTGCCCGTGGCCGAGACGGTTTGAATGATCGTCTTACGGACCGCCTTTTCTGTCGTGATCGGAATGGGTTTCTCGCGTTTGCCCAGGATAATGGAAACGATGATCCAAAGAAGGATCAGCCCGACGCCGCCGAGGACGATGTTCCGTTTGCGTCGCCACGGGCGCTTTTTAGATGTCGCCGGAGTGGCAACTGGAGTGGCAATGGCTTGATGCATGGGAGAGGCGGAGGGGGCGGCTAGGCGCGACACAAATAATGTCTGGTTAGACCTTTGCAAAGCAATTCGCGTTCATGACGGCATCGATTGGATGCTTTGGTCGAGGCTTTTGGATTCAGAAAGCTTCGCCAATTTGGCATTCCCGCGCAACTGGATCTGCTGCAGGGCCCAGGCGGCGTGCTCGGCCACGAGTTCATCGGGATCCCGGGCTGCTCGATCCAGAGCGGGCACGTCGCTGGCATCGCCGACATTGCCCAGGGCCACACAAACGTTGCGCAGAAACCCGCGCCGTTTGATTCGCTTGATGGGCGATTTGCGAAACAAGGCGCGAAATTCCTCTTCGGAGAGCGCGAGATAATCGCGCAGAGCCATGCCCACGGTGGAGGGGCGCGCGGCCCAGGCGGTCTCGTGCGAAGCCTGCGCAAAACGATTCCACGGGCAGGCATCGAGGCAGGCATCGCAGCCGAAAATCCGATCTCCGATCAAGGGTCGGAACTCCAGAGGAATGGCTGTCTTAAGTTCAATGGTCAGGTAAGAAATGCAGCGGCGGGCATCGAGCCGGTGCGGCGAGGTAATGGCGTTGGTCGGGCACGCGGTCATGCAACGTTCGCAGGTTCCGCAGCGATCTTTTTGTGGCGGATCCGGCGGGAGCTCGAGCGTGGTCAGAACTTCCGCGAGGAAAAACCACGTGCCCAACCGGCCATCGATCAACATGGTGCTCTTCCCGTGCCAGCCCACCCCGGCTACCGCCGCGTAATCCCGCTCGAGGACCGGTCCCGTATCCACATAATATTTCTGCACGCCGCCCCACTGCTTCAGAAAGCGGTCGATCTTCGCCAGCTTCTCCGTCATCACATCGTGGTAGTCGTCACCCCACGCATAACGCGCAATTCTCCCAGTCGCGCGGTCGGCCCTGTCGGGGAACCTGCCAGGTTCCCGTTCCTGGTTTGCTCCTTGCCAATAATTCAGCGCCAGCACGATGACGGAACGCGCTCCGGATAAAACCTGCTGCGGATCGCAGCGCTTCTCCGCGCCTCTCGCCATGTAATTCATCTCGCCGAATGCGCCCTCGCGCAGCCATCCACGAAACTCCGCGGCATGGGGCGGAGGAAGGCAGGCCGCCAGGCGGCAATCGTCAAAGCCGATCGCGCGCGCGCATCGAACCAGCTCCTCCTTGATGTCGCGCCCGGTCTCGGGCAAAGGAAAGTCGCTCATCCTACCCTCCGCTCGGGAGCCATTCCCTTTTCGAGTTCAGACAAAATCAAATCGGTCACAGCCTCGTGGCCCAGGCGGGTCGCGTCGATTCTGATATCCGCGATCCCGGCGTAAAGAGGACGGCGAGTCTCCAGCAGTTTGGAAAGGGTGGCCGGCGGATTTTCGGTTTGTAGCAACGGTCGATTTCGGCGGCGCGATGCGCGTTCCAAGAGTATTTCCAGCTCTGCTTCGAGCCAGACGACCGTGCCCATGCGTTTGAGCATGGCCGCGTTCTCCGGCCGCAAAACAACGCCGCCGCCTGTGACCACGATGGATGGTTCGCTCGGGCTCAATCCGGTCAGCACCGTTGTCTCGAGGTTGCGAAACCATGGCTCGCCGTGTTGCGCGAAGATCTCCGGAATGGACAGGCCGGCCTGCGCGACAATCATCTCGTCCATGTCGAAGCGGGGCCAGCCGGTGCGCTTTTGCAGAAGCCGGCCGACCGACGATTTGCCGGCGCCCATCATTCCGATCAGTACGACGGATTTCGGGCGGGGGTCCATCCCGTATTCTCGATTTACAGGCTGCGCAGCACAAGGTGGATCGCGCCCTTGAAGGAATGAGCGGCTGGGCCGCTTAAAAGTCCAAAAACCCCTTTACACGCGCCGCACTTGCGAGGAAGTGAATCGCGTTACCGCAAAGCTTATGGCGCGCACCAAGCCTTCTCCCTTAGTCGCCGTTATCATGGGGAGTTCTTCCGACTGGGCAACGGTGCGTCACGCCGTGGAGATGCTGAAGCATTTCGGCGTGCCCTGCGAACATCGCATTGTCTCCGCCCATCGCACCCCGGACCTGCTCGCTCAATTTGGAAAAGCGGCGGCCGATCGAGGGATCCGCGTCATCATCGCGGCCGCCGGCGGCGCGGCTCATTTGCCCGGCATGATCGCCGCGCATACCTGGCTCCCTGTTTTGGGAGTCCCGATCCTGACGAAAGCGCTGAAAGGAATTGATTCGCTCCTTTCCATCGCGCAAATGCCGGCGGGCGTGGCCGTGGGGACGCTGGCCATCGGTGAAGCCGGGGCCAAGAACGCGGGATTGCTGGCCGCCAGCATCATCGGCCTGAACGATCCGAAAGTGCGCCGGCGCGTGGAAGCATTCCGCCGGAAACAGACGAAAACGGTCCTGCGCCAGCGCCTGCCATGACGCGCGTTTATCCGCCCGGCTCCACCATCGGCGTGATGGGCGGCGGACAGCTTGGCCGCATGTTGGCGATGGCGGCCCGCCGCATGGGTTATCGGGTCCACATCTTTACGCCGGAGAAGGATGGGCCCGCCGCGCAGTTCGCCGATTTCGCGACGGAGGCCGATTATCGGGATGAAAATGCCGTTCGCCGCTTCGCCCGCGCGGTCGACTTGATCACTTTCGAATTCGAGAACATTCCGGCCGAGACGATTTCCTGGTGCGCCTATCACTGCGAGGTGCGGCCGACCGGCTCGGTTTTGGAGATCGCCCAGCATCGCTTGCACGAGAAAAACTTTCTCGCGGAAAATCATTTTCCGCTCCCGCCGTTCCGGCCCGTGCGCGACCGCTCTGAATTAGAGTCAGCCGTGGAATTGATCGGGCGCGCTTCCATCTTGAAGACGGCCGCCTTTGGCTACGACGGCAAAGGCCAGCAATCGATTGCATCCAGGGAACTGGACGACGTCTGGGAAACGCGCGCCGGCGAGGAGCTCGTGCTCGAACAGGCGATCGATTTTGAGAAAGAAATATCCGTCATCGTGGGGCGCGATCCAAAGGGGGAGATGAAGGCTTTCCCGGTGGCGGAGAATATTCATCGCGATCACATCCTCGATATCACCGTGGTGCCGGCGGCGGTTTCCGCTGCGGTGGCCAAGACTGCGGTCGATCTGGCCTGCGCCATCGCGGAGAAGCTCGAGGTCATTGGATTACTGGCGGTCGAAATGTTCGTGGATAAAAACCGGCAGGTTCTTGTGAATGAGCTGGCGCCGCGTCCGCACAATTCCGGCCACTGGTCGATCGAAGGCAGCATCACGAGCCAGTTCGAGCAACATGTGCGCGCGGTCTGCGGGCTCGCCCTCGGTTCGACCGAATCCCTGCGTCCCGCCGCCATGGCTAATCTGCTCGGACAGGTCTGGCAAAACGGCGAACCGGACTGGGCGGCCGCGCTGGCCATTCCAAACGTCCATCTTCATCTCTACGGAAAGAGCGAGCCCCGGCCGCGCCGGAAGATGGGACACCTGACCGCGCTCGCCGCGTCCACGCGCGAAGCCGGAGACCTCGTGCGACGGGCCCGGGAAAGCTTGTGCATACCGAAGTCCTAGGCGCGGAGCACGACTCCGCCGTCACGCGAGCGGTCGAGCTTCTGCGTGCCGGAAAGCTGGTGGCCTTGCCTACCGAGACGGTTTATGGGCTGGCCGCCGATGCCCTCAAGCCGGAAGCGGTATCCCAGATTTTCGCGGCCAAAGAGCGGCCACCGTTTGATCCCTTGATTGTCCATTTACCGGCGCGCGACTGGGTGGATCGGGTGGTTCGCATCCCGCCGGAGGATCGCGCCCTGGTTGATCAATTGATGCGGCGATTCTGGCCCGGCCCCTTCACGCTGGTCTTGCCGCGCCAACCCATTGTGCCGGATGTGGTCACGGCCGGTCTCGAAACAGTGGCTGTGCGAATGAGTGCGCACCCGGTCTTCGCGCAGATCGTGCGCTCTTTCAATGGCCCGGTAGCGGCGCCGAGTGCCAATCGCTTTGGGCGGATCAGTCCGACCACGGCCCAGCACGTGGTGGAGGAACTGCATGGGCGCATCCCGCTGATCATTGATGGGGGACCGACCCGGCTGGGGCTGGAGTCAACCATCGTGGCCGTGCAACAGGGCTGCATTTCCGTGTTGCGACAGGGTCCTGTAACTACGGAAGAACTATCTGAATATCCAGTGAATAAATGGGTTATAACCGGAGATATAATCTGTGCTCCCGGGCAATTACCGGTGCACTATGCGCCCCGCACCCCGCTTCGGTTAATCGCCTCAGCGGACACATTCTCACCCGCGGCCGGGCAACGCGTCGGCCTTCTGGCTTGGCAAACCTTGCCTGCGAAGGATCGATTCACCGCCGCTCGAATCTTAAGCTCCAATGGGGATCCGATCGAGGCCGCCAGCCGCCTGTTTCGGTTCCTGCGCGAGCTCGACGCCTTAAATCTGGACCTGATTGTGGCCGAAGAGGTCCCTGAAAAAGGGGTGGGGGCAGCCATCATGGATCGCCTCCGCCGGGCCGCGATATAACTAGGCGCGGCGAATTCTCGGCCCGGGGAGCGCACGCGCCCTCGCGTGCAGGTTTCGGCGCCATCGCCGAAACAGTCGTTCGCTGAAAATGGTGAGCATCGGTGCAGAGAAGACGGCACGAGTTCGCGATGGCGAGGGCGCGTGCGCTCCCCGGTATCCGTCGCAGCAAGGCTGAGTTTCTATATTCTTAGGGGTTGCCGCCCTCCCAGCGTTTGTCATCCCGAGCGCCCGCGGGGGACCTCCCACGCGCTCCATGGATCACGCAACCCATATCGCGTGTCACCGTCTGACTAGGCGAGATTCTTCGCCCCCGGCGCTGGCGGGGCGCGGGTTCCCGCGACGGCGGGCACGCGGGATGACAATCTCCCAGGAGTTAGGCCGCGCGCTGGGCTGAGCTGGATTGCTGTTGTTTGGCCAGGCAGGCTTCGACGAAGCCTTTGAAGAGAGGATGCGGATTGTTCGGCTTGCTTTGAAACTCGGGGTGATACTGGCAGGCCAGGAAATAGGGATGATCGCGCAGCTCCACTAGCTCGGCCAGAGAGCCATCCGGCGACGTTCCGGAAATGGTGAAGCCCTTGGCCTGCATTTGTTCCCGATACTTCATATTGAACTCGTAACGATGCCGGTGGCGTTCGAGCACTTCGCTGGCGCCGTAAATTTTCTCGGCCAGCGTGCCGGGTGAAATCTTGGTGGGCCAGGTGCCCAGTCGCATGCTCGCGCCTTTGTTCTTCACTCCGCGCTGTTCCTCCAGCAGGGAAATAACCGGTTCTTTCGTGTCCTTGTTGAACTCGGTGCTATTGGCGTCCGCCAGTCCGCAGACATCGCGGGCGAACTCGATGGTGGCCACCTGCATGCCCAGACAAAGACCGAGATACGGCACCTTGTGTTCGCGCGCGAACCGGGCCGCTTTGATTTTTCCTTCGACACCGCGTTCGCCGAAGCCGCCCGGAATCAGAACGCCGGACACATTTTGCAACTCGCCGTCCACGCCGTTCTCCAGCGTCTCCGCATCGATCAGCTTCAGCTCGATCCCGCAATCCTGGCTGGCGGCGGCGTGCGTGAGCGACTCGTAGATGGATTTATAGGCGTCCTGCAGATCGATATATTTGCCAACCACCGCGATCGTAACGTGCTTGGTCGGGCTGATGATGCGTTGCACGAAACGTCGCCAATTGGTCAGATCGGGCTCGGGCGTTTGCAGATGAAGAAGATCGCAAACCAATTTATCGAGCCCTTCACCGTGCAGGAGAAGCGGGACTTCGTAGATGGTGTGCTGGACATCGCGCGCTTCCACCACCGCCTTTTCCGTCACGTTGCAAAACATGGAAAGCTTCTGGCGCACTTCCGCGTCGAGCGGGTTCTCCGTGCGGCAGATCAAAACCTGCGGCTGCAGACCGATCTCGCGCAACTTGGCCACGCTTTGCTGAGTCGGTTTGGTCTTCAGCTCGCCGGCGGCCTTGATAAAGGGCACGAGCGTGACGTGAAGGGTGAGGACGTTTTGCGGGCCGACTTCCAGGATGAACTGGCGAATGGCCTCGAGAAAGGGCAGGCCTTCGATGTCGCCCGTAGTTCCGCCAATTTCGGTGATGACGACGTCGTATTTGCTTTCGTCTGAAATTTCGCGAATCCCCTCCTAGATCACATCAGTCACATGCGGGATGACCTGCACGCTCATGCCCAAATAATCGCCGCGACGTTCTTTTAAGATGACCGTCTCGTAGACCTGGCCGCTAGTCAGATTATTGTGGCGCGAGAGGACGCAATTGGTGAAGCGCTCGTAATGGCCGAGGTCGAGATCGGTCTCGGCCCCGTCGTTCAGAACGTAGACCTCGCCGTGTTGAAACGGGTTCATCGTGCCGGGATCTACGTTCAGGTAGGGATCAAACTTCTGGAAGACGACGCGGAGCCCGCGCAACTCCAGAAGCGTGCCGAGTGAAGCGGCGGCCAGGCCTTTGCCGAGCGAACTGACCACTCCGCCCGTGATGAAAATGTATTTCACGGCGAGACGCTCCGGCGCTTTGCGCGCGCGAGCCTTCGCTCCAGCGCGGCTGCATCTTTCGGGGTATCTACGCCCGGTGAACCCTGTTTCGTGAGAAGCACATGAACCGTTACACCATTTTCAAGAGCTCGCAATTGCTCGAGCGCCTCGACCCGCTCCAACGGGCTCGGTTTCCATTGCACGAATTGCAAAAGCGTCTGGCGGCGAAACCCGTAAATGCCCTGGTGTCGTAGTGTCTTGTAAGCGGTTTTCGGGTGGCGCGGAAACGGAATGGCCGAGCGCGAGAAGTAGAGAGCCCGGCCCGTCCGGTCGATCACCACCTTGACCTGGTGAGGCGACGACGCTTCCGACGGAGTGTCGAACGGGTGCGCCGCTGTGACCAGGCCGACGCGCCGGTCGGCCTGGAGCTTCGCGACCAGCCGGTCAATCAGGCGCGGGTCGATGAGCGGTTCGTCGCCCTGGATGTTGACGATGTAGCTGAACTTTTTGGCCGACTTCGCCACTTCCGCGATGCGATCCGTGCCGCTGACGTGATGGGGAGAGGTGAGCGCCACTTCCGCGCCCCAGGCAAAGGCGGCGTGAGCAATCCGCATATCGTCGGTGGCGATGATGACGGAATCGAGACTGCGCGCGCGCCGGCAACGTTCCCAGACGTGTTGGAGCAAAGGTTTGCCGGCAATGAGAGTGAGCGGCTTGCCCGGAAAGCGGGTGGAAGCATAGCGGGCGGGGATGATGCCGAGGGCTTTCGTAGGCATGGCAGAGAAAGAGCGAAGCTGACAGAGCTGCGGCGAACCTTCAACTGTTCAACTTCGAAAGTCTTCGCGAGGGTAGGGACGCCGCGCTGCGGCGTCCGCTCCGCCGGCCGACTATAGCGCCCGGACAGCGCAGCGCGATGTCCCTACCCGTTCTGTAGAGGAAGGCGTTGCCTTCCCAGGGAAGCGAACAGCTTCCCCTACAGGGTCCTCAATCGTTAGCGCGATCGAGGATGAAACGCACCGCAGCCGGAAGGTCGCCGGCCACCGCGTCGGGCGCATCCTGCTTCGCAGACTTGCCGTAATCGGTGCCGAGCAGGATCGTCTTTGTCCCAGCGCGCTGGCCGCATTCCACGTCGCTGTCTTTGTCACCAATAAAATAGGATCGGGCCAGATGGATGGCATGGTCTTGCGCGGCCTGCAGCACCATTCCCGGCGCCGGTTTGCGACACGCACAAGTTTGCTCGGGGGAATGCGGACAGAAGTATGTGGCGTCGATCAGGCCGGCTCCGAGCTGGCGCACGACTTCTTTTTCCACTTCTCGATAGGCGGGCTCATCAAAGTAGCCGCGGCCAATGCCGCTTTGATTGGTAATCAGAATGATCTTGTAGCCGCGCGCCTTCAGCTGGCCCAGCGCTGCGGCCGCGCCCTCGAATACTTCGACCTTTTTGGGATCGCCGCAGTAATCCACGTCGCGCATGACCGTTCCATCGCGATCGATGAAAATGGCCGGCGACAACGCTTCAGCCACGCTCGGAATCCTCGCGGAAACTGGCTCCCAATTCGGCGGGCGTGACCGTGGCCGTGCCCAGTTTCCCGACCACGACCGCGCTGGCGTGATTGGCGACATCAGCCGCTTCGATGGGCGTGGCGCCGCTGCAGAGGGCGAGGGTGAACAAGGCGATGGCGGTGTCGCCCGCGCCCGAGACATCAAAGACCTGGCGCGCTTTGGTCGGAATGTGATGCGGCGCGTGGTCGTGCTGGAAAAGCATCATCCCATGTTCGCCCAGTGTGATAAGGACGAATTTTGTTTTCCATTTCTCCAGCAAAATCTGGCCGACACGGCGCAAATCGTCGTCCTCGGCCGGAGCCTTGTCCAGATCGCTGAGCGCAACGCCGGCGGCGTGGAAGGCTTCGGTCCTGTTCGGTTTCACCACCGTCGTGCCAGTCCAATCGATGGCGTGCCGCGGATTGGGATCGGCCGCCACGATTTTGCCGGCGCTCTGCGCGTCCCCGACGATATGAGCGACGAGTTCGGATCCGAGAAATCCTTTGCCGTAATCCTCCAAAATGATGGCATCGATCTCCGGCAAAAGCATACGCACGGCCGCGCCGACCGTGGCGACGTGCCGGGCCGCCAGCGGGGCAATTGCTTCCCGATCGACGCGCACCACCTGCTGTTGCCGGGCGATAATGCGCGTTTTGACAATGGTCCGGAAATCGCCGTCCTCCACGGAATGGGCGGTGTCGATTTGTTGGGCGGCGAGGAGGTCCCGCAATTGCCGGCCGCCGGCATCTTTTCCGAGCAAACCGATGACCGAGACCGTCTGGGTGAATTCTCGCAGGTTGCGCGCGACATTAGCAGCGCCGCCGGGGTAGGACGATTCCCTCGTCACTTCCACCACGGGAACGGGCGCCTCCGGTGAAATCCGGCCCACCTTCCCCCAGACAAACTCGTCCAGCATGAGGTCGCCGATCACGAGAAGGCGCTTGCCCTCGGCTTCCTTGAGAATTGCGTTCAGCCGGGCCGGTGTCATAAAGTGTCGTCGGAATGCCAAACAACGAGGGGTGGGCGATGAGAAATGGTCAAAATGTTTCGGTTCGCCGGATTTGTGCAGGGGCCAGTTCTGCTTAGAGTCCTCCATTAATCCTGAATACAGACGCGAAATCAACAGTCGAAGCTCCCGATGACTCTATTCGTTAAATATCTACATATCACAGCGGTGGCCCTGACCGGGCTGACTCTGGGCGCCCAGGCGTCGCAGGCGCCACAGCACATTGACGTCAAACAATTTTCCCGAAAGGTCGAGGATGTGGTCGTACCGCTTCCGAACGAAGTCTTTGGCGCGCTGAACAAGCTCGGCTCGGTCAACTGGAAGGATTACGTGCGGAGCAACCGCGGCAATAACTTCACAGAACGGCCGCGCATCGCCCTCATTCTCGGGTCGGTCATCGCGGACGGCTTCATTGCCGTGCAGGCGAAAGACGCGCCCGCCGTCAAGGACATCGGTCAACGAGTTCTGACCTTGTCGAAGGCGATCGGGGTGGGGAACTCCATCACGCCCCACGCCAAGGCGATTATTGAATCGGCCGACAAGAACAAATGGGATAACGTGCGCGCCGAACTCGATCGGACGCAAAACAGCGTGCAACAGGCCATGAACGAAGTGCACGATCAGCAGCTCTCGCAACTGGTCAGCTTGGGCGGCTGGCTGCGCGGCACCGAGGTCTTGACCTCCGTCGTCACGAAGAACTTTTCGGCGGGCGGCGCGGAACTGCTGCATCAGCCCGATTTGCTCACTTATTTCCAGGATAAACTGCAGGCCATGCCCGAGTTTAACATGCAGCTCCTGAAGGACATCCACGGGGCACTGGTCGAGGTGAAGCCCCTCATCGATGTCGGTTCGCAACACATTTCGCCTGAGTCCGTAAGAAAAATAAATGAGATCACGACACGGCTGGACTCGGCCATCGTGACGAAGGAATAAGGGACCTGCATGAAGCGATCGCTTAAATCGTTCGTCGGTCGAAGTTTGTTCGTTGGCCTCTTTTTTGGCGCCTTCTTGGGGGCGCGCGCGTCGGTCGACGATGCGCAATCCTTCGCCCTGCAGGCGGCTGAGCCCTATGTGAAAGAGGGTTTCCAGGTGCGGGAAGATTACTGGGGCGGCGACCTGGGAATAGGCGAGAAGAAAGCCGTTCGCCAGCAGCTCTTTAAAGGGAACGAATACTGGTTCTGGATGGGGACAGAGGTGGAACGGGCCAAGGTATCTGTCCACGTTTATGATTCCGAAGGGAAACTGGCCGAGCAGACGGACGGTTGGGAAAAGGGCCATTTCGCCGCCGCTCATATCATCCCGAAGGCCACTGGCAGTTATTTTATTATTGTGGCGGTCGAGGAATCCGCGGAGGAACGGACCCATTGGGCGCTCGTTTACGGTTTCCGCTAACGGGTGTGCGGCCCGAAAAGCAGGCGTGGCGGTTCGGCCACCGCGAGGCAGGAATGGCCCAAACGGGCTAGCCGATGACTGAGACGCGCACCCTGCAGTTTGAGAGCGCCCGGGCCCTGCAATCGCTCTACGCCAATGATCTGAAGCTCTTAAAGACGCTGGAAGATTCGCTCGGGGTCAAGGTGACGACGCGCGAAGGTTGGGTAAAATTAGAGGGGGAGCCCGGCCGGATCGACCAGGCGCAGCGCGTCTTTGACCAGTTGGAAAACGCGCGGCAAAAGGGTGTCGATATTCATAAACACGAATTTAACTACGCTTTGAGCTCAGTCACCGAATCACGCGACGACGATCTGGGCGACGTGGTGGCGACGAAGATCAGCACGTCGGCGCGCAAGCCTCCCATCGTGGCGCGGTCCGCCGGGCAACGCTCCTACATTGAGGCCATTCAAAAACACGACATCGTGTTCGGCATTGGACCGGCCGGCACGGGCAAGACCTACCTTGCCGTGGCCATGGCCGTGGCCGCTTTGAAGAAGGAGCAGGTCAGCCGCATCATCCTGACGCGTCCGGCCGTGGAAGCGGGCGAAGCGCTCGGCTTTTTGCCGGGCGATCTACAGGAAAAGATCACGCCGTATCTGCGGCCGCTCTATGATGCGCTCCACGACATGCTCGAGCCGGAAGAGATCGAGCGGCTGGTGGCGCGCCAGACAATCGAAGTGGCGCCCCTCGCTTATATGCGCGGTCGCACGTTAGGCAACGCTTTCGTCATCCTGGACGAAGCGCAAAACACCACGACCGAACAAATGTTCATGTTGCTGACGCGTATCGGATTTAATTCGAAATGCGTCGTCACGGGCGATGTCACGCAGGTCGACCTGCCCTCGAATAAGCGCTCCGGCTTGGTTGAAGCCTTGCAGGCGCTCAAGAATACCCCCGGCATCGCCATGGTTTATTTCGGCGAGCGGGACGTCGTTCGGCACGAGCTCGTCCGCGCCATCATCAGCGCCTATCAACAGCATCGATCTCCCGCTCCCGGCTCGCGTAAATAAGATGGCGGTGCTCGATTTCTTCAAACGCGGCCAGCTGGTGCGACGCGGTTTGGCTTCCCGGAAAACGCGGCGTCGGCGCACGCGCAATGAGTTGCTTCGCACCATGGAAGAAGCGGCCGCGCTGAAAGTGCTGATCCTTTCGGGCTTTGTCGCCGGGCTCGCCTTCCTCGTTTTCAGCGGCCAGCAACCCGAGCCCACCAAGAACTTCGTCATCGCACTTCTTTTCCTCGCCACCGCGTTGATCCAGCTCTGGATCAATCAACCTCAAACGTTCTCCCGCACCTCGCGCGTCCTGCTCGTCTTCGGCGTGATCCTGATTCAGCTCGCCGTGACCAAGCTGGTGCTCGTTCTCTGCAATGGCGGTCATTACCGCATCTTCCGGCCGGAGACCGGTGGACTCATGACGCCCTACGCCTTCGCGCCCCTCATCCTGGGAGTTTTGCTCGGGCGCAATCATGGCCTTTACGCCGCCGTTTTTGTCAGCCTCTGGAGCAGTGTTCTTTTCGGCGCTATCGATGCGCCTCTTCTGGTGACGAGTTTGATCTGCGGATTCACCGCCGTCTCGCTCACCCTGCAGGTGCGCCGCCGCAGTAAACTCGTGCGCGCTGGATTCGGCGTCGGGCTCGCCATCTGGCTGTTGTCGCTGGCCTTCGGATTCATCGGCCCCATCAATTTGTTTTCCTTCGGGACTAACGACTGGCGCATGATCGGGCTGCAAAGCGCCTACGCCATGGGCAACGGCATCCTTACCGCCATGGTGGTGGGCGGCGCCCTGCCCATCCTGGAGCAACTCTTCCAAATCACGACGGATATTTCGTGGCTGGAAGCGTCCGACTTGAACCATCCGCTGCTCCGCCGCATGACGATCGAGGCGCCGGGCACCTACCATCACAGCCTGGTGGTGGCGAACCTGGCCGAGGCCGCCGCGGAATCGATCGGCGCGAACGCCACGCTCTGCCGTGTCTGCTCCTATTTTCACGATGTGGGGAAGCTCGTGAAACCGGACTACTTCACTGAGAACATGAACTTCGAGCGGAATCCGCACGACGACCTGGCTCCCACTATGAGTGCGTTGATCATCATCGCGCACGTCAAGGAGGGCGTGGATCTCTCGTTGAAGCACAAGCTCAATCACAGCATTATCGATATCATCCAGGAGCATCACGGCGCGTCGCTCGTTTATTACTTTTACCAGCGCGCCTTGCAGCAGCAGGAGGATGCCCGAGCCGGCGGCAAGATCATGAACATGCGCGAGGAAGACATCCCGGAAGTGCGCGAGGAAAGTTTCCGTTATCCCGGTCCGAAGCCGCAGACCAAGGAGAGCGCGATCGTGAGCCTGGCCGACATCGTGGAAAGCGCCTCACGCAGCCTGTCCAAACCAACCCCGCAAAAGGTCGAGCAGCTCGTCAACGAATTGATCGAAGAACGAATCGCCGATGGTCAACTGGATGAATGTGATCTCACCCTGGGTGATCTCAGGGTCATCGCGGAACGTTTCCGTTTCACGCTCATGACGATGCTGCACAGCCGCATCGCTTACCCGAAGCAGGAGTCGAAGTTTCAAAATGCACGGGATGAAGGCTACCGTCCCGATGTCATGGCAACGACGAAGAAACCACCATCGGCGCCACCCGTCTCCGCCGCGTGAACAACCCGCTTGAGCGCTTGCGCGACTGGAAGGCGCAGGCGGCCGTCGTTCTGGGGTCCGGGCTGAGTTCGATTGTGCCGGAATTAGCCGGGACGGAGATGATTCCGTACGAGGAGCTGCCGCAGATTCCGCGGCCTTCCGTGCCCGGTCATGTCGGGCGCTTTGTCCTGACCGAGATGAACGGCGTCAAAGTTATTTTCGCGCAGGGTCGGGTACATTTGTACGAAGGCTTTTCCGGAAAGGAAGTGACGGCGGGCGTGCGCCTTCTGGCCGAAGCGGGAGTGCGCAATCTGGTGCTGACCAATGCCGCCGGCTCGGCCAATCCGCGTTTTGCGCCTGGCACCTGGATGATGATCAGCGATCATCTGAATCTGACCGGTACCACTCCGCTGCTAGGCGCGCCGCAGTTTATCGACATGACGACTGCCTACTCGACTCGATTGCGGGATTGCTTCGCCGCGGCGGCTCGCCAGGTTGGAGTGAAATTGCACCAGGGTGTATATGCCGGATTGCCGGGGCCGCAGTACGAAACGCCGGCTGAAGTTCGGATGCTGCAAACGCTCGGCGCTCAGGCGGTCGGGATGTCCACTGTCCTAGAGGCGATCCAGGCGCGAGCGCTGGGATTGGAGGTGGCCGGGTTTTCCTGTCTCACAAATTTCGCCGCGGGTATCTCGACCACGGATTTGAGCCATCAGGAAGTGCTGGAAACGGGGAAGGCGGTGGCGGGAGAATTCGGGCGATTGTTAGGCGCGGCGCTGCCGGAAATTTAGATCGCGGACGGGACGCTGGCAGCTTTCCCTACAAGGTAGCTAAAGCTCGGGACGCCGGGAACGGGGTTCGCGATCCTTCGTCGTGGCCGTTGAAGGAAGTGTCACAAAAGGTCCGCCTTCCATGGGGGCTGCCTCCGTAAACGCGACGTCCGGCATGTCGCTGGGCAGACCTTCGAGCGGGAATTCCTTGCGCAGGGGAAAGTAAGGATAGCCGTCCCACATCAGGATCCGGCGCAGATCGGGATGGCCGTTGAACTTGACTCCCATCATGTCGAAGATCTCGCGCTCGTGCCAGTTCGCCGTGGGCCAGATGTCCGAGACCGTATCGACGGTGCCTGGATCCTCGGAGACGCGCAGCTTTAAGCGAAGATGGATGGCCAGGGTCATCGAGTAGAGCTCGTAGACGATTTCAAACCGGGGCTCTTCCCCGAAATGGTCGATGCTGGTAATGTCGACGAGATAATCGAATGAGATCTCATCCCGACAAAACCGGGCGACCTCGCGGAGGTCGGTTGGCGCAATCGTGTAAGTGGTTTCCCCGCGAAACTCCGTTTTTTGGAGAAGCTTCGCGCCAAAGAGCTGGCTCAGGGAATGGAGCAGTTCCGGGCCGGTCATGCCAGCGCCTGGCCGAGCTTCCGGGTCAGCTCCGGTTTTTGCTCCGTGAAGGAGCGTTCCCCCGAGATTTTCTCCTGCAATTTCATGAGGCCTTCGAGCAGGGCTTCAGGACGGGGCGGGCAACCGGAAACATAAACATCCACCGGGATGAGTTGATCGATTCCCTGGAGGACGGCGTAGGAACGGTACATGCCGCCGGTGGAGGCGCACGCGCCCATGGCGATGACCCACTTCGGCTCGGGCATTTGCTCGTAAATCCGTTTCACGGCCAGCGCCATCTTGTAGGTAACGGTGCCGGCCACGATCATGACGTCGCATTGACGCGGCGAGAAACGCATGACTTCGGCGCCGAAGCGTGAAATATCGAAGCGGGATGCGGCTGTGGCCATCAACTCAATGGCGCAGCAGGCCAGGCCCATCGGCATGGGCCAGAGAGAATTCTTACGAACCCAATTGAGCGCTGCATCAAGACGGGTAAAGATAATGTTCCCCTCGATCTTGGAATCGTAGGCCGCGGGTTGAATCTCGCGCATGGGGCAACACTATGGTTGCACCAACCCACCGCAAGTAGAAGATAACCGACACCTTCATGACGAACCATCGCAGTCACCTCGACGAACTGGAGAACCAGAGCGTCTTCATTTTTCGGGAGGCTTATCATTCCTTCAAGAACATCGCCATGCCTTGGTCGATGGGAAAGGATTCGAACGTCCTGATCTGGCTGGCCCTCAAGTCCTTTCTGGGCAAGGTGCCGTTTCCCGTCCTGCACATCGACACCACCTACGAATTCCCCGAGATGATGGAATTTCGGGAGTGGGCCACCAAACACTACAAGCTCACGCTCATTGTTAAAACCAACCTGGAAGCCCGGGCCCGCGGCGTCGGCTACGAAACGCACGACCCGGTCACGGTCACGCATGAGTTAAAAACGGTCGCGCTGCAGCAGGCCCTGGCGGAGCACAAATGGGACGCGCTCATCACAGGGATCCGGCGCGATGAAGATCCGACCCGGGCCAAGGAGCGGTATTTCTCGCCGCGCAACGCGCAGTTTGAATGGGATTACAAGGATCAGCCGCCCGAGTTCTGGGGGCAGTTCGCTACGACCGCCGGCAAAGGCGAGCACGTCCGGGTGCAACCGCTGCTCGACTGGACGGAGGTCGACATCTGGCGCTACATCCAGCGGGAAAAAATCCCGATCCCGCAGATGTATTTCGCGCGCGATGGCAAACGCTTTCGGTCGCTCGGCTGCAGCGCCATCACACACCCGATCGTGAGCAACGCCTCGAACATCGACGAAATCATCGCCGAATTGGAAACAACCCGGACAAGCGAACGGGCCGGCCGCGCGCAGGATCACCACGAACGGAACGCCATGCAGAAACTGAGAGCAAAGGGATTTTTGTGAGACCGGAAAGTTGTTATGGCAAGTGACGGACGAGTTCCGGAAGCGAACATTTCAGTTCGACATACGGTGTATCCGGCTTGCTGAGAAGCTACCCAAACAATGACTGCGCAAACCATAGGCAAGCAGCCTCTTCGCTCCGCCACTAGCGTGGGCTCCAATGATCGCGCAGCGGTGCGCGGGCGCTCGAGCGCCGAATTGGTTGCGAAAATGGGGATTGTCGAAGAAGAATGCGACGAGTCGATTCATTGGATTGACGTCCTGGTCGAACGTGGCGTCCTTTCCCCAAAGCGCGTGGCGGAACTGCCTAAAGAAGCGAATGAAATCATTGCCATCACTATTTCTTCGATTAAGACCGCAAGAAGGAATTCTAACAAATAGCTCATGCCTGCATCGAAAAAGAGCACACCCTTGTTTCCGGTTTCCGGTCTCCGGTCTCCGGTTTGTTTAGACGCGCAGAATCTAAAGGTTGTCTTCGTCGGCCATGTTGATCATGGGAAGTCGACTTTGATTGGACGGATTCTGCACGACACCGATTCGCTGGCGGAAGGAAAGATCGAGCAGATTGAGAAAGCGTGCGCGGCGGAAGGAATGGAATTCGAGTTCGCCTTTCTGCTCGACGCCTTGCTCGAGGAGCAGGAGCAGAACGTCACGATCGATACGACGCAAGTCCCGTTTCGCACGAAACGCCGCCCATACGTCATCATCGATGCTCCCGGGCATAAGGAATTCCTTAAAAATATGATTACGGGCGCGTCCAGCGCAGACGCGGCCATCCTGGTGATCGCGGCGAGCGAGGGCGTGCGGGAGCAGAGTCGCCGCCACGCTTATTTGTTGGGCCTGCTCGGGATCAGGCAACTCATCGTGGTGGTGAACAAGATGGATCTGGTCGATTACGCGGAGGATCGTTTCCGCGAGATCGAAGCCGAGTATCGGACGTTCCTGGTCGGCCTCGACCTGGCGCCGCAGGTCTTCATCCCAGCGTCAGCTAAAGCGGGTGAAAACATCGCAAGCAAAGGTCAGAAGATGCCTTGGTATGCAGGACCGACCGTGCTGGAAGCGCTCGACCAAACAGAGCCGAGTCCATCGGAGGCCGCTTTGCCCCTGCGCTTTTGCGTGCAGGATGTTTACCGGTTCGATGAACGTCGGATCGTGGCCGGTCGCGTCGAAACAGGGACCCTGAAAGTAGGGGACGCGCTCGTCTTTTCTCCAGCCAATAAGGCATCCACCGTGCAATCGATCGAGCGTTGGAACGTGGCGGGGAGCGACGCGGCCGTCAGCGGGGATTCCATCGGCATCACGTTAACCGAGCAGATTTTCGTGGAGCGCGGATACGTCGCCTCTCATCAATCCGATACCCCCATCGAGACGAATCGTTTTCGCGCGGATCTTTTCTGGATCGCGAAGGAGCCGATGCGAGTAGGGCGCCTCTACGATCTGCGCCTGGCCACCCAGGATGTGAAGTGCCAGATCGTTTCCATTGAAGAGGTCATGGATTCCTCCACGCTCGATCGTCAGACCGGCAAGCGCGAGCAACTGGAGCGGAACGAAGTGGGGAAATTGACCGTGCAGACGCGCGCGCCGCTCGTGCTCGATAACCACGACCGCATCCCGAGCCTGGGGCGCTTTATTATTGCCGATAACGGCCAGATCCTCGGCGGCGGGATTATCTTTGGCGGTGTCTACACCGATCGGACGGTGGCCAAGAGCAAAAACATCACCTGGACGGAAGGAAAAATCACGCGCCGCGCGCGCGCTGCGCAAATGGGACATCGCGGGGCTGTCATCTGGTTCACCGGCTTATCCGGGGCCGGCAAATCCACCATCGCGCAGGCGTTGGAGAGAGATCTCTTCCGGCGCGGCATCCACACCTATGTGCTGGATGGCGACAATGTGCGCCATGGGTTGAATTCCAACCTGGGATTCTCGCCGGAGGATCGCTTCGAAAATATTCGACGGGTGAGTGAAGTGGCGAAATTGATGGCCGACTCCGGGGTCGTCGTGGTGACGGCGTTCATTTCGCCTTATCGCATGGATCGCCGGCGCGCCCGAGAGATTGCTTTGGAAGGCAACGCGGAATTTATTGAAGTCTTCGTGGATGCGCCGCTCGCGGTCTGCGAAGAGCGCGACCCCAAGCACCTTTACAAAAGGGCGCGGGCTGGAGAGATTCGCGACTTCACCGGGATCGATGCTCCCTACGAGCCCCCGGAGGGCGCTGAGATCGTGGTCCACACCGATCGCCAGACCGTGGAAGAGTCGATCGGCACCATCCTGGAGCAGCTCTTGCCGCGCCTCCAAGCAGAGGAGCCGAATGACTGATCGGGAGAGGACGGCAGTAGTGATCCGGCCGGCCGAGTTTTCCGACGCCGCCATCCTGGCATCGCTCATGAATCAGTTAGGCTATGAAACCAGGGCGGCCGAGATGGAGATGCGCTTGCAGGCGATCCTGCCGGACTCGCGTTACCGAACGCTGGTCGCCGTGGTGGACGGAAGGGTCTGTGGAATGATTGGCACGTTTTGCCATCTGAGTTACGAGCATAACGATCCCTCGGCCCGGATCGTGGCTCTGGTGGTGGATGAGCACTCCCGTCGTCACCGGGTGGGGCGGGCTCTGGTTAAGGCGGCCGAGACCGACTTGGCCGAGAGAAATCTTACCCGTCTGTCGCTCAATACGCGACTGACGCGGGAGGATGCTCACGCTTTCTATGAACGGCTCGGTTATGAAAAAACCGGATACCGTTTTGGAAAAACCTTGGCCGCGCAGGCCGATTAACCGTGCTCTAGGCCACGCGCGTGGCGAGGCGGCCCCCGTCGAAGTTGTCGGCTGAGAAATTGACGTGGCTGGAAATGATCGTGTCATGCACGATTTTCCCGAGCTCGGCTGCTTCGTATGGTTTGGCAATGACGCCGCGGAAACCAAAGTCCTGGTAACGGCTCATGGTGGCGTCAGTCGCGTAGCCGCTCGAAACGATCGCATTCACGGTGGGATCGATTTCGATCAACTTCTTGAGCGCTTCCTTGCCGCCCATGCCTCCGGGCAGAGTCAGGTCCAGGATCACGAGATCAAAGCGTTCGCCTGCTTCGAATTTCTGCCGGTAAATATTGACGCCGTCCAGCGCGCTCTCCGCCTGTGTCACTTCGTAACCGAGATGGCCGAGCGTAAAATCAACCAGCGCGCGGATCGCTTCTTCATCGTCCACCACAAGCACCCGACCTGTTCCGTGGATAGCTTCCGTGATGGGCCCCGGTTGCTCCACCGGGACTTCAACGTGGGTGGCCGCCGGCAGGTAGACGGTGAAGGTGGAGCCCTCATGCAGGGTGGAATCGACCGTGATTAACCCGTTGTGATTCTTCACGATGGAATAAGTCGTGGCCAGGCCCAGGCCGGTGCCTTTTGACTTCGTCGTGAAATACGGATCGAAGATGCGTTTGAGGTAGTCCTCGGGGATGCCAACCCCCTGGTCGCGCATGGCGATGCGGATATATTCGCCGGGCGTTAAATCGGGAATGAGAGCGCCGATGGCAGGGCTGTAACTGAAGTTATCGCAGGTCACGGCCAACGTCCCGCCGTCAGGCATGGCTTGGTCCGCGTTCACCACAAGATTGGCGATGACCTGGCTGATCTGGCCCGGGTCGATCTCGGCCGGCCAGAGATCGGCACCGAAGTTGAATTCGCTTCGGCTGTGGCTGCCGCGCAGCGAGAAGCTGACAGTGTCCTGAATCAGTTTGCCAATCGACGCGGTTTTTTTGATGGGTGCGCCGCCGCGAGCAAAGGTGAGAAGTTGCTGGGCCAGGTCGCGGGCCCGCATGGAAGCGTTCTTGGCGTCGACCATGCGAAGGGTCAGTTCGTTGTCCGGCGGAAGGAGCAGGGAGGCAAGCGAAATATTGCCGATGATGGCGGTCAGCAGGTTGTTGAAATCGTGCGCAATGCCGCCGGCTAGCAATCCCAGTTGCTCCAGCGTCTCCGCTTTGCGCCGTTCGGCTTCATTGCGCTGACGCTCGGTAATATCACGGAAGACCAGCACCACACCGGCGACTTCATTCTTGTTGTCGCGGATGGGAGAGGCCACCTGCTCGATAATGTACTCGTTCCCGCTCTTGGACGTCAGGGTCGCGTTCTCCGGCAAGCTGAGCAGGATCGAATGGGCTTCGTTCCGGTAGCCGCTGCGCTGCGCCCGCGCCTGGGCGGCCAGATCGATGGCGACGTTGAAGACGGACTTGAGCGAGCGACCCATGGCCTCTTTCGAAGTCCAGCCGGTCAGGCGTTCGGCCTCGTTGTTCAACATGATGATCTTGCCTTCGACATCCGTCGTGATCACGCCGTCGCCGATGGATCTGAGAGTTACGGCCAGGCTTTCTTTTTCGGCCGCGATCTCTTTCTCGAATCGTTTGCGCTCGGTCACGTCGCGCACCATGGCCACGTAAAGTTTCTTCTGATCCACCTCCATCTGGCTCAGGGAAATTTCGATGGGGAAACTAATGAGCTTGCGGGTGCGGCCCAGGGCCAGGGTGGTGGATCCGGTGCGTTTCGCCATTTGCTCCCAGGCCCACGGAACAGGCTGCGCATCCGGTTCCTTAGGATAAGTTTTCGGCACCAGCTTGGTGAAGCGATGCCCGAGCAATTCGGTCGCCTGGTACCCGAACATCTTTTCAGCGGCCGAGTTGACCGAGCAAATCACGCCGGTCTCATCCATCGTGATCATTCCGTCGAGAATGTTTTCAATGATGGAGCGAATGCGAGTCTCCACGCTTTCGAGGGTGGAGAGTTGCCGGCGGACCAAAACAAAGCTGTAGCTGTTCGAAACGACCAGCAGAGCGACCGCCAGGACGGCGAGCACGGCCAGTGCGGAAGTTTTAATGATGCGCTCGCGCGTGGCGGCGGCGGTGCGCGTTTCATAGACCCCAAGCTCGTTCTTTTCGAAGGTGTCCAGCATCTGGCGAATGTTGGTCATCAACTCGTCGCTCGTGTCGGTGCTGGGAGTCTTGGTCACTTCCTTCCTGCTGTTCTTCGCCTCAATCCCGGCCACCGCCGAATTGTTGATCCATCTCTCCACGTTGGACCGGATCTCGGCGAGCAACTGTGCCTGGCTGGGATGATTGGCCACCAGAATCGAAAGATATCCGTTGTAAGTATAGAAGTCGGTGATGGCGCGCTTGTAGGCCTCGGCAAAGCCCGTCTCGTTGGTTAAGAGATAGCCGCGCTTTTCTTTTTCCATCTCCAGGACGGAGCGCTCCAGCTTGGGCAGAAAATCCAGGATCTGGGTGGATTGGCTGGCCCACTCCTGCTCCACCATGCGTTGGTTGAGCGTGATCTGCTCCTCATCCTGCAGCGATTGCAAAATCTCCCGGGCTTGATCCAGCACCGTGTTTCCAAGGGCGGATGAGGCGATGGGCGCGGCGGCGTCACGCGTTACCCCGGGGGTCTCGGCCGTCTTGGTCTTGGTAGACGAGCGCGCCTGGATTTGCGGAGAGGCGACGGTAGCCAGCCATGTCTGAACGACGGCCTGAACCCTCATGACACGCTTGCGTTGCGCGGGTTGGTCAAGAATCAGGGTCGCCAGCTCATCGAGACGGCGGCGAATCAGACCCCGGCGATGTTCGAACGGTTCGACGTAAGCCGGATCGCCGGTGAGGAGAAAACCGCGATGCTCGGTCTCGAGCGAGGCAATATCATTTTCGATGACGCTGCTCAGGCGAATGACCTCAATGGTGTGGGCGCGTAGTCCTTCCCGCTGATGATTGCGCACCGTGACATAGAGAAAGATGCCGGCGAGCAGGGTGATAACGAGAACTCCGGCGGCCGTTCCGGAAAGGAGCTTGAAGTGAAAATGACGCTGACTGAAAAGCCAGGCTAATGCGCGTCGGAATACTCCGGGCGCAGCTTGCTCGAAAGCAAGATCAGCGATGGGTTCCTCAGTTTGGCGCATTATATTTTCTAGAAAGCAGGTCCTCTGCCAATCGAATTTCCCTCGAGCCGTCCCGCTCTCCGGACGACCTAAAAGCAAACTTAGTACCGAACTCGCACCAGAATGAGTCCGGCGGCCGGCGCGACCAGGCGGCGACCACCGCCCGCGCCCTCCCCGAGTCGCTGTAAAACATCCGAAACCGTCATCTTTCCCTGACTGCACAAGACCATCGTTCCGACGAGCAGGCGCACCATTTTGTAGAGGAATCCGTCGCCCTCCAACTCGATCGTTAGGCAGTGGCCCCTCCGCTTCAGACGCGCCGTCCGGATCGTGCGGACCGTGTCTTCAGCCGGTTTTCCGCCGCTCGCCGCGAAGCCGGCAAAATCGTGTCGCCCCTTATATTGTGATAAGACCGCGCGGAGCGTTTCTTCGTCCAATGCGCTCGTGATGTGCCAGACCCGGCCCTCTTCGAAGGGAGGGAGAACCGGCCCATTCCAGATCCGGTATCGATACACCTTTCCTATGGCCGAGAAGCGGGCGTGAAAAGTTGCGGAAACTCGCTGGCAACGAAGAACGCGCAGCGAAGAGGGGAGCACCGCGTTCAGCGCCGTCCGCAGCGCGTCCGGTTCGAATTTGTCGGTGACGAGATCGAGATGGGCACACTGTCCCAGGGCGTGAACGCCGGTGTCGGTCCGACCGGCGCCATGCACCCGCGCCGGCTCGCCCGTGATCCGATGCACCGCGGCTTCTAATTGATCCTGAATGGTATTGCGATGGAGCTGACTCTGCCAACCGGCGAAGCTCGCGCCATCGTACGCGATCACCAACTTCGTTCGGCCCGTCATCCCACGATCACTCCGCTGAATGGTCGTGGTCCGAGTGGAGCATCTCCTGCTGGTCGAGATATCCCTGCAGAATCATTTGCGCGGCGACCTGATCGATATAACCGCGAGTTTCCTTCGTGTTCTTGCCCGCGTCCTGCATGGCGCGATGCGCCGCCACGGTGGTCAATCGTTCGTCCCACGCGATGATCTGACACGGAAGGGCGGCCCGTAATTTCTCGATAAAAGCGTTGGCCTGATCGGCTGCGGCGCCCAGTTTGCCACTCATCGTCTTGGGCACTCCCACGACCACGCAGGCGACCGCCCTTTCCCGAACGATGGTGGCGATGCGCGCGACTGCGCCGCTGCCCGCGGTCACAGTTTCCAAGGGGTGAGCCAGCATGCCGAGCTCGTCCGAAATGGCGAGGCCGATGCGAGCCTGCCCGAAATCGATGCCGAGTGCGCGATTCATGGCGCGACGCCCTATTGCAGGACCGGCGGAAGTTTGGCGATCAGATCCTTGATCTTCTCCACCTGGTGACGATGGCAAACCAGAACAGCGTCGTTCGTCCGGACGACCACGAGGTTATGCACACCGAGCAGGGCGATGTTCGTCCCGGTCTGATCGAACACGATGTTGTTGGTCGAATCGACCGCTGTGACCAAGCCGCGCGAAGAGTTGCCGTGTTCGTCTTTCTCGAGGTATTTGGCCACGGCGGTCCAACTGCCCACGTCGTCCCAGTCGAACTGCGCTTCCACCACCAGAACGCGGTCAGCCTTCTCCATGATGGCGTAGTCGAACGAAACGCGGGGAAGCTTGCTAAAGCTTTCGCGCAAAACCTTCTCGAATTGTCCGGGCGCGCGGAGTTGGGAAATGAAATGGGCCAGTTCGGGCGTGTGTCGATTGAACTCGGTTAACACGGTCGGCACCGACCAGACAAACATCCCGGCATTCCAGCGAAAGTGCCCTTTGCGCAGGAAAGATTCAGCCAGATCGACATTTGGCTTTTCCCGGAACCGGAGCACGCGGTGCACCGCCTCCTGGTCGGCTCGACCTTTCAGCGGGACCGCCTCGCCTTGTTCGATATAGCCGAAGCCGGGGCAGGCCCAGGTCGGTTTGACGCCCACCGTCACAAGGCTGCCGGTCTCCTCCGCGGCGGCGGCCGCCAGCATCATCGTTTCCTTGAACGCCTTGCCGTCGGTGATGACGTGATCGGCCGGGAGGACAATCATGGTGGCGGCATGATCGCGCACCGCCACCCAGCCGGTTCCGAGCGCCAAGGCTGCCGCGGTGTCGCGCTTGACCGGCTCCGCCAAAATATTTTCCGACGGAATGTCTTTCAACAAGGCGCGCACCCCTTTCTCCTGATCGATGTTCGTCAGGACGAGGATGCGTTCATGCGGAATCCAATCAGCCACCCGCGCGACCGCTTCCTGGAGGAGAGCCTTCTTCGAAACGAGCTGCAGAAGTTGTTTCGGGAGAGCCCTCCGGCTCAACGGCCAAAAGCGCTCGCCGCTGCCGCCCGCCAGAATGAGTGCATAAATCTGATTGCCCATGCCCAAAGAAAAATGACGGATCTTTTTGGATGAAGATTCCCGTTTATTTTTCCAAAACGAGAAGTATAGAGTAGGCGATGTCCTTTTCGATATCCATTCCAAAAACAATGGAGACGATCCAGTTCGACAGCCTGCTGGTGTTGACGCGGACAGCCATTGGCATCGGCATCGGAATGTTGGTGGCCGATAAAATCAAGAATGGTTCGGCCCGCCAGGCCGCGGCCCTCGCACTCTTGTCGGTCGGCGCTCTCGCGGCCGTCCCCTTTCTGTGGAAATTGACCACCGAACAGATCGACCGATCCGAGCTGGGCAGTCGCGCCCGGCTGCGCTCGATTCGAGCGGCTTCCGGTTATCGATCGGATTCGGACGCGTTCTAAAGATCTCCCACGCTCCTCCCGGGCGTGCGGAAAAGTGGCGGGCTCACTGCCGCCGCGCTTGATTCGGTCTGCCTCGCGGATAACGGTGGAGCGCGTCATGTCTCGCTCATCCAGCTCCTCATCCGATCCTCTGCGCCAGCATTGTGCCGAAATTCGTCAACAGGAAGCGGTTCTGCGCGAAGGCGGGGGCAAAGCCGGATTGGAACGACAGCGTAAGCTCGGTCGCCTCCCGGCCCGCGAGCGCATCGGTCATTTGCTCGATCAAAACTCGCCCTTTTTCGAGCTCGGACTGTGGGCCGCCTACAAAATGTATGAGGAGTGGGGGAACATCGCAGCCGCCGGGGCCGTGGCGGGAATTGGCTACGTCGCCGGGATCCCGTGCATGATCATCGCGAACGACGCCAGCGTGAAAGCCGGCGCCTTCTTTCCCCAGACGGCCAAGAAGGTGATCCGGGCCCAACGCGTTGCTTTTGAGTGCAACCTCCCGCTGATTTACCTGGTCGATTCGGCCGGCGTTTTCCTGCCCATGCAGGACGAAATTTTCCCGGACGAAGACGATTTCGGAAGAATCTTTCGCAACAACTCGGTCATCTCGGCCGCCGGCCTTCCGCAGTTCGCCGCCATCATGGGAAACTGCGTGGCGGGGGGAGCTTACCTTCCGGTCTTGTGCGACAAAGTTCTGATGACCGAAGGCAGTGGCCTCTATCTGGCCGGCCCCTCTCTGGTCAAGGCCGCTATCGGCCAGGTCATCGACGCGGAGGAGCTGGGCGGCGCGCGCATGCATGCCGAGATCAGCGGCACGGTCGATTTCTTGGAGAAAGATGATGAATCATGCCTGAAACGTCTGCGGTCGTTAGTCTCGCATTTGCCGGAAGCGGGACCGCCCGAGCGGACGAACGAGCAACTCCCCCGAGCGGCCCAGGAGCCGGAAGCAGTCTATGACTTGATCAGCCTCGACGGCCAAAAGCCCTACGACACGCGCGATTTGCTCGCGTCGATCATCGACGCCAATTCGATGGACGAATACAAGGCCGATTACGGCAAGACGCTCGTGACGGCTTACGCGCGGATCGCGGGACGGGCGGTCGGGATTGTGGCCAGCCAGCGGTTACAGGTGCGAACGAAGAAGGAAGGCATCCAGATGGGGGGCGTGATCTACGCGGACAGCGCCGATAAGGCCGCGCGATTCGTCATGGATTGTAACCAGACGCAGCTGCCGTTGCTTTTTTTCCAGGACGTGACCGGCTTCATGGTCGGGCGCGACGCAGAGCAAAGCGGGATTATCCGGAGCGGAGCCAAGCTCGTGAACGCCGTGAGCAATTCGGTGGTGCCGAAGATCACCGTGGTGGTGGGAGGTTCGTTTGGCGCGGGGAACTACGCCTTGTGCGGCAAGGCCTACGATCCTCGCTTTATCCTGGCCTGGCCAAACGCGCGCTACGCGGTCATGGGAGCAGCCCAGGCTTCGGACACGGTCTTCTCCGTTCTGGCCCGAGCCCGCGACCGCGACGGCAAAGCGAGCAAGGAAGAACTAGAGGCCTTGCGGGCCAAAGTGAAACAGACCTACGTCGAGCAAACCGATATCCGCTACGGCGCTGCGCGCGGATGGGTCGACGCCATCATTCAACCGCATGAGACGCGCGAGGTGCTCGCTCAACTTCTGCAATATGTGGCACGGCCCATGCCGAAGGCCCGTTTCCACACCGGCGTGATTCAGGTTTAACCACGGGGCGCGACCTCGCGTGAAAACTCGGCGCTGATTGCGGCATTCATTGCTTCGATTGCCGAGATCTGGTTTTCGACGGGCAGTTTCACCGCGCGCTGCTCCAACGCATGCAAGACTTCTTCAGTCGGCACGTTTCCCACGAGTTCATCCTGCGCAAAGGGGCAACCGCCCAGTCCACCCATGGCGGCATCGAAGCGCCGGCACCCGGCGTCATAAGCGGCCAGAATTTTGGCCGCTGCTCCGGCCCGCCTGCTATGCAGGTGAACCCCCACTTCGCATCCACCGCAATCTCTCAAAACGGTCGACACCACGCGATGAATCAGTTCCGGCCCGGCGCCTCCCACTGTATCCGCGATCGAGATGGAGGTAATTCCCTTCGCTGCGATGCTCCGCGCGGCTTCGGCCAATTTCCCTTCGCTCCACCGATCGCCGTAGGGATTACCGAAGGCCATGGAAATGTAAGCGACCATGGCCAGACCGGCTTGGTCCGCTCGATCCTTGATTTTGTTCAAGATCGCCTGGTTCTCCTCCAGCGATTGGTTTTGGTTCCTGCGCAGGAAAGTCTCCGAAATCGAATAGGGATAGCCGAGCGTGCTCACGGCTCCTGTCGCGATCGCGCGTTGCGCGCCTTTTTCGTTAAGCACGATGCCAATGATCTCAACTTCCTGGAGCGGCCCGAGTTGCTGGAGCACCTGTTCGCTGTCCGCCATCTGCGGCACCGCTTTGGGTGAGACGAAGCTCGCCGCGTCGATATGCCGGAATCCGGCCGTAATCAGCGCGCGCAGGTATTGCACCTTTCGCTCAGTCGGAATCTGACGCTTCAGTCCCTGCCACGCGTCGCGCGGACACTCGATAACCTTGACGGATTCGATCATGGCAAGTTACTGGTAGAATAGTGGAGAAGGGCGACATTGCCTTGCGGAAAATCAGTGTAACCCACAATCATTTTATGCCCACTGTTCTCATCGAAAAACAAAGTTCCAAGATCACGGTCATTACGTTCAATCGGCCGGATCGCCGCAACGCCTTGACCCTCGAGCTGATGAACGAATTCATCGCCGCGCTCAGAGTGGCGTCCGATGAGGCCTCTGAGCGTGTGCTCATTTTGCGCGGAGCGGGGGCCGCATTTTGCGCAGGCTTGGATCTGAAGGCGGCCACCACGCAGAATTCTCACGCCACCGCCGAGATGGTTGCCAACACCATGATCGCGCTCAGCCAGACGCGCCTCATCACGATCGCGGCCGTGCATGGTGCGGCCGTAGCCGGCGGCGCCGGCATCATGTCCGCCTGCGATTACGTGGTCGCAGCCGAAGGCACCAAAATCGGTTACCCGGAAGTGCGGCGCGGGCTGGTCGCCGGGTTAGTTATGACATTTCTCCGGCGCCAGGTGCGGGAGCGCGATATTCGCGAACTGCTTTTCTCTGGAGAAATCATTGAGGCGCAACGAGCCCGGGAAATCGGGCTGGTCAACCGCGTGGTGCCGGCCGCTGACGTCATGAGAGAGGCGCAAAAGTTCGCCGAACTGGTGCTGCTCGGAGCACCCGAGGCGACGGTTCAAACCAAGCGCCTCATCGAAGAACTCTGGTCCAGTTCAGTGAAGGAAGATGTCGACCTTGCCCTGAAGTACCACATACAGGCGCGCGATTCGGCGGAAGCGCGCGAGGGGATCACGGCTTTCAACGAAAAGCGCCCGCCCAAGTGGGCGGTGTAATTCAGTAAGACTTGCCTATCCTCCGCGGCACGCGCCTCTGCCTGCGGCGGAAGTTTATACCTTGGGAGCGGCCGACGGACCCTGATAGGTGGCGCTGCCGAAGCCGAGGATGGGCCAGAAAATGGGCGACAAAAATATCATTCCAAGCGCGAACCCGACGCCTTTGCCGAAACTTTTCGCCATATCAATGCAGAGGATGATTCCAAAGATCGGGGCGCAGAGCAAAAGCAACAAGACCCACCAGGCTGGCCGGCCCACGATTTTGCACCAAACGATGTAATTATAAATTGGAACGATTGCTGCCCACCCGGGTTGACCGGCTTTGGCAAAGACTTTCCACATCGAGATGACGAGCAGTAATCCAACGATCAGACCAAAGAAACCGCCGATCGCGCCCCCGGCTCCGCCGGCTGCGGCACTTGCGTTGGTCGTATCCGTATCCACTTGGGCCAGGAGCGGCCGCAGGGTTAGGAAAGCCGCCAGACAGTGAGAAGAAAGGATGGATGTAATCATAGGATAAGTGTTTGGAAGAGCAGGGGTAGCGATGCGGGCCGAATCCGGCAAGAACAATCTTCAGTGAAGCGGTAGGGACGGCGCGCTGCGCCGCCCACTCCGCGGATCTACCACTTAAACGGGGACGCCCCGACGGCCTCCTGCGCGCCAAAGCGCTCCGGCGGCGGCGCGAGCAGGGCGGCTACAGGAATGATGCCGTGCGACGCGCACAGCTCGTTGCCACGGCGAGCGGTTCAGGTGGCGAGCCTGGGAATCCCTTATCCGCCCGCCGCCGTCGTCGAGGCCTGCACCTTGAAGTGTTCGATCTGCTCTTTGATTTCATGCACGAAATTGGCCGCCCCGGCCCCATTCACCACTCTGTGATCGAAGGTGAGCGACAGGGTAATGACTTCCGCCGTCTCATTCTTTTTGCCGGTGGACACGATCTCGCTGTGCGCCGCGCCCACAAAAAGAGTTCCCACGGAGGGCGGCACCACGATGGGAGCGGCGGCCCGGACGCCGAAGGCCCCCAGGCTGCTGATGACCACGGGTGCGTTCATTGCGTCAACCCGCCCAGTACGCGTCTGGTCCACCGTTTCCGCGTAAGTCTTCACGAATTCATTCCACGATTTTCGGTTTGCGTCTCGAATGACGGCGGTGGCGAGCCGATCGCCATCCAGAGCCACCGCCATCCCGAGGTCAAAGTCCTCGTTTTCTACAATCCGATCATCTTCCAGCATCAGGCGCCGAAAAGCGGCGTGCTTTTCCATGGCACGGACCACGGCCCACGCGATCATCACGCTCGGCGAAGCGGCGTTTTTGCCGTCTTTTTTCTTGGCGGTTTCACGCGCTTTGCGAATGGCATCCCAGCGCGCATCGATTTGCAGGTTGGCCGGCACGACGCGGCTTAACTTTCGCGTGATGGTGGCGGAGAGCGCGGGCTCACAGAGTTGCTGATACGATTCTTTCAGAGGAACGCTGTTCCGATCGGTCATGTGCGGCGATTCGCTGACACCGTTGCTTTTCTGTTCAAGCGATTCCGCCGCAGCCGTTGCCCCGGAGGCTGTCAGAGACCCTTCTCCCATCAGGATGGTGCCTAGTTCCTGGCCGATCTCGACCGTGTCGCCCACTTTGGTTTTCCATTCACCCATCACTCCGGCAAACGAAGATTCAATCGGATAAACCGCTTTGTCCGTCTCAACTTCACACAGCGGATCGTCCAACTCGACCGGGTCGCCCGGATTTTTGAGTAACGTCACCACTTTGGCGGCGCGAATGCCTTCGCCCATGATCGGGACCGTGATCTTTTGCGCGCGACCGCCACGCCGCGCGGTTGTAGCCGGGGTCGGTGACGCCGGTTGTGTTTGTTCCAACTTCGCGCCACCGGGGTCAGCGACCCCGGCTGCAGCACCACGTTCACGTTTGATGGAGGCAGTCCGCCTAATCGAAGCGACAATTCGCTCGACGTCAGGAAGCGCGGCGTATTCATAAATTGGGTTATAGCCAATCATCACGTTGCCTTTGCTGATGAGCGTCGGTGGGCTGAGCAGGTGGTCCCACAAATCCTCTTGGCCAGCCACGTGCGAGATAATCATCTGACCGACGCTGCAATTCTCCGTGTCCTCCTGCACCACGACGAGACGTCCGGTCTTGCGCACGGAATCCTCGATCATCTCCTTATCCCACGGAGTGATGGAACGCAGGTCGATCAATTCGACGCTCACGTCGTTTCCGAGTTTCTCGATGGCCTCGAGCGATTTTTCCATGGTGTTGCCCCATGCCACCACGGTGACGTCCGAGCCGCTGCGCCGCTTGCGCGCGACTCCCAACGGCACCGCCTGGATGGGCTCGGTCGATTCGTGTTCAGCCCAGAGGAGATGTTTCGGAATCAAAAAAATGACCGGATCATCTTCGTGCATGGCAGTCCAGAGAAGGCCGGCGGCATCCTCGGGGGTGCTCGGGATCACGACACTTAACCCGGGATAATGGGCCAGCGCCGCCTCGTTAGCCTGGCTGTGCCAAAGGCTGCCTCCGGGAAGATAAGCTCCGTAGGGCGCGTAGATCACGGCCGGACATTTCCAGTTTCCAAAGGAACGCCAGCGCAGCGTCGAAATGTTAGTCACGAGCTGATTGAATCCGGGATAAATAAAATCGATAAACTGCATCTCGAAGACCGGGCGCTTTCCGTAGGCAGCCAATCCGCAGGCGACGCCGAGGATGGTTGATTCGGCCAGGGGCGAGTTGTAAACCTGCTTCGGAAATTCGGTGGAAAGCTTCTGCGTTAGCCGGAACACGCCGCCTTTCGGATCCTCGATATCTTCTCCGAAAATAATGCGGCCGGAATCCTCCTTGAGCCCGGCCCGCAAAGTCTTGTTCACGGTGTCGCCGATCCGGTACTTGCCCGGGGGAAGAACTTCGGCAGGCAGTTTCGGCGCCTCTTTGGAGACATTGGCCTGAACGTCGTTAGGCGACGGATCCTCCGCTTGCTCGGCCCCACTGTATTCGCCGCGGATCCGTTCCTTCACTTGGTTGTCGAGTTTTTCAAACTCCGCCGCGCTCATGATTTCGTCGCGGATGAGGCGATCTTTCCAGCATTTTAACGGATCACATTTATCCAGTTCCTCCAACTCTTCCGCACTGCGATAAAGTTTGTGATCGTCCGAGCTGGTGTGACTGGAAAGGCGTTCCATCTTGACCCAGAAAAAGACCGGGCCCTGGCCGGCGCGAATTCCATCCATGGCCTTCTGCGCGGCTTCATGCAGCGCCTGCACGTCACTGCCCTCGATGTGCTGCCAGTCGCTCGGCTGCAGGACGTCGAGGGCGAGCGGATTGATTTTGCGCGTCGGACTGCTGATTCCGTAGGCGTTGTCTTCCACCACGAATAAGATCGGCAGCTTGCGTTCCTTGGCGAAACAGACCGCTTCGAAAAAGTCACCCTGACGGGTGGCCGCGTCGCCGATGGTCGTGACCACGACGTTCTTCTTTCCGTCGAGTTGTAGTCCCCACGCCATGCCGCAGGCGGGCAGCAGCTGCGAACCCGTTGGGGTCGGAACGCTCCAGATGTGCAGGCCGGAGTGACTGTAGTGCGAAGGCATCTGCCGGCCTCCGCTGCCGGTGTCGCGTTTGGCGAAATATTCCAGAGCCAGGTCGCGCGTCGTCATGCCGCGGCCCAGCACGAGACCGCGATCGCGATAGTACGGAACGATGTAATCGTCCGGCTGCATCAGGACGGAAATGGCGGCCAGCCCTTCGTGACCCATGCCCGACACATGAAAATGTCCTTTGCCCTGCCGATTTAAGTTTTGCTCACGCAAGTCCGCATGCCGGCTTTCCAGCATGATGGTGAGGAGGCGCAGCTTCTCTTCTTTGGTCAGATTCGGCATAAAGAGGTTAACAATCCACGAGCACGCGGCGCACCCCTGCTAAAGGAAGAGAGCCGCGCCCCCTTTGCAAAGGTTTTTCGGGTCCAATCGACGTCGATCGGACGGGATCCAGTCGAGCCGCCAAAGACACCCATTACCTTCGGAACAGATTTCGCGTCGCGTGCCGCAAAATAAGAAGTGCGATTCGCCCCGAGTGCCGTTAGAGAAACCTCGTGGCCAGGCAGCAGACCCGAGCGGAAGCCAAACAGGCGAGGGGAGTGATCGATCGCTACCGCGCCTTCCTGCCCGTTTCCGATTCGACTCCCATCGTCTCCCTGGGTGAGGGGAACACTCCCTTGATCTTCTCGTCGCGCCTGAGCGAGCGGGTCGGCCGCGGCTGTGAAGTCTATATTAAGTACGAGGGACTCAATCCCACCGGCTCCTTCAAGGATCGCGGCATGACCGTGGCCGTCTCGAAAGCCCTGGAGGACAAGGCGCGCGCTCTGATCTGCGCGTCGACCGGCAATACCTCCGCCTCGGCCGCCGCTTACGCCGCGCGGGCCGGCTTGCCTGCGGTCGTGATTCTGCCCGCCGGCAAAATCGCTTCCGGAAAGCTGGTCCAGGCCTTTGTCTACGGCGCTCGCATCGTGGCGATCGATGGAAACTTCGACGACGCGCTTCGCATCGTGCGCGAACTGGGCCATCGCGGCGACTTTGCCATCGTCAATTCCATTAATCCTTTTCGCATCGCCGGACAAAAGACGGCTGCCTTCGAGATTGTGGATATCCTGGGCGATTCACCGGACATTCATATTTTGCCGGTCGGCAATGCCGGGAACATAACGGCCTACTGGGCCGGCTACCGGCAATATCAGGATGCGGGCAAAGCGGAACATGTGCCCGTCATGGTCGGCTTTCAGGCGGCCGGTGCGGCGCCGATTTTTCACAACAAAGTGATCGAGCTACCGGAGACGGTGGCTTCGGCGATTCGAATTGGAAACCCAGCCAGCTGGAAATCCGCGCATGCCGCGGTCGAAGAATCAGGCGGCGCGGTGGATATCGTGACGGACGAACAAATCCTGGAAGCGCAAGTGTGGCTGGCCCGAAACGAAGGCATTTTCGTCGAACCGGCTAGCGCGGCGTCCATCGCGGGACTCTTCAAATGCTGCGCGTCACCGGAGGCGCGTTTTCCCGCCGCCCGCATTTCCGAGCGAAGTCGCATCGTCTGCACCGTGACCGGGCATGGATTGAAAGACCCGGATGTGTTCGCCGAGCGCATCGCGGATATGAAAAGGGTGGGCCCGACGGTCGATCAAGTTTTGGCCGCGGCCGCCCTCTGATTTGTAACGTTGTGTTGACACCAGCCGCAGTTGAGCGAAAACGATTCGGTTTTTGTGTCTAATTCATCCGCGTTCCGTTGCCCCCGCGCGTTCCTGCCATGCCTCTGATCGTCCAGAAATACGGCGGCACTTCCGTGGGAAGCCCGGAGCGCATCAAAAACGTGGCTCAGCGTTTGATCGAAACCCAAAAAGAGGGTGCGCGTGTTGTAGCCGTCATTTCCGCCATGGCCGGAGTGACGGACAATATGCTCAAGCTCGCCCGTGAAACTTCGGCGCACCCCACCGCCCGGGAACTGGACATCCTCTTGGCCACGGGCGAACGCGCCGCCACCGCCCTCACTGCCATGGCGGTGAATGCACTGGGTGGAAAGGCTATCTCCATCACTGGCGCGGAAGCGGGCATCTTGACGGACCGGACGCACACCAAGGCGCGTATTGCCAACATCAGCCCGCGCCAAATTCACGAGCTGCTGGCGGATGATTACATCGTCCTCGTAGCCGGTTTTCAAGGACAGACCCCGGATGGCGAGACCACCACTCTGGGGCGCGGCGGGTCCGACCTCACGGCCATCGCGCTGGCCGGCGCGTTGAACGCCGACGCCTGCCAGATCTTCACCGACGTCGATGGAGTCTTCACCTGCGATCCGCGCATCGTGGGGGACGCGCAGAAGCTCGATGAAATCGCCTACGACGAGCTTCTCGAAATGGCGGGGGCCGGTTCCAAGGTCATGCAATCGCGGGCCGTTGAGTTCGCCAAGAAGTTCGGCGTGGAATTCGAGGTGCGCTCGAGTTTTAAGAGTGATCCAGGGACGGTCGCCAAAGAAGAGACAGCCAACATGGAAGACGTCGTCATCCGCGGAATCAGCCTCGAGCGGAACCAGGCCAAGCTCACCATCGACGACGTGAGCGACGCGCCCGGCGTGGCCGGCCGGATTTTTTCGGCCATCGCGGACAGTCACATCGTTGTCGACATGATTGTGCAAAGCGTTTCGGAGCATGGCACGACCGACATTTCATTCACCATTCACGAAAACGACCTGGATATTGCCCGGCGGTTGCTCGAGCCGATGGTGAAGGAATTGAAGGCGGCACAACTCATCTCCAAGAGTGGAGTGGCCAAGCTCAGCGTCGTCGGCATCGGCATGCGGTCGCATTCCGGAGTGGCGGCGAGATTATTCGAATGCCTCGGTCGGGGCGGCATCAACATCCAGCTCATCTCCACCTCGGAGATCAAAATCGCCGTCGTCATCGAGGCCAAAGACGTCGAACGCGCCGCCCAACTGACCCACCAGGAGTTTGGCCTGGCCAGTTTGATTCCGCTCGCCGCGACCGGGCCGGTGCCCTGAAAAGGGAGGCGGCTACTTCCGGACTGGGTCCACGTAAAATTCCGGAACTCCGACGATGTGCATCTTGTACCCAAACGAGCCGTGATTAACTCGGGCCGGCGGGTGGTTCGAGACTTGAGCCTTAAAGTGGTCGTCAGGATTGACCTGTTTCCAAACGGTTCCGTCCTCGAGTCTGATCACGCTGTGACCGGTCACGCCTGAAAAATTTCCGTCATCGACGCGGCTCAGGATCGCTTCGCCGCTGAAGAGAGACTTCGATTTCTTCTTCGCCGCGGTCACTGCGACCTCGGCGGCCTTGGTCTCCGCCTTCTGCCGATAACCTTGCAGCCAGCCGTTGAGGTTCTTCAATTCGTCTTCGCTTAGCTTGTCCAGACCGGCGGCCTTGAACTCCTGTGCCGTCATCGAATCCTGGATATCCCGAGCGGAATGCTCTTCGGAAGAGGATTTCTCCCTCAACCGTTTGGCCGGCTTTGGCTCGGCTTCCGTTTCGGCGGCAGTTGCAGCAGGCGTTGTCTCAGCTGCCTGCTCCTCCGTGCGAAACGGCAAAATCGCTTCCTGGGCAAGCCCACGGGACAAACCGATGAGGCAAAGAGAAAGGGATAGAGCGAAGATGCGGCGAAAATTCATAAGTAAAACGGTCTGGTGGAGGTGGAGCGACGCTACCAGCAGTCAGGCGAGGGTCAAGCTGGCCACCGGGGGCGCGTGGCGCGTTCGGAGATCAGCGGCTTTGACGCTCAGATGCTCGCGTCGCCCTCGAACGGTCGTTCCACCTCGTCCGTTCCACGGGCCAGAGGCTAAGGGTGAATCGCGATCGCCGAGCGCGATGTAAAAAGACAGAGCAGCGGGAGCTGCTCAAGAAGTGAACCGTTGGCTGCGTTCAAGAGTAGGGCACGCCCTCGCCGCCTTCGCCAAGGCTACGGCGTGCCAGGGGAAAGGTCGCTCCACCACTGACCGGCTCATAAATTGCCCAACAATCGTTCTGTTTTAGAACATCTGTCATACGTAAAAACACATGGAACATGTTCGTCTTCAGTAATTCATCGATCTTGAGACAGACGCTTCCGCATGCGCACGTGGCGGACTTCTCCGAACAGGGTCGGGGCCGGGCCTTCGACCTCATATCCGTGTCTAATATAGAAGGCGACAGCCTCCTCACGGGCATTCAGGACCACTTCCTCGGCCCCGAGGATCCGCGCCTGAGCCTCCAGTCCCTCCAAGACTCGGCCCCCGAGGCCTCGTCCACGCCAGGCAGGATCAACCGCCATGTAGCGGACCTGGGCTTCATTCGGCGAATTCAGATGTAACCGGCCCACGGCTGCGGCCGAACGATCCGGCGCTCTAAGCATGACGTGATAGCTGGACGAATCTGTGGGATCGCGCTCAGAGCCGTGGGGTTGATTCCAAGGCTGTCGCAAGATTCGCCAGCGCAAATCAAAGTAGGACGCCCATTCCGCGTCGGTGGCCGGTTGCGCCAATGGGAGAGGATCGATCGACATCTGGGTAGGGAAAGGCGGGAACCCTTGCGGGGAGCCTACCATGGCACAACCCCGTCATCATTCGACACCTCTCAATAACATCAGACAATATATGTCATATGGAGTCGTTGGGTGTTGGTGCTATATGGGTATGACAACTTCTCCCATGGATAAACCACGGTCAGTCGCCCGCTGCTTTTTAATCGGAATGGGTCACGTGATTGGAATTACACCGGTCTTGCCGCAGCAAACCGATGCCACGGAATACGAATGCATCGGCGGAGATTTTGCGGCGGTCGGTAAAGATCTTCGCACGGTGATGCATGATGCAACGTTATCCTCCCACCGTGGACGATCGCCTTCGATCTAACAGGTGACTTGAAGATCGCAAAGAGTGCGATTGCACCAAACCAGTTCAGGGGTCTTTGAGCGTGGGATTCCCATCTCCGTGCTCCAGTTGGCGCTGGTAATCCATCGCATCAAAGTGCCCTTTGGACTCGGCAATGAGACCGTCCGGGCTCAACCACCACTCTTCGAATCCCCTAATCCAAACACGTTTTCCTTTCCCGCCCGGCCCCGTGTTCGTCCCGGTCAAAGTCCAGCGAAAGATGGCGCCCCCTTTCGATTGAGGCTCGATTTCGTCCATCGCCACTGTCATGTCCGGGAAGTCGGTCATGAACCCACGAACCACCTGGGCAATAGCCGCTCGGCCGACGGCGGGTGTGCCATCGTTCACGCTGAGCGACCCACCCTCTGCATAGAGCGCGGCCACCCGGTCGCCATCCTGGCTACACCAAGCCTCGGCGTAACGCCGGCCGAACTCATTCCAATCGGAAGGATCCAAGTCTTTCTCCGAATGGACCCGTCGTTGTTCCCCACCGCTATTTGACGACGTCTATTTGGGTAGCGTGCGCCACTCCGGCCATCGTTGTGTACGTGACCGACACCTTGGCGCCCTTTTTGACATCGCCGTTTACCTTGGTGTTTTTGTCCCGCATGATGTCCATGTTTTGTACGGCCGTACTGACTCGTAACACGTCCGGACGCGAGGAAAGCACCTTGCCTTTGGCGAGGTAGATTTTGGCATCCGCGGCGAAGGCCGCAGCGACCAGGCTGGCCACGGTGAGTAAAATAAACGCTGTTTTCTTCATGCTGGGAATACAACGCCTCCCGGCCTGCAGCACAAGCCCAATTGACGGTCCCGCCCGTTTTTGCCGCTTCCCGCCCCCTTGCCTTCAGGGTTGTTTGAGCGCGGCTTCAGCGTCGGGCACGATCCGAAACACCTGGTCGAGCTGCGAAGTCTCGAAGACCGGGCGCAGACTTTCCTGCAAGCCGAGGAGAAAAAACTTTCCGCCGTAAAACTCCACCCCTTGCATCCCTTCGAGCAGCGCGGCTAATCCGGAGCTGTCGATGTAACTCACCTTGGAGAGATCGACCAAAAGCTTGGCCGGCCGTTCCTTGATGGCGGCCTGCAGTTCGCTCGCCACGCCGGGCGAGACGTGCAGATCGATTTCCCCTTCTAACTGCAGAATCTTGTGGGCTGCGCTCTTCTTCATAACCATCAAACTTGCTCCGCGTTCATGTTGGCGGACTCACTCGGCGGCAGGACATCGACCAGCACGCCTTCCGGCGTTCTTCCCGCGAACTGCATCACGCGGAAGCCCAGATACGTTTCAGGTAACGGAAGTGTTTTCTCCGCGGCCGCAGCCGTCTGCACCGCCACGATCAACTCGTCCGCTCGGTAAAGACTCTTGCACACGCGCTCGACGCCGGGCGATGTCCCAAACTCAGCCGCGAAGCGCGCCGCCGCCTCACTGGCGATGGCATGCCAGTAGCCCGGCTCGAACACATGCCAGTTGCGCCGTTCCACATCTCGATCCGCCTCGGAAAGAGGAAGCCATTCGTTAAAAATCATCGCTCCTTACACCTTTCTCCGCCTGCCCGGCATTTCAAGCGAAAGCGACAAACGATTATTCCGATTAAAAAGAGGATCCGAACGTGGAGGGAAGATCAGCCCGCTTTTTCAAGACCAGCATCGACCCCGCCGAGGCCCAGCGCTCCGCCAGTCCGTCGCCGACTAACTTGTCACAGACGCGGTTCACGCCGACGGAATAATCTTGTGCGATCTCCGGTTTTTTTTTCGAGCGAAACCGGTTTTTGCAACGAATCCAGAAACGCTTGAAACGCCGATCCGCGTCGCGCCATTCGTAGTTCTTGTTAGGCACGGCGTCGTGGAAGACGGCCAAACCAGTTTGGCCGTCTACGTCCTTCAGGGCGTTCCAATGCGCGATCACGTCCGCCCGCACGCCTTCGAAGGAATGATCTCCGTCAATAAAGAGCAAGCCGTAATGCAGCCCGGGTAACGACTCCCGCGAGTTGGCTACGCGAAACTGCACGCGTTCGCGATTGCCCAATCGCTCCAGATACTCTTTGCAAAGCGGGTTCGGTCGCAGGCGCAGATCGAGCGAATAAATCATCCGTTCCGGGCCTGCCGCCGCCAGGAGCACGGTGGATCCGGCCCGTTTCCGGCCGATCTCCAGGATGTCGCCGGCCGTCGCCCTGGTCGCCTTCCAGAGGAGAGCGGCTTCATCGAAACCTTGCGCGATGATGCCGCGGTTTCGGCTGTCGCAGCGAAAAAGCCAGGCCAGATCTTCAAAGTTCTCGCGCCCGGTGGAGGCGGGTGATCCAGCGTCTGTCATGGAAATTTCCGGAGCGACGACGTCAGGCCGATCAGACGTTGCTGCCGCTCCACTTAAGTTTTTGCCGGACGACGCTGAAGAACGAGACGTCGGGCATCACCGCCAGCGGAAGTGTCTTGTTTGCTTTCCGGATCGACACCACCGCGCCCGTCTCGAGGCGGATCGGATCGCGTCCGTCCACCGTCAGAAACACGGGATAATCGCGCTCGGTCGCTTCCACTTCGATGAGGGCGTTGTCGGCGATGATGATGGAGCGATTGGTCAGGACGTGAGGGCAGATCGGAGTGATGACGAGCACGCCGGATTCAGGCGCGAGGATCGGTCCGCCCGCGGACAGGGAGTAAGCGGTCGAACCGGTGGCCGTGGCGACGATTAATCCGTCGGCGTTGAATTCGGTCAGCACTTCTCCATTCACGCGGGCGCGCAAACGAATGAGGCGCGAGACCTCACCGCGACTGAAGACGGCGTCATTTAGTCCGATCAGTTTCTTTGACTCACTGTCGGAAAGATTAATCCGAACGTCGAGCAGCGTTCGTTCGCTAAAAGTGATGCGTCCCTTGGCGATCGCTTCTACGGCGTTGCCGTAAGCGTTGGAGCTGGAGCAGGTCAGAAAACCGAGTGAACCAATATTGATGCCAAAGACCGGCTTGATCGCTTCGCCTAACTGGCCCGCGACGTTGAGGATGGTTCCGTCTCCACCGAGCACGACGAGGAGGTCGGTCTGGGCCGCCACTTCTTTGATGGTGCCGCCCGAAGTCCGGCCGGCCAGCGCCGCCGATTCTTTCTCGAGGATGGTGGTGATGGAAAAACGGGAAAACTCATCGGCGATAGCCGCGATCAATTGAGCTGCGCCGGGTTTTCCGGTATGAGCGATCAAGCCGACCGTTTTCGGAGACATGCAAAAAACTCCTGGTTACCTTCCATTCCCTGGATGGCGGAGGGCGCTATCCCCTCCACCACGCAGCCGAGACGCTGCACGAAATCGATCACTTTCGTCTTCGCTCTTTCGTGCAGGACTGGATCGAGCACCAGACCTCCGCGGCCGACATCGCCGCGCTCGAGCTCAAACTGTGGTTTGATCAACGCCAGAATCACACCGTCTGGAGTTATCAAGTCAAAGGCATTGGGCAAGATCAAAGTCAGCGAGAT
>JBBRDU010000020.1:0-44808 GCA_038203615.1 Chthoniobacterales bacterium
GGGGCCGATTCGGAACCACCAATTATCCCCTAACAACTTTTTCGCTTCCGTTACATCCTCGAGACCCGCATCCCTGGCATACCATCGCAGACCTTGGCGAAAGATTCGATTGCTCGTCCATGAGAACCGATGGAATACGAACCGCTTTCTTCCCCAGACCCCGAACAGACGAGCCCTTTCCTCACCGACGCGAAAATCGGATGACTGGGCCTTGCTTAAATATTTGGCCAGGTATTTTGCAGCTATCTTCCCGGTGGCTTTGATTGGTTCCAACGTCGTCCAAGCGAAGCCATACGCCTTGGCTTTCATCCGCAGCAGCCGCCATAACGCTCGCAACCAGCGATCCACATTCCGATAATCCTTTCGTGCTACCTCGTCGAAAGGGTAACCGGTCTTAATGTCGCGCCCCATATCGACAATCGCGTGACAATGCCAGCACCCGGATCGGGGCTGACGTTCCCGCGTCCACATCCCAGTGGGGAAGATTTTGCGAAGCGCGCCCGTGAGGAACCTGTGCCATTTCTTCTGGAACTCTTTAATCGACAGACCGTCGGGGAGTGTAAGCAGCAGTACGCCGATATTGCTTTCGCCTGTGAACTCGATGAACAGACGGAGGTTTTCCTCTGCAACGAACTTGGATTTGTTGCTGCTGTTGCACTTATTCTTTCCTAGATGAAGAAAGGCCGGCGCCGGCGCGCCGACATCCGGCCCCTTTTCAGGGCCGAGATACTGTGCAAAAGGAGCTGCAAAGCCACTGCCGTTTGCTACGTCCTTGCGTAACTCGTTGGAGTTGAGGAGGTGGCTGGGGGCGGAATCGAACCGCCGACACGAGGATTTTCAGTCCTCTGCTCTACCAACTGAGCTACCCAGCCGTGTTCCTTGCCGGAAAAGGCATGCGCCCGGGGCGCGGGTGGTCACTATGCAATATTCCGCAAACGGAGCAAGCAGAAGCGCGTGCGACGTTAGCCCAGGGCAAGGAGAAGCGGCTTCCAGCCGCGTCTCCTTATTCGGCCGCTACTTCCTTCGTCGGCCCCGGAATCGTAAATTGAAACTGGTCACTCAAATATTTTTGCAAATAACGCAGAGGATGATCGCGTGATTTCATGGCCGCCGTTGTGTAGGCCTGTAGAAATGGAATGGCGGCAGGCTGCGCGCGGATCGCTGCCATCACCTCGGGCCGATGCTCGGCCTGGGCTAGTTCGGCAAAGATGTTGGCCAAAAGAATGGCCGCCTCAGCCTGCAACTCTGCGTGGGTTTTGTCGTTGATTTGGGCCAGCGTCAGGCTCAGCGCCTTATCCCATTGATGGAGACGCCACAAAGTGGCGGCGCGCAGATTGCGCACATCGGCGGCGTAGCGCCCGTTTGGAAATGCGCGGTCGTACTCATCCAGCGCCTGCATGACCCGCTCGGGCTTGAACGGCTCCCGGTAATGCGGCTTTTGCGTCACGTCGACCAGGTTATCGGTTGGTTGCGTGTTCGGCCGGAGCACCCCGACGCATTCGATGTAGGGACAGGAAAGCGAGTAAACCGATCGCGCCACCACGAACATGGCCGCTTCTCGCTTATGGCTGCGCGGATATTTTTGCAAAAAGGCCCGCGCCATTTTGTCCATAATGGCGTGGTCGCGCGAAATATATGTGATCGAATTCTCCGGATCTTTCGGATCCTTGATTCCGGTATCGATGTCGGTCCGCGCGCCGGCCACCAGCGCGATTCGGCAAAAGTCGAGATAGTCACCGAGGCTTTTGAAAGCGGCGTTCTTTTCCGCCGCATCGATTGCGGCCTTGACCGTGTCGTCGTCATCCTTGCCTTCAATCCCCGGATCGGGCAGGGCGGCGCGGGCGCGATGGAGAATATCCAGCCGCAGGTTGACGTAAATCTGCTGGGCGTCGCGCGTTATCCCCGGCTCGGCCAGAAACTGGGCCAGGTCCTCCAAACAATTGGCGCCGCCAGCCTCTTCCGGTCCACCCATCGACGCGCGCAAATCTTGCGCGAGCGTTTGCACCTGCTTGAGCAACCCGGCCGGCTCCTGGGAGGCGGCAGCCGAGCGCAGAGCTTTCACGCGATTCGTGATTTCTTCCGAGGGCTCGCTTCCACGATTTGCACTGGCCGGCACCAATTCCAGGAACGCTTCGTCGTCTGAGAAAGGATAACCGCGCGAGACGGCGTCATCCTGGCAAACATTTGGCCACCCGTAATTGATTTCTAACGAATCGAACGCCTCCTCTTTGGAGGACGACGGGACACTCCAGTAGGCGGCCAAACGCTGGGCTTCCGGGGATTTCGGGCATTCGCTGCGGAGTTTGTCGTAAATTTCGCGCGAGACCGCGTCGAGCTTGATCTCATAGGCCCGCGTCTCGGCGTAGGTGGAGGCCCGCGCCACCGCCGGCAGGGCTTCCAGCGCTTTTAATCTGGCTTGGGCCGCGATCGGACTGCCGGGAAGGAGGCGGGCCGCGCGCATCCACCAGCGGGATGCGTGATGCAACTCGTCCCGATCGTCGAGTTGGTCTTCCGTATTGGCGAGGTGAAGGGCATTGCCATTGTCGCGTCTCGTTAGGCCGCCGACCTGCGACGGGCTCTCGTAAATGTGCAGTTTGGTATCGAGAGGAGAGCGGAGGAGCTGCCCGCGCGCCTGCGCCCAGGTATCGCCGATTTGGACCATGCGCTCTGCCTTCTGCGGCGGCGTGCCGGTATTGTCACTGGTGAGCCGGTCCAGACGGTCAGCCATTTCCCGGGTGGCCGAGGCCGTGATGAATTTCTTCGCTTCCGCGAAATTTTCGGCGGCAAGGTAGCGCTCAGCCAGGATGGCGCGCAGCTCGTTTTTTGCCATCGTATCGAAACTCGGGTTGCCCACCGCCGCGGCCAGCTCCGGCAGTGGTGCGAAGTTTAAGAGCGTATCGATCAGTTGCTGAATCTGTTCTTTATCCGTGCCGGACAGGTTGGGATAAACCGAACTTTCCGTCATTTTCCATTCTGCCTGGCCGGTCGGATAAACCCCTTCCTGCGTCCAGCGCCCAGCCAGGGTACTGTCCGACTCGGATGTTTTCTCCGTGTCTAATTCGGCATCGCCGTCTTCCCCATCCTTGTCCGCTTTCGCCGGGGCCGCCGGGGCCGCCGGCGTGGTCTCGGGTTTGGGTTTCGGGAGAAGGTCGCGCAGCAGCACGATGGCCTCGCCCGCCTGATGATTATCCTGCAAGGCCAAAGCCAGTCGCACGCGCACGCCGGGGGCCATCAAGGATTTCGGGAACGAGTGGAGAAAGGTCTGGAAAGCATCGATTGCTTCGGATGTTTTGTTGGCGCGCTGCAGGGCTACGCCCCGGGCGAACAAAAGGTCGTCGCTGCGCGTGAGTTGATCGGGGGCGAGCTCCGACAGTTGCAGGGCCTGGGCGGTGTTGCCGCTGGCGCTGGCCGCATGCACGAGCATGGCCAGATAGCGCGGCTGCCAATCTCCCGACTTGTAAGCCTCTTTCTGTCTCGCCACCGCCGCCGCGATCCGTGGCAGAATCGTGCGGCGCCATTTGCGCACGTCCGCCGGATTGTCGAACTTGCCGTCGTAATTGTCCGCCTCGGGCGCGCTCAACACGAGATAAGTGAACGCCATGGCGATGCGCGGATGCCGGGCGATCAGGTTCAGGGCCGCATCTCCGCCGGGCTTGGTCGCGACATGCGCCAGCGCCTTTTCACAGCTGTAAATAGCGGTGCGCAGCGTCTCCGGATGACCGGGCGCTTCGGCCTGCGCGATGTAGTAATCGAGCGCCTTCAGATAGTTCTTCGCGTCACACGCGAGAGCGCCGAGCCAGCCCAGCGCATCGGCGTCGAAACGCCCGCGCGGGTAGCGCTTGCGCAGGGCTTCGAACTTGGCCACCGCTTTTGCGCGCGCGGCGATTTCTTCCTGGTTGTCTTGCGGCGCTTCCCCGGTCGAGTCACTCAAAAGCTTGCGCGCCGCCGAAAAGGCGCAGCGCGCGCTCATGAACATCGCCATCTCGGCGCGCGGCGTCTTCGGATATTCTTTGACCACCCGATCGAACCACTCCTGGCAATCCGTGCGATCGCCGTTTAAAAACTGGATAGCTCCACTTGCATACAGCCAGTTTGCCTTGATCAGCCCCGTGGCCGTTTCGGCCCGCTTGCTCGTATCCGCGAGGGTCGCGCTGATTAAGGGATGTTCAACTCGCCAGAGGATGTACTCGCGTGCGGCTCCCGGGTTGTCGGCGGAAACCGCAATCGCATCCCGGAGATCGTGCGCCAGGTTGCAGGCGGAGTTGTCACCCTGGGCGCGCGCCTGGGCAATCCAGCCATCCGCGAGCTTGAGCAAAGTCGGGAACGGCTCTCTCCCGATACGATCGGCCACCTCTTTGGCGGCGGTTCCGATATCGGAGGTTTCTCCCGCAGGCGGCTTGGGCGACGTTTCGAGGAATATCTGGCCCATCGATTTGCCCGGCAGCATATCGAGGGAGTCTGACAACTTGGTGGGAGTTTCGAACCAGTCTCCGCCAGTGGCATAAGCAGTGACCATCATTAGCAAACTGACGAGAATAAACGTGATGAATTTCATTCGATGGGTTTCCATTCTTCCTTCGAGTTCTGGATTCGATAACGAGCCTGACGAAAAGAAGCTCCCGGAGCCAGCTGAATCAGGCCGGTCTTCAGGCTCTGCCCGGCTCGGAGCTGGCTGAAGGTGAACGCGAGCCGGGTGGCGAAGGGGAGGGCGACTCGCGTGACGCCTTTCGCTCCCTCCTTGTCAGCGGTCACGGATACGAAATCTCCCGGCTCCGCCTCGCGAAAGATCGGTGCATCCGCGGAGATCTCGACGACATAACCTCGCTCGCCGCCTTTCCGTGTTTGCAGAGAGGGCTCCAGGTCGGACGCGCTGCTGTTTTCCAGGATGAACAAATCGCGCGCACTGCTCGGATGAAAACTGAGCTGCGGCTTCTCTTCCAGACGAGCGAGCTGCCTTAGAGACCAAGCGCTGGAAGCCGACGAATCGGGAAGACGGAAGAGCGTCACGCCCTTGGCGGTGGTTTGCCTGGCAAGATTGATTGCATCGCGCAAGGCGGAGCGATCCGTCCACCGCACCGCCAGCTGGTCGCCGGCCTGCAAGCGCGTGTTCGATAGGGCCAGCGATGTTTGGGCGCGGCACAGCGTGACACCGAGGCGCGGTTTCAAAACATTTGTGAGCGCGCGGTTGAGGCAGATCTCGTCCCAGTTCCAATTTCGGATCTGGCCGCGTGATTTCCCGCTGGAGTCATAGATCGTGAGGCGGGCGAAGGTGGGGAGGCCGGCCTGCCACGGCTTGGCGCAGGCGGACCAGGCGCGCAACATCCTGGCCATCTTGTCCGGAGCGATGAGAGGCTGCGGCGAGGCATTTTGCAAAATCGGTTCCGCTTCGAAATCGTAGAGCATCGGGAAGAGCTCATCGACGCCGTTGACCAAAAAGCGGAGACAATCGGCGCGGCTCCAATGCGGCAGGGCGGTGATGGACAAATGCGGCACCGCTGCGTGGATCTGCGCGAGGGCGCGGCCGTAATCCTCCAGCAGGCGATCGGGTGCATCGTAATCCAGTTGGATCTCGTTCGTTCGTTTGGCCGTGGGAGTGAGGGCTCGCACAAGCGCCCCCGTGGAGGCGACCGAGAATGGTTGTTGTTCGCGGGAAACGAGCCGGACGACCGGAACAAAATGGAGCGCAGCCATGTTGCCCGGGAAAGAGAAGTGCGCGGTCCAGCGCCAGGCATCTCCCTTGTTCTCCAGTTCGCCCACGTGCCAATAAATCGTATGCACACCTTGAGCGGTCAGCTCGGTGTTCTCTTCTTCGCTTAAACCGTCTTCCCGTTGCCAAACCCAGTAGGAAACGTCGAACGCAAAAGCTGAGTGAACGCACTCGAAAAGAGCGAATAAAAGCAACAATGGGATCCAGCGGCGCAATCGCACGCGTGGATTTGCGCGCAAAGCGAGCTGGTTGAGCAAGCGAAAAGATCCAGTGGGAGCGTCCCACATCCCGGGGAGTGCAGGCGGCTCGGCTGCGGGTCTCGGCAGCTTGCCGAGACATGGAGCGGCCGGTCTGCAAGAAGAAGCGTTGCAACGTTTTGCCGGCAAGCTGCCGGCAACTGCGGCGAGCCGCCTGCGCTCCCCGGAATAAAACCGTTGAAGGTTGACCGGGGGCCCTTCAACCCCCTAAGTAAGCGGTTCCTTTACGACAATGCTGATAGTTATGAACGCCGGTGCCAGCGATTCCGAGATCGCCAATGTGGTTCGAGTGATCGAAACACTGGGGTTTCGTCCGCACCTGATGCCCGGGGCCACGCGTACGGCCATCGGTGTTACGGGTAACCAAGGCGCGGTTGATCTGAGCCATTTTGAGAATCTGCCCGGTGTGGCGGAAGCGATCCGGGTGACCAAGCCATATAAGTTGATCACGCTCGATCTCCGGCCCGATCGGACCGTGGTGGACGTCGGCGGAGCCAGGATCGGCGACGGCTCACTCGCAATTATCGCCGGTCCCTGCGCGATCGAGAGCCGCGACCAGGCCTTCGCCGTAGCCGAGAGTGTGGCAAAGACAGGCGCAAAATTTTTCCGGGGCGGCGCCTTCAAGCCGCGCACCTCGCCCTATTCGTTCTCCGGCCTGGGCGAAGATGCCTTTAAAATCCTGCAGGAAGTGCGAGACACCTTCGGGCTCAAGATTGTGAGCGAAGCGTTGGATGAGCCCACCGTCGACGTGATCGAACGCCATGCCGACATGATCCAGATCGGCGCGCGCAACATGCAGAATTTCACTCTTTTGAAGCGGGCCGGGCGCTCGCATTTGCCCGTGCTGCTCAAACGTGGAATGGCCGCCACGTTGGAAGAATGGCTCCTGGCCGCGGAATACGTGATGGCGGAAGGGAACTATCAAATTGTTTTATGCGAGCGAGGCGTGCGCACATTCGCGCAGCATACTCGCAATACCCTGGACTTGGCGGCCGTGCCGGCGGTCCGGCGCATCTCGCATTTGCCCGTGATTGTGGACCCGGCCCACGGCACCGGGCGCAGTTACATGGTGACGCCGCTAGCCCGCGCTGGCGTCGCGGTCGGAGCGGATGGGATCATGGTGGAAGTGCATGCGCGCCCGGACGAAGCATTATCCGATGGGGCGCAGGCGTTGACGCTGTCGGAGTTCGAGCAAATGATGCGCGAACTCGAAGCGATTCACAAGGTCATCGGTTAGGAAGTGTCCGGAAAGAGCGGGGCGGCTACAGTTGTAGAGTTCCATCGCAGATTTAAAATCCGTGTGAATCTGCCTAATCTGTGGATGACGATCCGAGCGCCTTCAAATCCGCAGGAAATTCGCGAGCAGGTGTTTGCCTTCGGCCGTCAGGATCGATTCGGGATGGAACTGGACGCCGTGGATGGGGAGGTGCCGATGTTGCAGCCCCATGATTTCGCCATCGTCGGCCGTAGCGGTTATTTCCAACGATTTGGGGAATGACTCGAGCTTCACGACGAGTGAGTGATAACGGGTGGCTTCTAGCGGTTGGGCGAGGTTCTGGAAGACCCCGCGGTTGGCGTGATTGATCAACGACGTTTTTCCATGCATCAGTTTTTCGGCGCGCACGACATCTCCTCCGAAAACCTGGGCGATGCATTGGTGCCCGAGGCAGACGCCCAGAATGGGAATGTTACTCCCCAACTCGCGCACCACGTCCGCGCAGATGCCGGCGTGCTCCGGGCGACCGGGCCCCGGAGAAATGCAAATCCGATCGGGTCGCAAACTCTTGATCTCCTCGACGGAAATGGCGTCGTTCCGATGAACCAGTACTTCCGTGCCGAGCTCGCCGAAGTATTGGACGAGGTTGTAAGTGAACGAATCGTAGTTATCGATGACGAGCAGTTTCATTGATTCATCCGGTGCGCCCGGGCGATGGCCTCGAGCATGGCCTTCGCCTTGTTCACGCACTCGTCATATTCGCGGGCCGGGTCGGAGTCGGCCACGATCCCGGCGCCGGTTTGGAGATAGGCTTTTCCGTTTTTGAGCAGAATCGATCGGAGCGCGATGCAACTGTCGAGCGAGCCGTCGAATCCGAAATAGCCAACGATCCCGGAATAGAATCCGCGCCGGCTTTTCTCGAGCTGCCCGATGATCTGCATGGCGCGAACCTTCGGTGCGCCCGAGACGGTGCCGGCGGGGAAAGTGGCGCGCATGGCATCGAAAGAGTTTTTGTCGTCGGCCAGTTGGCCGACCACGTGGGAAACGATGTGCATGACATGGCTATAACGTTCGATCACCATTTGTTCGGTGACGCGAACACTGCCGCACGCGGCTACGCGGCCTACGTCGTTCCGGCCCAGATCGATGAGCATGACGTGTTCGGCGCGCTCTTTTGGATCGGCCAGGAGTTCTTCGGCCAATCGTTCATCCTCCAGTGGATCGCGCCCGCGCGGCCGGGTGCCGGCGATGGGCCGGATTTCGGCCACGCGGTCGTGCACGCGCACATGCACCTCGGGCGAGCTGCCCACGGCGGTGAATTTGTCACCAAACTTGAGCAGAAACATGTAAGGCGACGGGTTCCCGAAACGGAGGCATCGATAAAGCTCCAGCGGATCGCCCGCGAAATCCGCGGCAAAGCGTTGCGATAAAACGACCTGAAAAATATCTCCCGCTCCGATCAGCTCCTTCGCCTCCCTCACGACGGATTCGAATTCCTCTCGCGAGGTATTGCTCTGAGTCTGTGGCAGCTGCTCGATGCGGGCGGCGGAGATGCTGCGCAGGGCGGCCGGTTTGGCCAGTAAAGCGAGCACCGCCGTGATGCGCCCCTCGGCCGCCGCATAGGCTTTTTCGATTCCCTCCGGGTTCTCAAGGTACGCATTCGTGATGACGCGCAGTTTGCGAAAGCGATGGTCAAAAACAATGAGCGTGCGTGCGATCGCAAACATCATTTCCGGAATCTGCAGATCGTCGCGCCCGTGCAGTGGGACGGTCGGTTCGAAGAAGCGGACCACATCGAACCCGATGAAGCCGACCGCTCCTCCGACGAAGTGCGGGATATCCGGCGCGGGCACGAATTGAAAACGCGCCATCGTCGTTTGCAGTTCTGAGAGAGGGTCGCGGGTAGTTTGAAAATCCCGCGTGCTCCCGTTTTCCGTGATGGAAATGGTGTGCCCACTGCTCTCGAATTTCAGGATCGGATCCAGCCCGATGAAAGAAAACCGGCCCGACTGCTCGTTGGTCTCGGCCGACTCGAAAAGAAAACATTCGCCCGTCTCCTGAATTTTGGCGAAAGCGGAGATAGGCGTTTCATTATCGGCCACGATGTCGGCCACGACCGGGATGAGATTCCCTTGCCTGGAAAGATCGCGGAACTGATCGAGCGATGGAGTAAGGGGCTGCGACATGACGTGGTGGAGCGCTGATGAATTTCGTCGACCGGACGATTTTGTCATCCCGGGAAAGCGTCGGTCATCCAACGAGCGGTCCGCCTTCGCGCTGCGCTGCGCTGCGAGCGAAGGCTGGAGCGGGTGAAGGGGTTCGAACCCTCGACATTCTCGTTGGCAACGAGATGCTCTACCACTGAGCTACACCCGCGCTAAAGCGAGTGGAAATAATGGGCGGGGCGCTCGCTCGCGCAAGATTTAAGTTTGAGGGCCCCGGGAGCGGCTTCGCCTGATGGCTCGGGAGACGCTGGCGCGAATCGTAAGAAACATATGCGGCCAAGGGGTTTGCACGATGCGAAGTACAAGAGACGTCACGACGTTCTTATGTCCGATCCCACCCACCCATTTGGAATCGAAGTCACGGGAGAAATGTCTCCGGCCTTCGCCGAAATTCTCACCCCCGGGGCCTTGGCTTTTGTCGCCAAATTACAGCGAACTTTCGAGGCGCGCCGCCACGAGGCCTTACAACGCCGGCTGGAACGACAAGCCAAGTTCGATGCCGGACAAATGCCGGACTTCCTGCCCGAGACCCGTCCCATCCGCGAAGGCGATTGGACGTGTGCCCCGATTCCGAAGGACCTGCGGGATCGGCGTGTCGAAATCACGGGGCCGACCGATCGCAAGATGGTGATTAACGCGTTGAACTCAGGCGCCCGCATATTCATGGCGGATTTCGAGGATGCTAATTCGCCCACCTGGCCCAACATGATGGAGGGCCAAATCAATCTGCGTGACGCCATTCGGCGCACGATCAGCTTCAGCAGCCCGGAGGGAAAACAGTATCAATTAAACGAACAGACGGCCGTTCTGCTGGTGCGGCCCCGCGGCTGGCATCTCACGGAAAAGCACGTGCTCATCGATGGCGCGCCCGTGGCGGGCGGCCTTTTCGACTTCGGACTCTTCTTTTTCCATAACGCCAGGGAACTGATCGAGCGCGGCAGCGGCCCTTACTTTTATCTGCCGAAGATGGAAAGCCATCTCGAGGCGCGGATTTGGAACGACGTTTTCAACCTGGCCCAGGATGAACTGGGCATCCCGCGCGGCACAATTCGCGCGACGGTCCTGATCGAAACCATCCCGGCCGCTTTCGAGATGGACGAGATTCTGTACGAATTGCGCGATCACTCGGCCGGGCTGAACTGCGGACGATGGGATTACATCTTTTCGTGCATCAAGCGTTTCGCCCAAAAAGAGGATTTCATTCTGGCCGATCGCGCTCTCGTCACCATGACGACGCATTTCATGCGTTCCTATTCGTTGCTCTGCATCAAGACGTGTCATCGCCGTAACATTTTCGCGATGGGTGGAATGGCGGCGCAGATCCCGGTGAAGAATGATCCCAAGGCGAACGAAGAAGCCTTTGCCAAGGTGCGAGCCGACAAAGAGCGGGAAGCGACCGATGGGCACGATGGAACCTGGGTGGCGCATCCCGGGATGGTGCAGCTCGCCACCGACGCGTTTAACGCCATCCTGAAGGCGCCGAATCAAATCGATAAGAAGCGCGAAGACGTTCATGTCACGGCCCGGGATCTGTTGGACTTTGGCCCAACCGGGCCGATCACGGAACAAGGTTTGCGTACGAACGTATCGGTGGGTGTGCAGTATCTGGAGGCCTGGCTGCGGGGCAGCGGAGCGGTGCCTCTTTTTAATCTGATGGAAGACGCCGCTACTGCTGAAATTTCGCGCGCGCAGGTTTGGCAATGGATTCGACATCCGGGCGGCCAGCTGAGCGATGGTCGCAAAGTAACGAGAGAACTGTTCGAGGAAGTGCTCGAGGAGGAACTGGCCAAACTCAGGGAACAATTGGGCTCGGAGCATTTCGGCAAGCGCAAATTCGATTTAGCGCGCGAACTCTTTAAGAAGATCACGACGGAGAACCGTTTTCCCGAGTTCCTGACCCTGGAGGCTTACGAGCATCTTCCTTGATATGACAACACGCCGTCACGGACGTGATTCATCCAACCCGAACAGGGTAAACAAAAAGGGGGGAAGTGCGGAGGGACGCTTTGCCGGGGTGAAGCGGCCTTACTCTGAGCGGGACGTGGCGCGGTTGCGGGGCAGCGTGGTGATCGAACACACTCTGGCGCGGCGGGGCGCGGAAAAACTGTGGGACCTTTTGCACACGGAGGACTTCGTCCCTTCCCTGGGTGCGCTCACGGGCAATCAGGCGGTCCAGCAGGTGAAAGCCGGGCTCAAAGCCATCTACCTGAGTGGGTGGCAGGTGGCCGCGGACGCGAACCTGAGCGGGCAGATGTACCCAGACCAGAGTCTTTACCCGGCCAACAGCGTGCCGGCCTTGGTCAAGCGGATCAACAATGCCCTGCAACGCGCCGACCAGATCTGCCACGCCGAGGGCAGTGCGGAGATCGATTGGTTCGTGCCCATCGTGGCTGACGCGGAGGCGGGCTTCGGCGGTCCGCTCAATGTTTTCGAACTGGTCAAGGCGATAATCGAAGCCGGGGCGGCCGGTGTTCATCTGGAGGATCAGCTGGCCAGTGAAAAGAAGTGTGGCCACATGGGAGGCAAGGTCCTGGTTCCCACGCGTCAGGCCATCGCTCATTTGGTGGCGGGCCGGCTCGCCGCAGACGTTTCAAATGTTTCAACTCTGATCGTGGCGCGGACGGATGCGAATGGGGCTGCGCTGCTCACCAGTGATGTGGACGAGCGCGATCATCCTTTTCTCACCGGCGAGCGCACGGCCGAAGGATTTTTTCGGGTCAAGGCGGGCCTCGACCAGGCGATCGCGCGCGGACGCAGCTACGCGCCTTATGCGGATCTCGTTTGGTGCGAAACGAGCACCCCGAACCTCGAGGAAGCGCGCCGCTTTGCCGAGGCGCTGCGGGACGAATTCCCGGACAAGCTGCTGGCCTATAACTGCTCACCTTCCTTTAACTGGAAGAAGAAACTGGATAGCGCCACGATCGGGAAGTTTCAGCGCGAGCTGGCTGCCATGGGCTACAAGTTTCAGTTCGTCACCCTGGCCGGATTTCACGCGCTTAATTACTCGATGTTTCAGCTGGCCCGCGGGTATCGCGATCGCGGTATGGCGGCCTATTCCGAACTGCAGGAAGCCGAATTCGCGGCCGAATCCGAGGGTTACACCGCCACCCGGCATCAACGGGAAGTAGGCACGGGCTATTTCGACGACGTCGCTCAGGTCATTGCGGGTGGAGAAAGCTCCACCACCGCCCTGCGCGGCTCGACCGAGCAGGAGCAGTTTCATTGATCGTTTTTTGCGGGTAGGAAAAGCCCCTCTAGGGGAAGCTGTGAGCTTCCCGGGACGCTCACAACGTCCCTCCAGAAACCCGGCCTGGTTTTTTCCTTATTTTCCTGAATCCGAACCGCTCTCGGCCCGCATCTCAACAATGAGAGACTAATTTATGAAAACATTGCTTACTGCCTGTATCTGCTCCGTCGCCCTGGCCATGGGAGCGTTTGCCCAAAATCCGAGCGTCACGCCGGCCACCAGTCCCGCCTCGCCATCGCCCTCGGCGACCGGTTCCCCGGCCGAGTCGGCCTCCCCCGCAGCGAGCGCGAGCGCGTCTGCAAGCCTGGCTGACCGGATCCACAACAAGATCGAAAAGAAACTGAAGCACAAAGGGGTGAACATCCAGATTGGAGACGAGGACGGAGACACGAAAGGCGTCGGCCATTCGTCGAATAACGACATCCCGGCGCTCGCCATTCCCATCATTGGCATCGTCATGCTGTCGGTTTTCGGAGCACCCGTCTTGATCGTGGCGGTCATCCTTTATTTCGGATTTTCTCGTAACCGCATGATGCATAAAACCGTGCGGATGATGGTGGAAAAGGGTCAGCCCGTTCCCGCCGCGCTCCTCAATCCGCCCCCGGCCGTGCGCAAACGTTCGGATATGCGGCGCGGTGTCGTTCTGGTTATGATCGGCCTCGGCCTGATGATATTCCTGGCCGCGGTCAATGAAGGGGAAGGAGGCGCCTGGGCCGTTGGAGTCATCCCCTTCCTGATCGGGGCCGGATATCTGCTTGTCTGGAAACTGGAAGGAAAAGGGGATGTTGAAACCAAAACAGACAATCCGCCGCCCCTGCCATAATCTCGCAGCGTGGAGCTTACCGATGCAGACCTCGTCGCTCGAATACTTGTCGATGAAGACCAGCACGCTTTCAGCGAGTTGGTCCGCCGGCATCAATCGAGCGTGCGCGGTTTATTGCGCCAGCTTACTCGCACCGACTTTGCCCTGGCTGACGACCTGGCACAGGAAGCCTTCCTGCGTGCTTACAAGCACATCCGCAGTTTCCGCGGGGAAGCTCGGTTCTCAACGTGGCTCTACCGAATCGCCTATAATGTCTTTCGTGAGGACGCGCGACGGCGGAAAGAGCTGGTCGGAATTGATGAAGAGGTTCTTCAGGAGGAGCAGGATCCGCAGACCGTGGATGCCGGTTTACGACACGATCTGATGCATGCGCTGAATCTTCTTCCGCTGCATGAACGCACGGCAGTTTTACTTTGCTGCCAGAATGGATTATCCCATGACGAAGCAGCGCGCGCTTTGGATATCCCGCTTGGCACGGTCAAGACAAACGTGTTACGCGGCCGGGAGAAATTGAAGCGAACGCTGGCTGCCTGGGGAAACAATTAATGGACGAGACGAAAGACTTCGATTTGCTGGATCGCCAGTTGCGCGAAGCCGCGCCCTACATCGATGACGATGGCTTCACTCGGCGGGTTTTGCAGCAGTTGCCGGCCCGCCGTCCGCGTTTACAGTTGTTCCGCGCGATCATTCTGCTCGGCGTCACTTTACTGGCCAGCATCGTGGCCTACTTCCTGTCCGACGGCGGGCGGTTCATCAGCGACGGCATGATGCGCATGGCCGGCATGTCGCCCATCATGATTCTGGCCATTGCCGCGATCGTCGGTGTGTTAATGATGGCGGCCGGGATGGCTGCTGCCATTTCCAAGAATCACGAACTTCGGTCCTAGCCGGGTTACGACGCCGGGCCGCGTCGTTGCTCTCTCGTAGCGCCAGGATTCCGTTGTCATCCCGAGCGGCGGGATCACGACTGGATGGAGTTGCTGACCTCCCACCCGCTCCGTGGATGACGCAAATAGTCACATGTGTCGCCGTCTCTGAATGGGCGGGATCCTCGGCCGGCTGCGCGGGCTCAGGATGAGAGGGGCGAGTGTCTACAACGCGCAGAGTGCGCGGGCCCGGCGGACGTCGGCGTCGATTTGCCGCTGCAGAGCCTCCACGTTTTCAAATTTCATTTCCGGTCGCAGATAGCTGACGAAGCGAACTTCCATGTCCTGGCCGTAGATGTCCCGGTCGAAATCGAGCAAGTGAATCTCGAGCGTTCGTTGCGGCTGGCCGCGAGCCACGGTCGGCCGGACACCCAGATTGATAACGCCGTGGTGCCGGGCGCCGGCGATCCAGGCTTCCGCAAAATATACTCCGTTGGGCGGAAATTTTTCACTGTGCGCGCTCAGATTGGCGGTCGGAAATCCGATCTTGTTCCCGATGGCTTCGCCATGCACCACCGTGCCCAGAATCTTGTAGTCGCGGCCCAGCATTTCGGCCGCCTTGCGAAAATCCCCCGTCTCCACGGCGTGCCGGATGGCCGTGCTGCTCACCACCTTCCCGTTGACCCTGACCGGAGGAATGCCCACGACGTTGAAGTCGAAACGACGGCCGAGCTTCTGCAAGAGTTCAAGGTTACCGGCGCGGTCCTTTCCGAAGGACCACTCGTGACCGACGCAGATTTCGCGAAGCGGCTTCGAATTCGTGACCAGTTGCGAAACAAAATCTTCCGGGGAAGTGGCGGCGAACCCGGCATTAAACGGAATCACCAGCAGATGGGCGACGCCGAGCGCGCGAATAAGCTCCAGCTTGTGCTGCGTGGCCGTGAGCAAATGGGGCGCGTCGTTAGGTCGAAGGACTTTGGCCGGATGCGGATCGAAGGTGACCACGACGGGGGTGCCATCGGCGGAATGGGCGTGCTCGGTGGAGGTGGAAATGACGTCCCGATGGCCAAGGTGCACGCCATCGAAGACTCCGATGGCCAGAAAGAGCGGACCGCGCAGGCCCTGCAGCTCTTCGATCCCGCGCAAGATCTGCATCATGGCACCGTGATCGGTCGCAGCGCGGTCATGCGCCCCGCATGCGCGAAACTTCCGGCAAGCTTAGCATGCGACCGACGATTTCTTCGCGCGGGACATTCCGGATCTCTTCCACGGTGATCGCGCGATCCACGACAAAGCGTCCCGACTTGGTGCGGCGCAAACCCTTGAGATGCGCCCCGCAGCCCAGAGTCTCGCCGATATCGTGCGCGTAGGTTCGGACGTAAAAACCTTTACTGCAGAGAACGGTGAAATCGATCTCGGGCAAGGCCACCCGGTCGATCGTATGCCGATAAACGTGGACGAGACGCGGCTCGCGTTCCACCACTTTGCCCTGCCGGGCCAGTTTGTAGAGAGGCACGCCCCCCTGCTTAATGGCCGAAACCATCGGAGGCATCTGGTAAAAATCGCCGCGGTACTTTTCGAAAGCGGCGCGGATTTCCTCGTCGCCTAGCGCTGGCACGGGTCGCTCCTCCACAGTGGCCCCTTCCCGGTCCTGCGTGCTGGTGCTGATTCCGAGCATCATGGTTCCCACGTACTCCTTGTCCTCGCTCATAAGGAGATCTTGAATTTTTGTCCCGCGCCCGAGAGTCAGAATCAGCAGACCGGTGGCGATGGGGTCGAGCGTGCCGCAATGCCCCACTTTCTTGATCTCAAGCCGGCGTCGCACCAGCGCCACGACGTCATGAGACGTCATGCCGTCTGCTTTGTCGACGAGCAGAACGCCGTCAGGAGTTGTGCCCAAGGGCGTCACAAATTGCCTCCAGTACGCGTTCTTCCACTTCGGCGAGGGTGCCGCGGACACGGGCCCCGGCGGCGAGAGTATGGCCGCCCCCGCCGAACTTCTGGCAGATCCCGCACACATCCACATCCTGTTCCTTCGAGCGCATGCTCACGCGCACCTTGTCGCCGGCCAGTTCCTCAAAGAAAACCGCCACGATGACGCCTTGAATGGCTCGAATGTGATCGATCAAACCTTCGTTATCCTCGGGCCGAGCCCCGAGCTTGGCCGCGGTCTGCAGGCTCAAGCTGAAACTGGCCACTTTGCCGTCGGCGGCGAAACGCATGGTGCGGAGCAGCTCGCGCAAGAGTTCGATGCGCCGGCGCGGATAGCTTTCGTAGAGTTGCTGGCTGACCCGGCCTACATTGACACCGTAACCGACCAGTTCAGCGGCGATTTCGAAAGTGCGCGTGGTCGTGTTCGAATACTGAAAGGAACCGGTGTCGGTTGAGATGGCGACGAACAGGTTCTCGGCAATCTCGGCGTCGATCGGAAAATTCTCGGCCTTGAGGAATTCGAAGAGGATTTGTCCGGTGGCCGGGGCGGTGGCGTCGACATACACCAGGTCGCCGTAGCGCGGATTGCTCGGATGATGATCGATGTTAATGCAGACTTTAGACTGGCCGATCGCCTCCACCGCCGTGCCCAGGCGGTTCTGAATGGCGGTGTCGAGCGCCACCAGCACATCCACATCTTCCGGGTGGGCGGGCGGTTTGGTTAACCATTCGGCCCGCGGGAGAAACGAATACTTCTCCAGCATCCCGTCTTCGTTCCAGACCCGGACATCCTTGCCCAACTGCTTGAGGGAAAGGGCCAGGGCGAGCTGACTTCCGAGCGCGTCACCGTCCGGCCGGACATGGCTGAGCACGGCAAAGCTTTGATGCTCGCGCAGGGCGCGGCCGATTTCCGCGAAAGTAGACTGTGTCATAAACAGGAGCCAGTGCGCCTGGTCTCTCGAACCGCGCCTGGACGTGTTCTCCTACCGGAATCACCCAGAGGCGCCCGGGCAAGTCTTCCTCGCCTACCGGGCGAGGATTGAGGTGAGGGCAAAGTGTGCGCGGTCACTCTGGGCTACTCTTCGGCGTCTCGAGTTGCTGCAGAATCTGGATCACGCGGGTTCCGCGTTCGATTGAATCGTCGAGATGAAAGACGATCTGCGGCGTGTATTTCAAAACGACGTGCTTGGCCAGGTCGGCCTGAAGAATCGTCCGATGCGCTTCGAGTTTGGCCAGGATGCTACCCTTCGGCTCCGTGCCGAGGACGCTGACAAAGACATGCGCGCTCTTCAGGTCCGGCGTCACGTCCACCTGGTTTACCGTGACGAGGGCGGAGTCGAACGTGATTTCGCGCGCGATCAGCGCGCTCAATTCGCGTTTAACGAGCTCGTTCACACGCAGGAGTCGATGTTTCATTGAGTCAACAGTGGAGAAATGGAGAATTGGAGTGACGGACCATTACTCCATCCCTCCGTTAATCCATTGCTTTAGAGTTTCTGCGCGACTTGTTCGAGCTGGTAACATTCGATGATGTCACCCACCTGATATTCGCTGAAGTCGCCCAGCTTGATGCCGCATTCCAGGCCGGAGCGCACTTCCTTCACGTCATCCTGGAAGCGCCGCAGCGTGGAAAGGCCGCCATCGTAAACCGGCTGGCGCCGCCGCAGGACACGCGCACGCGCCGTTCGGGCAATGCGTCCGTCCGTGACCAGGCAACCGGCGACAATGCCCCGGCTCAATTGGAACACTTGTTTCACTTCGGCGTGTCCGATGACCGTTTCGCGATGCTCCGGATCGAGCAACCCGGCCATGGCTTCTTTCAGCTGGTCGATCAACTCGTAGATGATCGAGTAAAGTTTTACCTGCACCACTTCGCGCTTGGCTGCGCCGACCGCGAGACTCTCCACCTTGACATTGAATCCCACCACAACCGCGTTGGAGGCGCTGGCCAGGAGAATATCGTTTTCGGAAATGGGCCCGACCCCGCCATGGATAATTTCCAGATCGATCTTTGTGCTGTCAATCTGCTGGAGCGCGCCGGTTAGCGCCTCGAGCGAACCTTGCACATCCGTCTTGAGCACAATGCGCAGGAGCTTCTTGCCGTCGTCCGCTTCCAAGAGAGTTTCGAGGGTGGCCCGCTGCGGTGTGCCCAGTTTTCCGGCTCGCTTCGCCTCCAATCGCTCTTCACTGAGAGACTTGGCTTCGCGCTCCGAGCTCATCACCAAAAGTTCATCGCCGGCATTGGGCAGACCCGTGAAACCCAGCACTCTCACCGGGGTGGAAGGCTCTGCTTCCTTCACCTGCTTGCCCTGATCGTCCATGAGCGATTTCACTTTGCCGCTGTAGTCGCCGCAAATGAACGGATCGCCCACCTTGAGCGTGCCCATCTGCACGATGACGGTTGCGGTCGGCCCGCGGCCCGCTTCCACTTGTGCTTCGATGACCGTGCCGCGCGGTTTGGCCGTGGGCGACGCTTTCAAATCCATGACTTCGGCCTGCAGGAGCATCATCTCGAGCAGTTGCTCGATGTTGGTGCCCTTGGTCGCGGAGACCGGCACGGTCACCGTTTTGCCTCCCCAGTCTTCCGGCGTCAGTTCCCGGTCCTGCAGCTGTTTCTTGACCCGGTCGATATTCGCTCCGGGCAGATCAATCTTGTTGAGCGCCACCATGATCTCGACGTGCGGAGCCGCCTTGGCGTGGTTAATCGCCTCGATCGTTTGCGGCATCAGGCCATCGTCCGCGGCCACCACCAGAACGACAATGTCGGTGACAGAAGCCCCGCGGGCGCGCATGGCTGTGAAGGCAGCGTGGCCCGGTGTATCAAGAAAAGTGATGAGCTGGCCTTTGTAGTCGACCCGGTAGGCACCGATGTGTTGGGTGATTCCGCCCGCCTCGCCGGAGGCGACACGTGTCTTCCGAATCGCATCCATGAGAGAGGTCTTGCCGTGATCGACGTGGCCCATGAACGTGATGATGGGAGCACGCGGCTTGAGTTCTTCTTCTTTCTCGATGACGGGCGGTGGGGGCGCCACTACGACCTGCTCGACCTTGTGCACGCCGCCGCCTTTGAGGCGGACTTCTTTCTCGAGCACGAATCCGTGACTCTCTGCAATCTTGGAAGCGATGTCCGGCTCAATCGTCTGATTGATGTTGGCGAAAATGTTAAAGGCCATCAGCTCGGCGATGAGTTGATGAGTCTTGAGCCCAAGTTCCGTGGCCAGTTGGCGAACAATGATGGGCGGCTTGATGTGGATGACGTTCTTCGGCTCTTCTTCTTCTGCTGCTCCTACCACCTCCGCGGCGGAAGCTTCCACGGGCGCGACGAGCGCGGCCGGAGCCGCGACGGGTGCCGCTTTGGGAGGTTCCGGTGGTTTCGGCGCGATCGTGGGATTTTGCAACGACTCTCGAATGCGAGAGATGGGAGGGAGAATGGCCGTCTTCCGTTTGGCCTCGCCGTCGGGCGATCGCTTTTGCGGCTTCTTTTCGTCAATCAGCGAGACGGTCTCCATCTCGCGGCGCGGCACGACAGGCTTGGCCGCCGGTTTCTTGAGGGCCTCAGGCGGGGCAGGCCTGGCCGCAACCGTGTGGCCGCGAGCCGGTTTCTGCTCCGGCTCGGTTTTTCTAACGGGAGTCTTAGCCTTGGCGGCGGCCGGCTTGTGAGCAGTCGAAGCCTTCGAGGCCGTTTTGTGAGCGGCCGGTTTTCGCGCCGCTGTCTTGCTGGTCGTCTTTGTAGGCATGCCTGTTTTGAAAAATTTCGCTCATGGCCGGAGCGGGGTTTAAACCAAAGCCATATGATTACTGCGCCACCTTTTCGCGATGAACCGCGTCGTGAATCTCCTGTGCTTTCGTTTCTTCCACACCCAGAATATCGACGAGGTCCTTGACGTCGGCGTCGTGCAGTCCTTCCAAATTCGTAAAGCCGGATTTGACCAGGGTAACGGCCTGTTCCTGGGAGATGGGGAGCGCCGTGGCCAGCGTCTGAGCCGCTTGCACAACCTTCTGTTCGACCGCGGTCGTGGCGGAGACGTCTTTGTCGATGTTGATCTCCCAGCCCGTCAGGCGCGAGGTCAGACGGGCGTTCTGCCCTTTTTTGCCGATAGCCAGCGAGAGCTGATCTTCATCGACGGAAATTTGCACGCTTTTCTTCTCCGTATCGAAGACGAGTTTCTTGACCTTGGCCGGCTTCAAGGCTTCCAGCACGAAGTCCTTCGGATCGGAACTCCAGCGAATGATATCGACCTTCTCGTTATTCAGTTCGCGCACGATGTTCTTCACGCGCGACCCACGCATGCCGACGCAGGCGCCGACCGGGTCCACTTTATCGTTAGCGCTCCAGACCGCGATCTTGGTGCGGTAACCGGCCTCCCGCGCAATGCCGCGGATCTCCACCGTGCCGTCGGCAATTTCGCTCACTTCCAGCTCAAACAAACGGCGCACGAAATTCGGATGACTGCGCGACACAATGATCTCGGGACCGCGAATGCCGTTGTCCACCGCCACGACGTAGGCGCGCAGACGGTCCCCAATGTTGTAATCTTCCACCACCACCCGTTCGCGTTGCGGCATGATCGCTTCAAACTTGCCCAGATCGAGAATTACATCCGAGCGATCGAAGCGGCGGACCGTGCCGCTGACGATCTCTCCGGCGCGATCCTTGAACTCCTCGTAAATCATCTCCTTCTCGACCTGGCGAATGCGTTGCATCATGGCCTGCTTGGCCGTTTGCGCGGCGATCCGGCCGAAATTGCGCGGCGTCACTTCCACCTCCACGATATCTCCGAGTTTGACCTCAGGCTTGATTCGGCGCGCCTTGTGCAGGTCGATCTCGTCCTGGGGATTGGTGACGGCCTCGACCACCACCAGATTGGCGAGGGCGCGGATGTCACCCGTCTTTGGGTCGATGTCGATGCGCAACTCGCGGGCAGCCCCGACGCTCTTTTTGGAAGCGGAGAGGAGCGCGTTGGACACGGCCTCGAGAAGGATATCGCGTTTGATCCCGCGCTCCCTCTCCAGGTAATCCAGCATGGCAATAAATTCCGCGTTCATAAAAACATGCAGCCCGCAGACTAAAAAGAGTGGGACATCAGTTCCCACTCTCTCCAGCGCGGACTAGGCCCTTACCTTAATTTTCGAAGGGGTCCCCGTCAAGGGAAGGTATGGGGGAGATAGAAGCAAACGCTCAACCCTCCTTCGCCATGCTACGGCGGGCAGGCTGCCCAACTCCGAAAGCTTTCGCGAGCAGGCGCTCAACGTCCAACGCTCTAATTCTGCAGCCAAGTCTCCTCATCCTGCTCCTGCTCGTGGTCTTACTCGTTCCCTCTAATATGAAGCGCAGCATCGCGCTCTGTCGCTGTGCTCTCTGTAGGGGAAGCTGCTGGCTTCCCATTCCTTCATGCTAATCCGGCACGCGGAGTGGACGCCGCAGCGCGGCGTCCCTACCAAAAGATAGCTTCGCGCGCAAATACGTTGCACGCGCTTATCCCTTCGGGAGAATCACGGCATGTCCCGAGGCGCTGCTCTCCTGCTGGTTGTCGCGGTTTGGGCGGCCATTTATCTGCCGTCGCTCGGGCTCTTTGAGATCAAAGGCGAGGAAGGCCGTCGCATTTTGCCCGGCATGGCCATGCTGGAACGCGGCAATTACCTCGTGCCGCAGGTCGGCGGCGAGGATTACTTCCGCAAACCTCCGCTCATCAACTGGCTGGTCGCAGCCTCCTTCAAACTATCCGGTGTGCGCAACGAATGGACGGCGCGCGCCCCTTCGGTGCTGTGCGTTCTCGCGGTCGCCCTCGCCTTCGTGACCGTGGCCCGCCGCACTCTCGGCTCTTCCGGTTCGCTCATCGCTGCGCTGATCTGGCTGACCAATGTGGGCATCATCCAGAAAGGCCGTCTCATCGAGATCGAAGCGCTCTATGTCTCGTTAAGCACGCTCGCTTTGATTTGCTGGCTCAGTTGGTGGCGCGAGCAGCGTTCCCCCTGGCTGACTTGGATTGTTCCCTGGATTTTTCTCGGGCTCGGATGGTTGGCCAAAGGGCCCACGCATCTTTTCTTTTTCTACGCGGTCGTGCTCGCCGTGCTTTGGCAGACAAAGCAGTGGCGGTTGCTTTTTCATCCCGCCCATTTCATCGGTCTTCTTCTCATGCTCGGAATTTTCGGGGCTTGGGCGGTGCCGTTCCTCCAGGCGAACAACAGCGGAAAAGTGATGGGCAAATGGTCGAGCCAGTTTACCGGGCGGGTTACGGGCGAAATTTTTAACTTCATCGTCTGGATCACGGTGCTGCCGAGAGCGGTGGCGTATTTTCTTCCCTGGATTTTGCTCGCGCCGCTCCTTCGTTTCGAACGATTCCGGGAAGAGATCGACGGCCGGACGGCGCGCGGGTTGATCTGGGGCGCGGTGGTGCCGTTAGTGGTGGTGAGCCTCGTTCCCGGTGCGGCTCCGCGTTACTCTCTGCCGTCCATCGCGGCTTTCTCCTGGTTGATGGGAATGGCTTTTGCGCAAGACGCGCTGTCCGCTCCCGCCTGGTTGAAATGGTCGAAGCATGCGCGCGCGGATACCGGGCCGGGCGTGCCTCTGTTCCAGGGCGTCGGCGTCCTCTTCGTCTCGCTGGCGGTCGCGGCCGGGTTGATCGGTTACCCGGTGGCGGCGGTCGCGTCCAAACATCGGCAGAAAGTGAAGAACATTGCCGACGAGATTAACGCGGTCATTCCCGCGAGCGAGACGCTCTACGCGGTCGATCCAAATTATCAGCCGTTCTTTTTCTACATGCATTGCCCGGTGAAATACGTGAGCACGGTGGACGAACTTCCCTGGGAGACGCGTTACTTCCTGGTCCGTCCGGTGGACGAGGAGGGCGCAGTCCGGAGCCAGAAATGGGGGCCGCGGCAAGTCCGTCCTATCCTGAGGATCAAAGATTACCGGAACCAGACGGTCGTGGTTTTTGTGGTGGATCCTGCTTGAGAGAGACGGATACCGCGTTGACAGGTCACGAATTAGTTAGCATGCTAACTAATTCCCATGCCGGCGACCGATTCAGAAACGTTTGGCCCGCTTCTTCATGGCACGGCTCGCGCCTGGCGCCTGAAGCTGGATGAACGGCTCAAGCCCCTCGGCATGAGCCAGGCCAAATGGCGAACCCTCCTCCATCTCTCGCTGGCCGAGCAACCGGTCACGCAATCGGAAATTGCGGCCCGGCTCGGCATTGAGGAACCGACTCTCGTGAACCTGCTCCATCGCCTGGAAGATGCCGGCTGGGTCAAGCGTGCCAATTCCCAGCTCGACCGTCGTTGTAAAACAGTCACCCTGCAGCGGCGCGCTCAACGCGTCATCGGTCGCATCGACGCAGCCGCCCGTGAGCTGCGGCATGAGTTAATGTCGGATATTCCGCGGCGGGATCTCACAGTTTGCATGCGCGTTCTGGAGGGCATCCGGGCCAAAGCCGAGCGCGCCCATGATCCGCGGAATGGGAAAGGGGGCCAATGACGACCCTGGCCAAAGTGAACGTGGTCACTCGGGAACTGGTGGGGGACCTGGAGCAGCGCGTCGGCGGGAAGCGCCGTCTCTCTATTATTGCCGGAATCGCCGGCGCGATCCTTTTGCTTTTGTTATTCCGCGCCTTGAGCGGCGGAAAGAAGACGCCGCCCGCTCCGCCTCCGCGCAATGTCATCGTGGCTAAGGTGATCACGCAGGACGCTCCGGTTTACCTGGACGAGATAGGGACCTGCGCCGCCGTCGAAACCGTTTTGTTGCAGTCGCAAGTGAGCGGTCAAATTCTTTCGCGCGACTTCGATGACGGGACCGATGTGAAGAAGGGGGATATTCTTTTCAAGATTGATCCTCGTTCCTACGAAGCAGCTCTGGCGCAGGCGCAAGGCCAGTTGGCGCAGGCGCAGTCTCAGGTGGTCCTCGATCAGATCACGGTCAAACGGCAGCAGGAGCTGCGCGCAAAAAGTGTGATTTCGCCGCAGGAATTGGATTCGACGCAGGCCACTCTGAAGAATGATGAGGCGAAAGTGAAAAGCGCGGAAGGCGCGGTCGCGGCTGCGCAGGTCAACCTCGATTTCTGCAGTATTCGCTCGCCCATCAATGGCCGGGCGGGGCTGCGCAACGTCGATGTCGGCAACATCGTTTCGGGCGGGAACGGCGGCGGGGGCGGAACCACTCTGGTCACAATCCAGCGGCTCGACCCGATCTATACCGATTTCACAATTTCGGAGACGGACATTCCTTTCGTTAGGCAATATGTGGGTGGACCGAACGTAAAAGTCGAAACGCGCTCGCCGGATGACGATCAGTCCGGGCGGTTGGGTGATCTCTATTTCCTCGATAACGCGGTCCAGCCGGGAGTCGGCACGGTCAAGGCTCGCGCCGTTACGCCGAATGCGGATCGCGCTTTGTGGCCATCGCAATTTGTGCGCGTGCGCTTGATTCTCGATATCCTCCACGATGCCACCCTCGTGCCGGGCGGCGCCGTCCAAATCGGTCAGAACGGTGCCTACGTTTTCATCGTGAAACCTGACTCCACTCTGGAACTGCGGGCCGTGCAGCCGGGCCAGCCGCAAGGTGATTTTATCGTCATCAAGAATGGAGTTCACCCGAACGAAACCGTCGTGGTAAGCGGCCAGTTGCAACTTGCGCCCGGCACCAAGGTGATTGTGAAACCGATGGAAGCGCCCGCCCAGGGGACTGATCCTGCGCGCGTCAAAACGGTTCGGTGAAGATGCGCGAGGGCGAAACAGGCGAGAGCCAAACGGCGGGGAGGAGCGGCGAGAAGACGCCGGCAGCCAGGCTGGTGCAGTTTTCTTCAGGATTATCGCTTCCGTTTATTCGCCGGCCCGTCATGACCATGCTCTTGACGGTTTCCATTGTTGTCTTTGGAATCCTGACCTATCGACAACTGGCCGTAAACGATCTTCCCGCGGTCGATTATCCAGTCATTCAGGTCACGGCCACATACCCCGGGGCGAATCCGGAGACGATGGCCAATACCATTGCGACGCCGCTCGAGAAACAGTTTACACAAATCCCGGGCCTGACGCTCTCGACCAGCTCGAGCACCCAGGGAAACACCTCGATCACGCTTCAATTCGACCTTTCCAAGAGCATTGATGCCGCCGCGACCGACGTGCAGGCGGCGATCCAGCGCGCGAGCGGACAGTTACCCTCGGATCTCCCGAGTCCGCCGACTTTCGCCAAGACGAATCCAAACGACCAGCCCGTCTTCTATCTTGCCCTAACTAGCGACACCCTGACAGACGGCGCTCTCTATAAGTACGCCACGTCGCAGGTGCAGCAGCGCGTGAACATCCTGCCGGGGGTTTCCCAGGTGCAGATCTTCGGCGTCAAAGCGGCCATTCGCATCAAGGCGAATCCGGCCGCGCTGGCCGCCCGCAACCTGACCTTGGATGACCTGGCCGCGGCGGTTCGGGCCGGCACTTCCTACTCGGGAGCCGGCCAACTCGATGGCAAGAGCCGGTCATACGTGCTCCGGCCCAACGGGCAGATCGAAGACGCGGAAGGCTATCGCAACATCATCATCGCCCGCAGTGGAAATTCTCCGCTCTACGTCCGCGATGTTGCCACCGTCGTCGACGGGGTGCAAGACGAGCGCTTGTCGCGGCGTTTTTTCGCGCGCGGTTTCAAACCGCCCGCTTCGACCGTCGTTCTCGCGGTTTCGCGTCAGGCAGGAGCGAACGCAGTCGAGGTGGCCGGCTCCATTCGTGCGCTGATTCCGCAATTGCGTCTGGAATTGCCCGGGTCCATCCAACTGATTCCAATCTTTGATCGGTCGGAGACGATCGTCCATTCCGTCTCTGACGTGGAGACGACTCTTTTAATCGCCTTCGTCCTGGTCGTCCTTGTCATCTTTGTCTTTCTGGGACGCGCGACGGACACGCTCATCCCGGTGGTGGCCTTGCCTTTGTCATTGCTCATGACGTTCCTCGTCATGTGGGTACTCGGTTACTCGGTCAATAACCTCACGCTCATGGCGCTGACTCTGGCGATCGGTTTCCTGGTGGATGACGCCATCGTCTTCCTGGAGAACGTGGTGCGCCGAGCCGAGCACGGAGAATCCATTTACCGGGCGACCCTCAATAGCGCGGGCGAAATCTCCTTCACCATTCTCTCCATGACTCTCTCGCTGGCGGCGGTTTTCATCCCGCTGGTCTTCATGCCGGCTCTGCTCGGCCGCATCTTTCGGGAGTTCGCCGTGACCATCATCGTGGCCATTTTCGCGTCGGGATTGATTTCGCTGACCTTGACGCCGCTGATGTGCTCGCGCTTGCTGCATGAGCGCGGTTCGGGTCATGCGAAGGCCTGGATGGAACGTTGGACGAGCCGATTTTTCGATCGAATTTTGCGCCGTTACAGCAGCTCGCTTGACTGGTTTCTCGACCACGGCTGGCTGGCCGTGCCGATCCTGGCTGCCTGTGCGATTGGACTTGGATTTTTTTTCAGCGCGCTGCCCTTCACCCTCTTGCCGACGGGTGATAGCGGAGTGATCCGCGGTTTTCTTATCGTGCAGGAAGGCGCGTCGCCTGCTCTGCAGAGACAATTACAGGACAAGCTCGACCCCATCCTGCAATCCAACCCGAGCATCGATAAGTATTTCACGGTCGCCGGACGCAATGGCAATGCGGCCGGCATTTTCACTGTCCTCTTCTTGAAGGACGTAAAGCACCGCCCACCCATCGAGACCGTCGCCGCCGATTTGCGCAAGGCCATCGCGGAGGTGCCCGGCATTTTTCCAACTTTAAACCCGCAACCTGCCTTGCAGATCAACATCGGCGCAACCGGCAGCGCGTTCGGCCGCTATAGCTATGTCATCAGCGGGATTAATCCGGCTGAAGTTTACGCCGCGGCGGATGCGCTCGGCGAAAAATTGCGCACCTATCCGGGATTTGCCGCTCCGCCCCGCTCCGACCTTTTTCGGAATACCCCGAACGTGGACATTAAGATCGACCGGGACCGGGCCAGCCTTTACGGCGTCTCCACGAGCAAGCTGCAGAATCTGCTTCGGTCCGCTTATTCGCAAAATTATGTCTATCTCATCAAGCAAACCGACGATCAGTATCAGGTGATCGTGGAAGCGGACGATCGCAACCGAGCGCGTCCGGAAGATTTGGGCCAGATCTATGTGAAGCCGGATGACAAGAACACGCTCATTCCGCTGCGCACACTGACAACCTCTACGACCCGCCTCGGCTTGCAGTCGGTCAATCACACGAACCAGTTTACGAGCGTGACCTTCGGCTTTGACATCAAACCGGAGGCCGCGCTGGGCGATGTCACCGCATTCATTCAAAAGACGGCGGCTGAAACGCTGCCGCCCACGGTGAAGGGCGAGCTCCAGGGCGAGGGTCTTGTTTTGCAGCAGCTCTTCCAGGCTCTGCCGTTTCTCATCATCGCCGCGCTCTTCGTCATGTACGTTATTCTTGGAATCCTGTATGAAAGCTATGTCCATCCTGTGACTGTGCTTTCCACGTTATTCCCGGCGGTCGTGGGCGGGTTGCTTACGCTCTGGCTCTTTGGCTCAACCCTCTCGCTCTATTCCGTGATCGGCCTGTTCCTTCTCATGGGCATCGTGAAGAAGAACGGCATCATGATTGTCGATTTCGCCTTGCATCGGCTGGACGAAGGCTACGATCGTCGCTCGGCCATTCACGAAGCGAGCGTCGAACGATTCCGGCCCATCATCATGACCACTCTGGCCGCGTTGATGGGCGCGGTGCCGCTCGCTCTCGGCTACGGGGCCGACGGATCATCACGGCGGCCGCTCGGCCTTGTCATCGTCGGTGGCCTGATCGTCTCGCAATTGATCACGCTCTACATCACCCCCGTGATCTATCTGGCCCTGGAATGGTTCCAGGAGCGCGTTCTCGACCGCGTGCCGTTCCTGCGCAGTGGACACACGCACGAAGAAGGCGCTCCTCCTACCCCGGCCAAGGTGGGCGGCGATGGTTTGCCCGCGCCCGCGCGGTGATGCCTAACGTCCCGATTTGTCCGAAACTTTAGCGTCGAACTTGGCGTAGATGATGTGGCCGCCATAGCCGAAATGGACGGCGCCATCTTCAATTTTTACCACATGCAACGCCGCCACGCCGTCACTCGCGCGTAGCTCGAGCCAATCGCCCTCCGCCAATTGTTTGCCGTTTACGACGGCCAAAGGAACTCGCCCCAGAACAATGGCGCTCACATGCAGGGAGTCGGCGCTGACCTCGAGAGGCGGGCTTGGCGGTATGGGCAGCGCCTGGCGAATCGGCTTTAAAACTGAGACCGGTCGGACTGGTGGCGAGGATTCGTGCCGGAACCAATAGTCGGCACCTACGCCCACGATTCCGGCGGCGAACAAAGCGATCGCTACGAAGATCCAGATGCGCGTCCAAGACCGAGCCGGGGGAGGAGAAGGGGGTGGCTCCGGTGTTCGAGCCTCTTTTGGCGTGACCGCCGTGTCCAGCAATTTGGCTGGTGGCACTTTGGGCGACACCATCCGCAGCTCAGATTCATCACTGGGAATTGTCACATAGCCTGAGATTTGCGATCATCGTGTTCGCCAAAGATGTTGCCGGCCGGCGCCTGAATGAGCAATAAAATTCCGCGCGGGAGCCTGGGAGGAAGGCGCTGCCTTCCCAGGAAGCTGGCGGCTTCCCCTACAGGATGAGTTGCTCAGGCCAAGCACAACTCTTCTCGCGAAGCTCTGAGTGGTTAGGCTGCCCGATGGGCGCGCCTGACCAGTCATCGTTTACGGCGGGTTTCCCTGGACCACGGCGGGATTCACCTTTACCGCAATGCGCTCAGAGCCGTAGATGAAATGAACGACGCCCTCCTCAATCTTCTCCACCCGAACGGTGATGGGACCGGACGAGGTCGGAACCTTGGCGGATTCGCCTTCGCCGATTTTCTGGCCATTCACGATAACGAAAGGGTTTGGGCCTGGCGAACCTGCTGTGGCGTGGAGCATCTCTGCGGTCAGCGGCAGGATAGCCGATGGACCTTCGCCCGGCGCTTCCGGTTCTGCTGGCCCTAAAGCGGCGGCTGCGGGAGCGGCGGCGGAGCGAGAGAGCCACTGCTTTTCCAGCAGGTAAGATAACCCGATGGAGAAAGCGAGCGCGATGAGGAGAACACTTACCACAAAACTGAAACGGCCACCCTGAGGGGGAGTTTCGGAAGGATCCCGCAGCGCAGCGCCGAGCTGGGGCGGATCATCCGGAACAGCCCCGCTCTCAAGAGGTCGCGGCAGTGGTCTGTCAGGCGGCACCAAGTGCTGCTCTTCGTCTCCGGCAGGAGAAGGATTCATGGGAGGGAAATTGCAAAGCGAGCATGACGACTTTTTCGTAAAAAGGCAATCCTAAAAAGAAATGACCTTTACTGGCTAGGCTCAAACCACTACCTGAGAGTCGCTTAGCGTCCGGAACTTGTTCCCGCCTGAGCGGATTGGCCCTGGAAGACGCAAGAGCGAAAACCATGGTGGCGGCTTCTTATCACGGCCGCCTGCTCGGTCGGCGTATTTCTGGTAACGTCTCCGTTATTCTGATCATCTTGCTTGATGCCAGCCACGATATGAGCGCGCTTTCCGAGCATTGTCTCACATGACGAATGCGCAATTTCCCTCGGAGCAATCGGATTCCGGTGAGTTCCAACGCCAGGAGGATGTATTTCGTTCGTGGGTCTCGGGCGATGGGTCAACCTCGTTTCCCGCCGCCGCCGGCCGCTATCATCTCTACGTCTCACTGGCCTGTCCTTGGGCCAGCCGGACCGTCATTTTCCGAAAACTGAAAGGTCTGGAGGAAGCCATCGGCATGACGGTGGTCGATCCGGTCCGGGACGAACGGGGCTGGGCCTTTCGCGACGGCCCTGGCTTCAGCACCGATCCGGTCAACGGCTTTCAGTTTCTGAGCGAAGCCTACCAGGCGACCGACCCAAACTTTGATGGACGCGTGACCGTGCCGGTCCTGTGGGACAAGCAGACCGGGAAAATTGTGAACAATTGCGAGGACGACATCTGCGTGATGTTCAACCACCTCTTCAACGAATTCGCGCGCAGCAAGGACGTTAACTTTCTGCCTAACGACATCGAAACGGAGCACGGCAAGCTGGCCGACTTCATCTACGACCATGTCAACAACGGCGTCTATAAGGCGGGCTTCGCCACGCGCCAGCGGCCCTACGAAATCTCGTGCCGCAAACTCTTTGAAGCCCTCGATCAACTGGAAACGCGGCTGGCCGGGAGCCGCTATCTTTTCCAGAGCCGCATGGTTGAAGCCGACTGGCGTCTCTTCTGCACGCTCGTCCGGTTCGACGCGGTCTATCACGGGCACTTCAAGTGCAACCTTCGCCGCATCATCGATTACCGGAATCTGCCGGGTTATCTGATGGACCTGTATCAGCACCCCGGCGTCGCCGCCACGGTCAACTTCGATCACATCAAGCGACACTACTACATGACGCACCGGGAGATCAATCCAACCGGCATCGTGCCACTGGGTCCGGTGCTCGACCTAACGAAACCGCACGGGCGCGAGAAACTGCCCTAAACGGTGCGGCCTGCGCCAACCGGCGGCCGGCCGCAGAAAAGGCTTCTCTTCGGCGAGGGCGCGGGGCATTAAGCGTGTGATGCAATCCGAAGCCTCGCCAAAGGAACCGCTTTTGACGCGGTGGCGACGAGAGGCCTTCGCGCCCGTCGATATTGCATCGCTGGTTTTTTTCCGAATCGCCTTCGGGCTTCTCATGGTCTGGGAGGCATGGTGGTATTATGGGAACGGCTGGATAGCGGCCTACTGGCTCAAGCCCCGGTTTCTTTTTAAGTTCTACGGGTTTTCCTGGGTCCAGCCGTGGCCGGGGGAAGGTCTTTACCTTCATTGGGCCCTGCTCGGTCTTCTCGCTTTTTTCCTGGCCATCGGTCTTTTGTATCGCTGGAGCGCGCTGCTCTTTTTTCTGAGCTTCTGCTATTTTTTTCTTCTCGATGAGACGTGGTATCAAAATCACGACTACCTGATCGTTCTTTTCAGTTTCCTGCTCATCTTCATTCCGGCTCATGGCGCGGTCTCGGTCGACGCCTGGTTCAATCCAAAGCTCCGCTCCCAGACGGCGCCGGCCTGGACGCTTTGGCTGTTCCGCGCCCAATTTGGTCTTGTCTATTTTTATGGCGGGATCGCCAAGATTGCGCCCGACTGGCTGCGGGGGGAGCCGATGCGCATGCGAATGTCCTACCGAACTGATTTCCCACTGATTGGCCGATTTTTTCGAGAAGAGTGGGCGGTCTACGCGATGAGCTACGGCGGGCTGCTCCTCGATCTTTTCATCGTGCCGTTTCTTCTCTGGCGCAGGACCCGGCTGGCAGCCTTCGTGGTGGCCGCAATTTTTCACCTGATGAACGCGCGCCTTTTTGCCATTGGCGTTTTTCCCTGGCTGGCCATCGCGGCCACCACCCTGTTTTTGTCGCCGAGCTGGCCTCGTCGGGTCCTGTTGTTCTTCGGCCGCGTTCCCTCCTGGGTGGCGCCCACCACGGCGATCCTTCCTTCCCGGCGAAGGCAGGGTGCCGTTCTGGGTCTCGTGGCCATTTATCTGACCGTCCAGTTTCTCCTGCCCCTCCGTCCCTTTCTCGGCCCAGGGGGAGACGAATGGGTTTACATGGAGCATCGTTTTTGCTGGCGCATGATGCTGCGGGATCCGTCCGTCCAGGGGTTTTTCTATGTGACGGATCCAAATGCCGGCAGGACCGTCCAGGTCAATCCGGGTAGATTTCTCACGCCCATGCAGCGTGTGCGGATCAACTGGCAACCGGACATGGTTGTCCAGTTTGCCCATTACCTGGCGGAGACCATGCCGAGACGCGGTCCCGAGCCCTTGCAGGTGGAAGCACGGCTCTTCGCCTCCTTTAATGGGCGGAAGCCGGAACTCTTTGTCGATCCAAACACCGATTTGGCCAAGCAAGAGCGCACGTGGCTGCGTCCGTCCTGGCTGCGGCCGATGCATGAACCGCTGCCGCCCCCCGGAAAGGATTTATCGGAAGATCCTTTTGCTTCCCCCTTGGGCGGGAAGTAAAAAAAACGCCGGGAACACATGCAGTGCTCCCGGCGTTTTTGAATTGTTAAATGTTCTTTTGTTAGAACTTGTAGTTCACGCCAGCGGTGACCGAGTCCTGATGGAGCTCATGGTCGTAACTCTCCGGCTCGAAGTTCGGATGGTCAAAACGGGTGTCGCTCAACGTGCGTGTCCCGAGGAAGGGGTGCTTGTATTCGAGCTTGGCTGACCAGTGGCAGGTGATGGCGTATTCCAGACCGACACCGAGGAACGGAGCAGCGCGCCATTCACTCGTCCCATAACTGTCACCCGGGTTTGTGCCTTCCTGGTGCGTCCAGTCGTATTCCCAACGCTCGAACATGGCGCCACCCTTGGCGTAGGTCAGGAGGCGATTGTTCATCGAGGTGAAGCCGATGCGCATTCCGATCGAACCCATCAAATTATTCTTCACGTGGTAGAGGTCCGTCTCGTCACCGCTGACCTTCTGCTGGTCGTCGGAAATGTCGGAATAGGCGAATTCGCCTTCCACACCGAGGACGAGCCATTGTCCAAATTGATGGTTGTAGCCCAACTGGCCGCCCAGAATAACCCCCAAGGGTACTTCGTGGGTCAAGATCTCGGGATTCGTTTCACCGTTATCTGTGTCTTTCCAGGTGAAGTCGCCTCCGCCAAAGCCGACTTGGCCGCCGATGTAGAACCCCGTCCATGTACAGGGTGGTGGTGGGATGGCTACTACTTCCTTGTCCTTAGCGGAGTAGTGTTCAGGTCCCGAGAATGCGAACTGCGTCAAACCCATGACGGCAGCTGCAACAATAGTGAAGGTTAAGATTCTCCTCATAAGGCGTGTTTCTACGAAGTGAGAGGCCTCTCGTCAAGTCTTTCTTAGAAATCTTCTTGCCTCCCGGGAATTATAACGCATTGAGCGTATATTCATCCGGATGATCCAGACCCACATCTTCCGGTCTTTCTCGATCGCTCTATCGCGATCCGGCGGACCTGCTCCGGCCCGACCAAGACTCGCCCCTGGGCGGCGCGGCGGAAGTTCCCGAACCGTCGCACTCGTTAGGCTGCGGGTCGGCCAAACAGGGCTCCCGGAGGCGGCTGCAGCGCGCCCTGCTGGAGCGCGTCCAGGGCGGCCGGAAGGGTTTCGAACATCGGGATGGCCTTGTCCAATTTTACGATCTCGAAGATGGATTTCAGATTTTGATTCAACCCGACCAGGCAAAAGAGGCCGGCCGTTTTGGCGGTGTCGCGGAAATATTCGATAATGGCCGCGAGTCCGGTGGAATCGATATGCTCGACCTTGCTCAGATCCAAAACGAGGGCCGGGGTGCGCGCCTTCACTTTGGCCTGGAAAAGAGAGCGCAAGACCGGCGCATAATGAAGGTCGATTTCACCTTCCAGGGCGAAGATTTCCACTCCCGCTTTGACTGACTCGTTGAGCCGCATGGTGCCGGGCGATTCTGCGCTCCCCCCTGCTGAATCGGAACTGGAGGCACGGGCGGTTGTGTATCAGGCAAAACCGTACGTTCCAGGGTCGAATATCGCTCTACTTTCGCTTCGAATGCGTCCAGAACAGCCCCGGTATCCGACCTAAGGTTGGCAGATTGCGTGTGGGGCTTCATGGCGAGTCAGTTCGGCCGCGCCTGCTCAAAGGTCATGCATTTTATTTTGAAAATGGCGGTCACGTGTTGGAGCAGGTTGGAATACACGTTTCGCCCAGCCTTGGACCAGATGCCTCGGGCCCCGCGCCCTCGATCGGAGAGCCCCTGCCCATGAGTGAGGAAGCGGCGGCCCAGTCCGTCTCCCCTGCGGAAGAGCGGTTTCGCGTGCTGGTGGAAAGCATTTCCGATTACGCCATCTTCATCCTCGATGCGGAGGGGAAAATCGTCAGTTGGAATGCCGGTGCGCATCGCATTAAAGGCTATGCTGCCGAGGAAATCATCGGTCAGAACTTTTCCTGTTTCTTCATGGACCAAGAAAAGTCGACCAAGCCAAAAGCGCAGCTCGAGGAAGCCGCCGCCAAGGGTCGTATTCAGGTGGAGGGATGGCGGGTCCGGAAAGATGGCATGCGCTTTTGGGCCTCGGTCGTGATCACAGCCAAACACGATGCCGCCGGGAAGCTCATCGGATTTGCCAAGGTCACCCGAGATTTGACCGAGCAAAAAGAGAGAGAGACCAGGTTACATCGCAACGAACAGCAATTCCGCCAATTGGTCGAGAGCGTGGGCGAATACGCCATTTACATGCTGGATGTGCGGGGCTACATCGCGACTTGGAATTCGGGGGCGGAACGGATCAAGCAGTACCGGGCCGGCGAGATTATCGGCCAGAACTTCTCCTGTTTTTACACAGAGGCCGATATCGCAGCTGGCATCCCGCTGAGGAATCTCCAGGACGCGGTCCAGCTCGGACAGGTCCGCGCCCAGGGGCTGCGCGTGCGCAAGGATGGCACGACTTTCCACGCCGATGTGGTGCTGACGCCGTTGCGCGACAAGGCCGGGAAGTTGCAGGGATTTTCCAAGGTGACGCGCGATATCACCGACCAGATGCGCAGTCGCGAGCTGGAAGCAGCCCGCATGGCGGCGGAAAAAGCGAGCGAGGTGAAGGACGACTTTTTGGCGGCCTTAAGTCACGAGTTACGGACCCCACTCACCCCCGCCTTGGCCGCCGCCAGTTTCCTTGCCCACAACGCCTCCCGGCTTCCGCCTGAGTTCCTGGGGGAAGTGGACACCATCCGGCGCAACATTCAGCTGGAGGCGTGCCTGATCGATGATCTGCTCGATCTCACCCGGATGGTCCGCGGGAAAATAGATCTGCATTTCAGCCGGGTCGACGCCCACGAGATCGTGCGACAGGCGCTTTCCATCGTCCAGGCGGACATCGACGAGAAGCGGCTGGAGATGAAGACCGAACTCAACGCCAAAAAGCATCACATTTGGGCCGATCCCATTCGCATGCAGCAGGTGTTTTGGAATGTGATCAATAACGCGGTCAAGTTTACGCCGTCCGGGGGAAGCATTGAGATTTTAACGGGGATTGACGAGGCGGGTCGTTTCGCCCTGGAAGTTACCGATAGCGGGATCGGCCTTCAGGCAGAACAACGGAAGATGCTCTTTAAACCATTCGAGCAAGGGGATCGCACGGTGCCGCGGCAATTTGGCGGACTTGGCCTTGGACTGGCCATCTCGAAGATTCTTTTGGATCTGCATGATGGACAAATCGAAGCGAGCAGCCCCGGCCGGAGCCATGGGTCCACCTTCCGCGTGACGTTGGCCGTGACTTCCGGTCAACTCGCGGCGCCGGCGCTGCGGACCGAACCGGCCTCGCCCAGGTCGCTCCGGATTCTACTGGTGGAAGATCACGACGACACACGGCGCACCTTGTCGCGTCTGCTCACTTATTTTGGTCACCAGATCTCGGTAGCTGATTGCCGGAAAAGCGCCCTGCTGATTGTGGACACGGAGGAATTTGACGTGGTTTTGAGCGATATCGGATTGCCCGATGGCACGGGCTACGAGGTGATCTCAGAAGCCAAACGCAAGCATCCTGTCCTGGGCGTGGCTCTGACCGGCTTCGGATCGGATGAAGATATCCGTCGCGGCAAGGAAGCTGGTTTCGACTTTCATCTGACCAAGCCGGTCGATTTTCATGAGCTTCGGACCGTGCTTGATCGAGCGGGAACGTAAGCGCGCGCGGCCTGGCGTGCAAAAAGGAACGCCGTCGCGAACCCGGATGAAACTCTCCCCCCTAACGAATTAGGGGGTGTGTCCGAGAGGCGCCGCGGACAGTCCGGCGGTGGTGCGCGCGCAATGGCGCACAAGGTCGTAGAGGAAAGGCACGATCACTTTCGTCGGCTCGGCGGGTGCATCCGAATGGGCGGACGGCTCTTTCCAGATTTGGAATGGCCGCCCCGATTTCCTGAATTTTTCCGGCTGGGGACGTTGCAACTCCATCGGGATAATCAGGCGGGTGGCGGTGTTGGGTTGGGCAGTCCCAGCTTGCGCCTTACAGCGTCGCTTGGGGCGGGCTTGGCCGACCGTGGGCAGGAGCCGCAGGTGGGCGCTGGGAGGATTGTCTTTCGAGGTGGGGAGGGGAGAATTCATCGTAGTATTAATGGATTCGAAGCAGGCCTCCCATTCGGCTGCCTCCCCACCGAGAAGGCCGGAATGGGGGAGTTTCAGCCTGATTCCCCCGGGCCACGCGCCTGCGGCAGGGTGGTTTAGCAATGCCCTCGGCGCATCCCGGGCCAGGTGGATCGCGATCTCCGAGCGCGATGCTAAACCACAAGCGGCCGAGCCGCTCATCTTGAGCGCCTGCGGCGCTTATTCATTATGGCAATGCCTCGCGATGTTAAAAGCATACGCAGCGCAGCTGCTCACTCCTCCCACCTCCTATCCTCAGGCCGGAAAAAGGAGGGTCACGGTGGTTCCCCGGTTTTCCTCACTGGCGATGGAAGCCGAACCCCCGTGCAGTTCGCTAATTGATTTGACCAGGGCCAGCCCGAGGCCGCTGCCGGCTGAGGCGCGCGCCGAATCGACGCGGTAAAAGCGGTCGAACACGCGGGAGAGATGGCCCTCCGGGATGCCGGAGCCGTGATCCTGCACCGAGACCGTGGAGGCATCCGCCCCGGCCTGCAGTTGGATGACAATCCTGCTGTGGTCCGGCGAAAAGCGCAGCGCATTCTCCACCAGGTTACTGAGGGCCCGCCCGAAAAGGAGCGGCTCGGCCCTGATCGGACCTTCGCCTTCGCACGTGATCGCGATGTGTCTCTCTTCCGCCGCCGTCTGGTAATAAGACGCGATTTTTTCCACGGCTTGGCGCCCGTCGAAAGAGGTGGGCTGGATCGGGTGATCGGCGGACTCGGCCCGTGCCAGGAAAAGCAAATTATCGATGATACTGGAAAGCCTCGCGCATTCCGCCACGCAGGACTCGATCACCTGGCGATATTCGTCCGGGGTTCGTTCTCTCGTTAGGCTGACTTCCGCTTCTCCCAGGATATTGGCCACCGGCGTCCGTAGTTCGTGGGCAAGGTCCGCCGAAAATTGTGACAACCGGGTGAACGAATCTTCCAGTCGGTCGAGCATGTCGTCGAAGGCCGCCGCCATCGGTTGCAGTTCGGTCGGCCAACCCGGGAGGCCGAGCCGCTCGTGTAACTGGGTGGGGCCGGTCCGCTTGAGCGAATCGGTCATCTCCGTGAGCGGTCGCAGCCCGCGTCGGGTCACGCTGATGGCGATGACGGCCGCGGCCAGAATGCCCAATGTCAGCACGATGCCGAGGAGCGCCCCGAATTTCTTGATGAACGCTGCGTCGGCCGAGCGATCCTGGGCGATTTGGATGGTGACCAATTGACCCGCCACCGTCTCGGTAGTCGCGACGAGAGAAAAGAGTTTCCCTTCCTGATGGACATCTTTCGGGCGCGGGCTGCCGGCTTTTCTCGGCGTCGCCTCTGGAAAAAGCGAGCGCGGCAACATTGCATCCATGCCCGGCGATTCGGCCATGACCCGGCCGGTCGAGTCGAATGCGCGGACCCAATAGACGGCTTGTTCACCGGGGCGCAGAGTGGTGAGTTGATCCTCGAGAGCGCGGGGCCCTTCCGGGTTATTGACCTCGGCGCGGATGGCCAAAACTTTGTCTGCGAGCACGGCATTGTCTTCCTCGAAGGCCTGCCGGACGGCCATCCCGTAAAAAACGCCGAGGCCGCAGGACAACAATAACGCGGCGGCCAGCGTGAAGAGGATGACCAGTTGAGAAGAAATCGACCGTCGTTCAGTTGGCTTTGAGGACATAACCCGCGCCGCGCACGGTGTGGATGAGCTTGGTGCGGAAGGGATCGTCCACTTTAGCACGCAAGCGCCGCACCATTACATCGACGACGTTGGTGTCGGTTTGGAAGTTGATATCCCAAACCTGCTCCACGATTTGTGGGCGCGATACCACTTCACCCGCCGAACGCACCAGGTGCGCCAGCAACAGGAACTCCTTGGAGGTCAAATTGAGAGCAACCCCGCGACGAACGGCTTTATGCCGGCGCGTGTCGATCTCGAGATCATCAACGCGCAGAAGTTCGTCGTGTCCCTTGGGTGTCCGGCGCAGAACCGACCGGACCCGGGCGAGCAATTCGGCAAAAGCGAATGGCTTGACCAGGTAATCGTCCGCGCCCAGTTCCAGTCCCTTCACCCGGTCACGCACGCTGTCGCGCGCGGTCAGGAAAAGGACGGGCGTTTCGACCGCTTTGCTGCGCAGCTCCTTCACGACCGTCCAGCCATCCTTTTTCGGGAGCATGACGTCCACGATGAGAAGGTCAAACGACGTGGCCAGCGCCGCTTCCAGGCCTTTCTGTCCGTCATCCGCCGTCTCGACGCAATAGCCCGCTTCCCGCAGGCCTTTCGCGAGAAAGGAAGCGGTTTTCTGTTCATCTTCGATTAGCAGAATACGCATTGGGGATAACCGGTACAGTTCTAATCGGAGTTTAGCTATCGCCTGCGCGCAATCCCACCATTTTTAAAGAAGGCTGTTGGCGGTCGACCGGTGGAAAGGGTATTTTTCGGGTCTTTCGCAAAAAAAAAAGCGCGACCATTACTGGCCGCGCTGCGAACGCTGAGGAATCGTTCAGTTTATTTTTGTTTGTGATCCTAGCTCGCAGCTCTTGTTATAGCAGCCATAATGCCAATCTGCGGCCCCGCGGATTTTTTTGGCCGCGGATTCCCAGATTTTGTTTGGCGGCGTCGAAAAACGGGGAGCGAAAGATCAATGCGACGAACTGCCGCCCCCGGTCATTTCGTGCGTGAAGGAACCCAGCTCCCGTCCTGCCCCGCCAGCCAGAGCTGAATCACTCGTGCGATGCGACCTGAGCGCTGAACGAATAGCGCGGTGCCATCAGAGCCCGGTTCAAGGCGCGATATTTACGCCCGCTTTCATAGGCGTAAAACGGGATGTAGGTGGATTGGTCCTGGCTTTCCGTCTTGGCCACCGCCCAGTTAAACGTTGGATCGAGCAGAAATGTTCCTTGCCGCGTTTCCCATTCGACCCATGCATGCGTTCGTAGGTCGTGCGCCCGATGCTGGCCAATGACGAGCCGGACGTGGCGGGCGCCGTTCGCCCGCAGCTTCTCATAGAGCGCGACCGCCTTGCCCTTGCAATCTCCCATTCTGGTGGATTGCACTTCGGCCGGCGTTTTCCATCTCTTGGAATACCGGTAAGGCAGCGCGTGCAGCCGGCTCATCCAGTGGTTGAGAGCAACCAGCGAAGTCCGGCTCAGCCTCGGACCGGGGCCGGCGTTGAGGACACTCGAAACGCGGGTCATTTGCTGGTCGTAAGGAGTGCAGTCGACCGTCCGGAACATCGTCTGGGCCAAGCCCGAGACCGAGACCAGGCCGACGCAGGCGGCGATCGTTGACAGAAATTTCTTTGAGCGAAAAGACGAGAGCGATCTCAAAACCATACCGGGTTGGATGGTCATTAAGCAGCGCCCATGCCGTTTGCGCGAAAGCAGGGATGTGTCAGCCTGCTCGCGACTTGTTACAGGTTGCTCTTTTTCTTGGGGCGAGAATCACCCGCACGTGATCAGCTAGCGGCGTCCATCCTCGCCGCCGCCGCCGCCGCTCATCAGCGCCGTTTTTCTTAGGGAAGCGCAACCGCTGTTGGCTGGACATTGTCGCTTGCCTAAATACATTGAAGCCATGAAAAATCCCCTCCCCAGTATTGCGTTATTCCTTTTCATCACTTCCTCCGGCTTTGCTCAGCTGGTGCTCCCAACTCGGCCGGCGGGTGTGGTCACGTCCAATCATAACGTCGTGACACGCTTCGGACCGAGCGGTGATCTGATTTATGCGCCGCAACCGGAATATCCGGCAGGCGCGGCGCGGCATGGTCTCAGTGGCCGCGGCGTTTTCATTGTCGACCTCAGCATGCTCTACGGCACGGTCAATGATGTACGCATTCTCAATAGTACCGGCTCACAGGTCTTGGATGACGCGGCCGTCGCGACACTGCGCAAATGGGTCTTCCGTCACTGGACGATCTACAAGGCGGTCATCCCGGTTGAATTTGACGCTTCCGGCCGAGTCTACGTCGGCGCCGATCCAAACCGGGGCCCGACCATCTCGGCTATTCTTGCCCACATGACCGAGAATCGCAGAACCAGGTAAAAGGCCACCAGAAACTGGTTCAAGTCCGACCCCCGCTACCAACCTTCCGTTTTATTTTCAAAGACTAACAACTGGATGGCCGTTCGCAGGCGAGCCTCTCAGAAACGCCATGCTTGCTATAAGCCTGCTTGCCGGCGAGAAAGTAAACTATTAGTCCTGACCAAAGTTAGTGAAGCTGGCAACAGTCTGGGGACACCGCCCGCGACTTAAGTTGTGCGTCACGGCGACTACTGAATGGTGACGTCGTCAAACAGCGTGTAAGTCGGATCGCCGGCGTAATTATCGTCGTGGCTGATGAGTGTCAGCGTGTAGCTGTGTCCAGCAATTACATTCGCAGACGTCTGCACCCAGGTGCCGGCGTTCGTGCAAACCTTCGGGAGCACAGTCGTCGTCGTGCCCGTTGTGTTATCCCTCAGCGTGGCGGTCGCCCAGTCATAGGTAATCGTGTCTGGGCAAGTGTTCTTGTACCAGAAGGAAACGTTGGTCCTGCCGGCCGGGACGGTAAAGGTCTGCGAACTGCTTGAGTCGCCGCTCGTCGGGCTGGTGCCGCCGACACGAGCGGCATAGGTGCCGCTGTGAGCTCCCGAATTGACGACTGCCGTGGTGCCGGCAGCGGTCCAACCGCTGAAGTTGCCAGTCTCGAAGCCGCCGTTCACGATGCCGCCGCCGCCCGCCGTCACCGTGACGGCGACTGAGGTGGAGTGCGTCGCGGTGCCCTCGGTGCCAGTGACGGTGACGGTGTACGAGCCTGCCGCGACGGTCGCACCGACGCTGACCGTCAAGGTGGCGCTGCCGCCCGCTGTGATTGACGCCGGACTGAGCGACGCCGTTGGGCCCGCCGGGCTCACGCTGGCGGTGAGACTGACTGTGCCGGCCGAGCCGACCTGCGCGGTGCTGATGGCGCTGTTGCCCGCGCCGCCCTGCGGGATGCTGAGCGAGGTCGGGTTAGCTGAGATCGTGAAGTCCGGCGGAGGAGGAGGTGCGCCCATAGACACGTCATCATAGAGCGCGTAAGTCGGATCGCCCGCGTAGTTGTCATCGTGACCGATGAGCGTCAGCGTGTAGCTGTGTCCAGTAGTTAGATTCGCAGAGGCCTGCACCCAGGTGCCGGCGTTCGTGCAAACCTTCGGGAGCACGGTCGTCGTCGTGCCCGACGTGTTGTCCTTCAGCGTGGCGGTCGCCCAGTCATAAGTAAGTGTGTCCGGGCAGTGAACCTGATACCAGAAGGTCAGTTGGCCGCTTCCCGCCGGCGCTGTGAATGTCTGCGAAATGCTGGAGTCGCCATTGGTCGGGCTGGTCCCACCGACACGGGCGACAAACGTGCCGCCGTGAGCTCCCGAATTAACGACCGCCGTGGTGCCGGCAGCGGTCCAACCGCTGAAGTTGCCGGTCTCGAAGCCACCGTTCACGATACCGCCGCCGCCCGTTGTCGTCACCGTGACGGCGACTGAGGTGGAGTGCGTCGCGGTGCCCTCGGTACCCGTGGCAGTGACGGTGTACGAGCCTGCCGCGACGGCCGCACCGACGCTGACCGTCAAGGTGGCGCTGCCGCCCGCGGTGACTGACGCCGGACTGAGCGACGCCGTCGGGCCCGCAGGGCTCACGCTGGCAGTAAGATTCACGGTGCCAGCGCTTCCGCTGGTCACCGCGGTGCTGATGGTGCTGGTGCCGTTGGCTCCTTGCGCGATGCTCAGGCTGGAGGGCGACGCGCTGATGGAAAAGTTGTTGCTGACCTGGGCGTTGATGACAAAAGTCACACTCGTCGTGTGAGTGGCAGAGGTGCCTGTCCCGGTCACGGTTAGCGAATAGGTGCCGGCCGCGGCGGTGCTGCTGTTGAGCGTGAGCGTGCTCGACCCGCCGCTGGTGACGGAGGTCGGGTTGAACGCCGCGCTCGCGCCAGCCGGCAGGCCGGAGACGCTCAGGTTCACGGTCTGCGCGCTGCCCGACGTGACAGCGGTGGAGATGGTCGTGGTCCCGCTGCCGCCGGCAGTCACACTGACCGTGGTTGGGTTGGCGCTGATGGAAAAGTCGTTGCTGACGGTGCCGCCGCAACCGGGGAACTTGAACGAAGCGATGCGAGTCTTCCAGTTGAACGCGCCGTTGCTCGGGATGTACTCGGTCGTGTACCAGAACGTGCAGTCGTCGACCGGGTCGACGGTCATGTTGCTGTAGTCGCCCCAACGCGAGAGACTTGAGCCCGTCTGAGATCCAGCGCCGTCGATGATGCTGCCCTCGCCCTGGGTCATGGTTCCAGCCGCATCACCCGCGAGCCGGCCCGTGTAATGAATCTGTGGATTGATGCTGGCGCCGGAAACACTAAATCCCATCGCCATATTGCCACTTTGATCCGTGGCGATACTGCCCATCCAGCGGTAGTTCGCATCGGGCGCGTAGGTGCCCTGTTGGAAGACCGACGGGTTGTGGCTGGCGTCGAGACGCAGTTCGTACCAGCGCACGCCCACACTGGACCCTGCCGTCACGCTATGGTTTGTGACGAGCGATTCGTGGTCACCGAAGTTTCGATAAGCCAATCGAAGCATGAGACGGTCGGCTAACGAGTCCAGTTTCTGGGTCGTTCCCGCCTGTGGAATACAGGTGCCGCCGTTGCAGGCCGCCGCGTAAGAGGCCACGGTCAGCGTGGCCGGTCCGGTCAAGGTGGAGTTTGCCGGTGTGGTCCAATCGACGTGAAACTTCCAGAAGGCCAGGTCGTTCGTGCCGGTGCCGAGGCCGAGGATGTAGTTGGGCGAGCCGGCAGGCGGCTGCCGCGCGCCGTCCAGATCGGCTGGCAATAGGCCGCCATAGCTTGTGCTCGTGTCGAAGCACTGCTGCGTGGCCGGTTGGCCGAGCAGCATTTTGGCCCGGTCGTAGGCGCAGATTTTGGCGCCCGCGAAAGTCGTGCCACCGGTAAACATGTTGAACGTGATGTAATAGCCATCGGGCCAGACACCCATTTTGGGATAATCATTGAAGGCGGAATAGGAAAATGAATAGCGGTAGTAAGCTCCTGTCGGGTCCGGTGTCTGCGAAACCGCGACGCACTGGAGATACGGAGTGGTGCTGACCGAAAATTGCGAGATCACCCAGCGGTCGGCAATTGGGTCATAAACGACAGTTGGATCGCCGTCGTTGTTGCTCTGGCAACCACCGCCAAAGCCACTCCAGAGAGTATTCAGTGCGACTGGACCGTAAAGGAGCGTGCCGCTCTTATTATAGATGGCAAAGTCGCTGTTGACGGTTTGCACATAGTGATTGGGGCCGACGTCGCCGTTCGTATCCGGGGGCGCAGAATTGACGGTGAAGCCGGCGACTCCGTTCCCAATGCCGTCGAAGTTAGTCGTAGTTACGGGCGCCGTGGCTGTGGCGACCAGTCGTTGCACAACGGGGTCGGCACCGCCACGACTCTGAGGGCGCGGCAACCTTTCGTGGTCGTGCACCCGAAATCCCGTTTGCCGGGGTGCTGGTGGGATCGAGAAGAGTGGCGGCGAGACATCGTAATGCTCGGCTTGCTCGACGGCGGGCGATCGCTGCTCTACTGATTGCGACTGGTTCGCTTGATCGGAGCTGGAAGCGCCCGCCTTTAGCGCAAAGCTAAAGACGAAAGAGATAGCAGAGGCCGCGATGAGGACGACGAGGATGGTAAGTCTGCGATAGGACATAGGAGTTTAGGCTAACGCTGGGATCGGGTGGATTTGGAGAAAATGGGAGGGACGCCGAAAAAGAAGCAAGTTTTGCGCAAGAGAGCGGAACAAATCCCCATTCATCGCAACCTTTCTTTCGTTGTCCCGGTCGGTCATCGTGAACACAGATGGAAAGAGAAACGTTTCTGGGACAGACGCTCTTTGCTGGCAGATCCCTTCCCGGGCAACAGCGTGGGGCGAGGCGCTCCAGCGAGTCAACAGTTTTGTACGAGCCTTGCGCAGGCACACGCATCACTTATCAGAGCGTCCCCGGCGGGAATGGAGCCGACGGGAGTCGAGCGACATAGACCTTAGCCCCCGCAGGGGGTGAGCTTTCGGGAGAAGGCGAATCAATGGATAGGATGCAAACTTCCTAAGTTCAACGCATCAGGAAGAATTCTGAAGCGAAGCCCCAAAGCTCGCATTCCCATGGAGCCGACGGGAGTCGAGCGACATAGACGTCAGCCCCGCAGGGGTGAGAGAGCGGGAGCGAACGAATCAATCGAAGCCTACGTATTGCATTACCTGAAGAGTCTCATGCGCGTTGCGCTATAGAAAGTGCCCCCGGCGGGAATGGAGCCGACGGGAGTCGAGCGACATAGACGTCAGCCCCGCAGGGGTGAGAGAGCGGGAGCGAACGAATCAATCGAAGCCTACGTATTGCATTACCTGAAGAGTCTCATGCGCGTT
>JBBRDU010000021.1:0-42757 GCA_038203615.1 Chthoniobacterales bacterium
GCGGCGGTGTCGTGGAAGATCCAAACACGCTCAAAACCGTGGCCGACAATATCGCGGGCCGGACCATTTGTGCGTTCGGGGAAGCCTGCGCCTGGCCCACCCAAAGTTTCGTGCAGAAATTTTCGGAAGAATTCGCCGCGCGCGCCCTGAAAGCGTCGCCGCCGCCCCTTCCACCCGAGCTCACCCCTGGCGAACTCATCCAGAAAGATACCATCCCCACTGTCCCGCTCGCCCACGACCCCGGCTGGGAAAAAGCCGGCGCCGCCGGAACCATTTAAGAGAAGATGAATCTGGAAACCAGGAGACCAGGAACGCGATTAGGAAACGCGGATCTGACAGAACGTATTATCGGCGCTGCCATTCGTGTCCATAAAGAACTCGGGCTAGGCTTTCTCGAGACGATGTCCGAGGAGGCATTAGGCCTGGAGCTCGCAGAAGCTGGTTTGAGGTTCGAAAAGCAGGAGTTACTGCCAATCTTTTATCGCGAACATGTGATTGGACAGCACCGCCTAGACCGGCTGGTCGAAGGCTGCGTGATCGTCGAGTGGAAAGCCATCACCGCACTGGAGAATGTCCGCTACGCCATTCTGCGATCTTACTTGAAAGCGGCGAGCCTGAATGACGCTTTGCTTTTTAACTTTGCCACCCCGCGCCTCACGGTGAAGCGCGTCGGACGAGAATACAAACCCGAACAGGACCATGAGCAGCCCTCCTTTTAGATTTCCTGGTTTCCAGGTTTCCAGATTGATTCATGTCTAACGAATCTCTAACGCCCATGGTCAATGTGCAGATTGACGGGGTCTGGCATCAATTCCCCAAGGGGACGCGCCTGATCGAGGCGTGCGAGGCCGCCGGCCAATACGTGCCGCGCTATTGCTATCACAAGAACCTCAGTTCCCCAGGCAATTGCCGGATGTGTCTAATCGAGATGGGCATGCCCAAGATGGGACCGGACCGGAAACCGGAGCTGGGCGATGACGGCAAACCCGTCATCAACTGGATGCCGCGCCCGCAAATTTCCTGTGCGCAGGACGTGTCCGAGGGAATGGGCGTTCGCACCTCGTCTCCCCTCGTGGAGGAATGCCGCCGGGGCGTCATGGAATTTCTTCTCATCAATCATCCACTCGACTGTTCTATTTGCGACCAGGCCGGCGAATGCCGCCTCCAGGAATTCAGCGTTCAGTATGGGAATCAGTCTTCCCGTTTTCTCGAGAATAAGGTGAAGAAGCCCAAGAACGTGGAGTTGGGTCCGCGCGTCACACTCGACGACGAGCGCTGCATCCTCTGTTCGCGGTGCATTCGCTTCTGCCAGGAAATTGCGCATGACGACGTGCTCGGCTTCACCGACCGCGGCAGCCATACCGTCCTGACGGCTCATCCGGGAAAGCGCCTCGAGAACAATTACTCGCTCAATACCGTCGATATTTGCCCGGTGGGTGCCCTCACCTCGACCGATTTCCGGTTCAAGATGCGCGTTTGGTTCCTCAAGGAGACGAAGAGTTTCTGCACCAGCTGCGCGACGGGCTGTAATACCCTCATCGGGGTCCGCGAGGACATCATTTACCGGCAAACGCCGCGCGAGAACAATGCCGTCAATTCGACCTGGATGTGCGACTTCGGCCGGCTCAACTTCGCCTATATCGAGTCGGAGAATCGGTTGCTCGAGCCGCGCATTTTCCAGAATAATAAGCTCGGGCCGGCCGATTGGAAAACGGCCATCACCCACGCCGCCCTCCAGTTAAAACATTTCAGTGGCTGGGAGATTGCCATCATCGCTTCTGGGCGCATGACGAATGAAGAACTTTGGCTGACCGCGCAATTGACCCGGTCCCTTGGAGTCCAGTTCGTGGATATCGTCCCGCGCCGCGGTCCGGGCGATGACATTCTGCTGAGTGAAGATCGCAACCCGAACACGAACGGCGCGCAGCTTCTTGGCCTAACCAATCAGCCAGGGGCAAATCTCCCGGCCATCTCCAAGGCGCTCACCTCCGGCCAGGTTAAAGCGCTCATCTGCCTGGGCGAGAATCCGGTGGAATACGGCATTTCCACCGCTCAGCTTTCCAAGCTGCCCGCCTTTCTTCTTATGAACATCCTGGGGAACGAAGCGACAGAGTACGCGACCGCGCTCCTGCCTTCAGCAGCCTTCGCCGAGAAACGCGGTTCGATGATCAACGGCAAGGGTCGCTTGCAGCGCCTGAACCGCGCCGTCCGCCCCCCAGGACAAGCCCGGGACGATTGGGAAATCCTGCGCGACCTCAACCAGGCGCTCACCGGCAGCAACGGAATTTACGCAATCGAAGATGTTTTCCGGCAGATGAGCGAGTCGGTCCCGGTTTTCCAGGGGTTGAGTCTGAGCAAAATCGGAGACCTCGGGATTCAGGTTATGTCGGTCGTCGAAACGTCGGCTTCCCCCACCGCCTAAGGGCAAACCATGGATTTTTTGTTTGTCTCCATCTCGCTCCTGAAAATCGTCGGCATTCTTTTTGTCATCATCTTGCCGATGGTCTCCTACACGGTTTACGCGGAGCGCAGAGTGAGCGCCTTCATTCAGGATCGGCGCGGGCCCAACCGGGTCGGGCCAGCCGGTCTGTTCCAGCCGATTGCGGACACTTTCAAACTGCTACTCAAGGAAGATTTCACCCCGCGTCCGGTCAACACGTTTTATTACTGGCTGGCCCCCGCGCTCGCCATGATGCCGGCCATCATCACCATCGCGGTCGTTCCCTTCGGCAGCAGTCTCTTCGGAGTCCCCATGGTCATCGCCGATATCAACGTTGGCATTCTTTACGTTTTTGCCATCGCTTCGTTAGGCGTTTACGGCATCGTCCTGGCCGGCTGGGCTTCCAACTCCAAGTATCCTTTCTTGGGGAGCGTCCGTTCCACCTCGCAAATGATCTCTTACGAGTTATCGCTCGGACTGGCCGTCATCCCGATTTTCCTGCTCGTAGGAAAACTGCGGCTGACTGAAGTCGTCCGTTATCAGATCGAGCACGGCTGGATGATCGCGCCTTTTATGGGCGACTGGACGAATCTGGGAAAATGGCTGCTCGCCATTCCCATGCTCATTTCTTTCCTCGTCTTTATGATCGCTATTTTCGCGGAGACGAATCGGCTGCCTTTCGATCTGCCCGAGGCGGAGCAGGAATTGGCCGGCGGTTATCACACGGAATATTCCTCCATGAAGTTCGCGCTTTTCTTTCTCGGCGAATACGCGGCCATGATCACTGGATCGGCCATCATCGTCACCCTCTTCTTCGGTGGCTGGCACCTCCCCTTGCCCTCCTGGCAGGGCGGCTTTCACTGGGCCTTGGTCGATGGCAGCGGCCCCGGCTGGCGCGGCCTGGCCGGGGGGCTTTTTAATATCGCGACCTTCTTTGGCAAAGTGGCGGTCCTCCTCTTTTTCTTTATCTGGGTCCGCTTCACTCTGCCGCGCTTCCGCTATGATCAACTGATGCGGCTCGGCTGGCTTTTCTTCTTTGAGATCGCTCTCATTAACATTTTCATTGCTGCGGGCATCGTCACCTTTTTCCCTCTTTGATATGGCTTACCGCGTCGTGCGTCCCAATCTCACCTGGCCGGAACGGCTTTATTTGCCGGCCATTCTGAGCGGACTGCTCATTACCATTAAGCACTTCAAAAACATGGTGCTAGGCCGCACCAAAGTGACCATGCAATACCCGGAAGAGCGCCGGGACGACGAGATGTCCGATTATTACCGGGGCGCGCCCGCCCTCGTCCGCGATACCGATGATCGCATCCGTTGCGTGGCCTGCCAGCTTTGCGAATTCATCTGCCCGCCGCGTGCCATCAAAATCGTCCCGGGCGAGATTTCGCCGAAAGATCGCTTTGCCAAAGTGGAAAAGTACCCGGAGGAATTCGATATCGACATGATCCGCTGCATCTATTGCGGCATGTGCGAGGAAGTTTGCCCGGAGCAGGCAATTTTTCTGCGCAAAGATTACGCCATCACTGGCTTTACCCGCCAAGAGATGGTGTATCACAAGGATAAATTGCTCGAGATCGGCGGCGTCATGCACGGGGTCGTTTTGAAATGGAATTCGAAGAAATGATGACTGTCATCCCGAGCGCAAGCGAGGGACCCCACACAGCATGATTAGATCACGCTGGCTTCCCTTGCGTATCCAAGCTCCGACTGCGGGGTCCTTCACTTCATTCAGGATGACAGAGCGTGCTATCCATCCGGACGTAATCGTATGATGGCGCCCTGGCTTTTTTGGATTTTCGCGCTGCTCATGCTGATCTTCGGAGCGGCCGTCGTCATCAACCGCAATCCGGTGGCGAGCGCCCTCAGCCTGGTCGTTTCTTTTCTCGGCCTCTCCGCGCTCTTCATCTCTCTCGACGCCTTCTTCATCGGCATCATCCAAATTCTGGTCTACGCCGGGGCCGTCATGGTTCTTTTTCTCTTCATCATCATGCTGCTCGATCTGCGCGCGGAGAAGCTCCGCCGCATTAACTGGATCGCCTCCGCCGGAGGAATCGTGGTCGCTCTCGCTTTTTTCATCCAGGTTTCCTACGTGGTGGGACATCTCAAGGCGGCCTCTCAGGGATTTCCGCCCCTTCCCAAATCGACCGGCGACGACGTCCGCAACATTGGCCTTTTGCTCTTCACTAATTACAATCTCCCCTTTCAAATCATCGGCGTGCTCGTGCTCGTCGCCACCGTGGGCGTGATTGTCCTGAGCCGGAAGGAATCCCGCTAACATGGTCACCCTGGGCGATTACCTTCTCGTCAGCGCGCTCCTCTTCACCATCGGTTTCGCCGGGGCCATGCTGCGGCGCAATATCATCGTCATCCTGATGTCACTCGAGTTGATGCTCAACGCCGCCAATTTGTCGCTCGTCGCCTTCTCGCGTTTCCACGTCGATCGAGCGGGCCTGCCGAATTACAACGCGCAGGTCTTTGTCTTTTTCATTATCACGGTGGCCGCCGCCGAGGTCGCGGTCGGCCTCGCCCTCATCGTGGCTCTCTATCGCTCGCGTCAGACCACCCACGTAGAGGACCTGACCGGCCTGAAATTCTAAACGGATGAACAGCTTACTTCCCTGGTTCATCCTTCTTCTGCCCCTGGCTTCGGCCAGCGTGATTATCCTTTTCACGCGACGGTTCAAGCGGGTGAGCAGCTTCATCTCGGTGGCCACCGCCGTGGCCGGTTTTGTGGCCAGCTTTCTCCTCTTTCGCCAAGCCGGCCCTTCCGCCGCGCCGCTGACCTGGATCGATTTCCCCGGCGTGTTTACGGTGCCGCTCGGCTTCTCTCTCGACGGCCTCAGCAAAACGATGCTCCTCGTCGTCACCGGAGTCGGCTCGCTCATTCACATCTACTCGCTTGGCTATATGCGGGATGAGGAAGGTCAATCGCGCTACTTCGCCGCCCTCTCGCTCTTCATGTTCGCCATGATCGGCATCGTGTTGGCCAACAATTTCGTGATGCTCTTCATCTTCTGGGAGCTGGTCGGCTTCACCTCCTACGTGCTGATCGGGCATTGGTTTGATCGCGACGCCGCCGCGGAAGCGGCCAAGAAAGCGTTCCTGACCAATCGCGTGGGTGATTTCGGTTTCATGCTCGGGATCCTCATGATTTGGATGCCGACCCGGTCGATCGTCTTCCAGGATATCGAGGCGGCCATGCCGCAGACCGGTCTCACTCCAGGCTACCTTACCATCGCGGCGCTTCTCATCTTTTGCGGAGCCGCCGCCAAGTCGGCGCAATTTCCGCTGCACGTCTGGTTGCCCGATGCCATGGAAGGGCCTACCCCGGTCTCTGCCCTGATCCACGCCGCCACCATGGTGGCGGCCGGTGTGTACATGCTCGTGCGCGTCGCCTTCATCATTCAAGCCTCACCCGATGCGCTCACCGTCATTGCCTGGATCGGAACGATCACCGCGGTCATGGCGGCGCTCATTGCCACGCAACAAAACGACATTAAAAAGATTCTGGCTTACTCCACGCTTTCGCAGCTCGGCTACATGGTCATGGCCGTCGGCCTCGCCTCCAAAGAAGCCGCCATGTTCCATCTTTTCACCCACGCCTTCTTCAAAGCGCTTCTCTTCCTCGGGGCCGGCTCCATCATTATCATGCTCCATCACGAGCAAAACATCTGGAAGATGGGCGGACTGGCTCGAAAACTTCCCATTACTTTTCTGACCTTCACCATCGGCGCTCTGGCCCTGATGGGATGCCCTCCTTTCAGTGGTTTCTTCAGCAAGGACGCGATCCTCGCGCTGGCTTACCAAAACAATCCGTGGATTTTCGCAGTCGGCCTCTTCACCGCGTTCCTCACGGCTTTTTATGTAACCCGGCTTCTCGTCGTTGTTTTCCTGGGCAAACCGCGCACGGCCGAAGCGCAGGGCGGCGATGAAGCCCCCCTGGTCATGACCGGCCCCCTCATTATCCTGGCCGCCTTCTCTGTCCTGGCTGGGTTCGCCTTTTTCGCCCAGAGGTTTCTGGCCTTGCCGCAAGAAACAGAGGTGAGTGCTGTTGTGCCGGCGCTCGCCACCCTGGCCATGGTTGGTGGCGTGGGGCTCGGGTTTTTTATTTATCGCAATCGGACAGGCGAGCGCTTCGATATCGCGCTTTTGCGTCATCGCTTTTACGTGGACGAATTTTACAGCTGGTTGATTGATTCTACCCAGGAAGCGCTGGCCCGGCTGTCGGCTTTCATTGATCGCTGGATCATCGACGCCGGCGTGGTGCGGGGCGCGAGCGGCGGCGCCTGGGGAGCCGGCGCCATCCTGCGTCTGGTGCAGGTGGGGAATCTGCAGGCCTACGTCTTTCTCTTCGGGCTCGGCATCGTTGTCCTGATCTACTTCACGGTCTTTCGCTGATGCTTTACCTGATCATCTTTACACCGATCGTCTCCGCCATTCTGATCCTGATCGGGGCGCCCGCGCGAAAAATGGCGCTGCTCGGGTCCGTTTTTGTGCTCGGGCTGACGCTGCTGGCCTTTGCCTTTTTCCAGCCATCCAGCCGATATCCGTTTCAGTACAACAGTTCCTTTCCCATCCTGCCCGATTGGAAACTGAATTTCACCATCGGCTTGGACGGCTTGAGCCTGGTCATGGTTCTGCTCTCCGCCATCGTCACGGTCGCGGCGGTGTGGTTTACGGGAGCGATCGAGAAATACGAGCGCGGCTTCTATGCCTGTCTTCTTTTTATCTCGGGCGGCGCCATCGGGGCCTTCGCTTCGCTCGATTTGTTTTTCTTTTACGCCTTTCACGAGCTGGCCCTCATCCCCACTTTTCTGCTCATTGGTATTTGGGGCAGCGGTAACCGCAACGCTGCCGCCTGGAAGATCACGATCTACCTCGCCATCGGGAGCTTCATTCTCCTGATCGGCCTGATTCTGCTTTACGAAAGTATCCCTGCGGGAGCGCGCACTTTTGAGATCGCCAAACTCAAGACGGCCGCCGCCACCCTTCCACCCGACGCGCAGAAAAACATCTACCTGCTGTTGCTCATTGGTTTTGGAATCCTTGTCTCGCTTTTCCCTTTTCACAGTTGGGCGGCCGAAGCCTACGCCTCCGCGCCGGCCCCCGCGGCCATGCTGCACGCCGGCGTTTTGAAAAAATTCGGCCTTTATGGACTCCTTCGCCTGGCCTGGCCGCTTGTCCCGATCGGGGCCCATTATTGGACCTGGTTGTTAGTCCTTCTTCTGCTCGGCAACATCATTTACATCGGCCTGGTCACGATTGCCCAGAAGAAGCTCGATTGGATGCTCGGCTACTCCAGCGTCATGCACATGGGCTACATCTTCCTCGGATTCGCCAGCTCTAACGTGCTCGGCCTAACCGGCGCGGCCGTCCTCATGTTCGCCCACGGCATTTCTATTGCCCTCCTTTTTGCCATCGCGGGAGAAGTAAGAAAGAGAACTGGCACCCTCGACTTCGAGGAACTGGGCGGCCTCGGCAAAGTCATGCCCTTTGCCGGGCTGGCTTTTGGGTTCGGCGCCTTCGCCGCCATTGGACTGCCTGGCCTGGCCAATTTCGCGGGCGAAATCATGATTTTTTTCGGCGCTTTCGCGACCGACTGGGAATTGAACCGGTTCCACATGTTCCAGATCGCGACCGTGCTCGGTCTCTGGGGCGTCGTCATCTCGGCCGTCTACATGTTGCGGGCCTATCGCCGCGTCTTTATGGGAACGCTCAATGGTCGCGACAAAAACGTCATTGATCTGCGCCGGAGTCTTCGCCTACCGGTCACGCTTCTGATTGCGGCCACGGTCTGGATCGGGTTCTTCCCACAACCGTTCGTGCAGCGGATCGCTCCCACGTTTCGCAGTTACTTTAACACCCCTCCCCCGCCATGATGACGGCACCCGGTCTTGAAATCGCCGTGCTTGTCCTCGGCGTCATCGTCTTGATGTGCGAGTCTTTCTTTGATCGGCTCGAAAAACGGGACCTCGCTTTTGCCGCCATCGCTGCGCTCGCCGCCATCCTCGTGGCCAGCTTTTTTCTCGCGACGGTCGAATCGAATCCGCATGCCACCGGCTTTTGGCAATTCTACACGGCCGATCCGCTCGCTATTTTCTTCAAACGCTTTTCCCTGCTCACCACCATTCTCGTGCTCGTCATGATGATCGATTACGAGCCGGTCCTGCGTCATTTCATGCCGGCGAACACGAAGCAGACCGGGCTGGGCGAGTTCTTCGCGATCCCGATCTTTACTTGTGCCGGTCTCATGTACATGGCGTCCGCCATCGATTTCATCATGATTTTCGTGTCGCTCGAACTGGTCACCATTTCGTTCTACGTGCTCGTCAGTTTTACGCGCCGCAATCCGCTCAGCCTCGAGGCGGGCGTGAAGTATCTGGTGCTGAGCGCGCTCTCCACTGGGTTCCTCGTTTACGGGATTACCTGGATTTTCGGAGCGACGGGTGAGACCAACCTGCAAAGAATCGGTGTCGCCCTCGCCGGGGAGGGCGTGGAACAAGGCGCGGCCTTGTTCGGCATCGTGCTGGTCATGGTCGGACTTGGTTTTAAGATCGCAGCCGTCCCCTTTCAAATCTGGGTTCCGGACGTCTATCAAGGCGCGCCCACTCCCGTGACCGCTTTTCTCTCCGTCGGTTCCAAGGCCGCGGGGTTCGTCGTGCTGCTGCGAGTGCTCCAGCCCTTCATGATGATGCCACGGATCGAGAAGCTGCTCGTGGCCATCGCGCTGCTCACCCTCATTTATGGCAACCTGGCCGCGCTGCCCCAGAGCAACCTCAAGCGGCTGCTCGCCTATTCCAGCATCGCGCACGCTGGCTATCTGCTCATCGGCATCGTCTGTCTCGACGGACGCGCCGTCACCTTCTACCTCGTCGGCTACCTGCTCATGACCATGCTCAGCTTCGCCGTGCTCATCATTGTGGCACAGCAAACGGGCGAAGAGATCGCGGATTTTAACGGGCTCGGAAAACGTTCGCCCTTTCTCGCCTTTGCCATGTTGATCGCGATGGCTTCGCTCGCCGGTGTGCCTTTGACCGTCGGCTTCTTCGGCAAGTTTTTGATCTTTGTCGCGGCCGTCGCGCATCATCAGACGGCACTCATCGTCGTCGGCGTGCTCACGGTGGCCTGCGGATTTTACTACTATCTGAAAGTCGTGCGCGCCATCTACTGGGAATCCGCCAGCACGACGGACCCAATTCCGGTAAGCAACTTATCGCGGCTCACCATGACCGCGCTGATGGCCGCCATCATCTGGCTCGGCGTTTACCCACAACCAATCCTTTATGCGCTGGATAAACCACACACTACGGCGGTTACAAATCATTGACCGCGGATTACACGGATATCACGGATAAGAATTCTGATCTGCTCCTCCCATCCGTGAAATCCGCGTAATCCGCGGTTAAATCTCTCCCCGATCAGTCGCTCAGCTCGACGTTCCAGTAAGCCAGATCAACAAAGTGCCGCCAGCTCTCATGTTGCGGCGAAGAAAAAGTGACGTGCAGAAAGGGCCGCCACTTCGGACGTTTTGGCTTTCGCACCAGGATCATGTGCGCTTCCTGCGGCAGGCGATTCCCTTTCTTCGTGTTACAGGGAATACACGAGCAAACCACGTTTTCCCAGGTCGTCATCCCCCCGCGATCGCGTGGAATGACGTGATCAAGGTTGAGATCGACCCGATCAAAAATATTCCCGCAGTACTGGCAGGTGTTCTTGTCCCGCTCGAAAACGTTGTGCCGGGTAAACTTCACTTCCTTCTTCGGCAGCCGATCGAAAAAGAGGAGCACGATCACGCGCGGCACCCTGATCTTCCATGAGATGGTGGTGACCAGTTCGTGGTCGGGCGCGTTCGCCGAAAAGCCGCGCCAACTGTCAAAATCGTGGGTCAGAAAGTTATTCGCCTCATCGGAAGAGACCACGTGCGCGTGACCGGCGTAAACGAGGGAGAAGGCGCGCCGCGCCGAACAGATATTCACCGCCTGCCACAGGCGGTTCAGAACCAGCACCTGACTATTTAGCTGTGAATGCAAAATATTGCCGTCTACCGCCTTACAGCCCTCTTACCGACGGCGTAACCGCGGAATGTGCGGCGAAAGTATCACCCCGCTTTTTTATTGTCAATGCGGCTGAACTCCGCTCTTTGTGACAGTTTGGTGCGTGAGCGACGCCGTTTCCCCTCGCCTCTCGTCACAACTGTCCAAACAAACCGAGCTGCGAGATGCTCCGGTGAGCTAACAGCCTATTCTCTGAAGTGAGCATCTTCCATAGGTTGTAATGGCCAGACCTATCCGTGATATCCGCGCAATCCGCTGTTGAATGATCTTCGGTGGTTTCGGTGAGCCGCCGAAACCTGCAGGCAAGCCACCTATGCTCCCCGAACAGGGAAGATGCCGTCAGCGGCTTTTGGGACGCGGCATTCGCGCGTAAACTGGTCGATCACGATCAAGGTCCGGAAGGAGCGCCCTCCTTCCAAACGTTCAGTCATAAAGTCCATCTTCTGGAGAGCTTCTAACACCCAAATACTAAAATTCCCACCGTCCAGCTTTCCGATACAACGTCACCCCATTGGAGACTCCCGTTCGTGTCTAGGGCTCAGGGTAAGGTCAACCCGTCTTACGGCGGTGGGGGCCACCCTGTTAGCTTTTGACAGAGAATAAGCGCGCCAGCCACAATAAACAGCACGAGCAGACTTTCATACCAAATAAACGCACCAATGCGGGCGTAACTTGCTGAATTGCCACGTTTTTCAAACGAGCAGATCACGCGTACACCATTTTGTTTCCAACTGTAGTACCAGTAGAACGTTACCATCAAGAAAACCAGTGTACCAATTACGACAACCTTCCCCTGAGTAGGCGAAATCGGGATTTGGACTTCCGTGGCCAGCTCAAAACCCAAAAGGCCATCAATCCGTGGATCCACAGAGTCCACGCCAAAACCAGGTCCGGCCATTGATTGGCCTGTTTCTCACTCGGCGTCTTCAAAAAATACTGATAGATGCAGTAATAGAGGCAATCGATCACATTCATGGGGCGGGCGAAGCGATCGGAGGCCGACGTCCGAAGGGATTATGGAATTGAAATCTGGGGGTGTTGTCAAACCTGTTGTAGAGCCCATCAAAGCCACCGGGTCGGAAGATTGGGGGGAAGATTGGGGGAAGTGGGGTCGGAAGATTGGGGTCGTATCTAAATATTGGACATTGCAAAGCCACTTGGGGTCGTATCTAAATATTGGACATTGTTTCTCGGATTAGGGAGGGGTGGTGGATGGCACGGGCGTTGCGGCCGGAGTTTGAAGGAGCGCTGTATCATATTTGTGCGCGTGGGAATCGCCGGGAGCGCATTTTCGCTGACGAGCAGGATTGCGAGCGTTTTCTTCTCCTGTTGCGGGAATCAATTGGCCGCTACGAAGTGGAAGTTCATGCCTACGTCCTTGAGCCAGCGGATCAGGCGAATAGAAAAGCGGGCAGAAACCGACAATCGATTAAGGCAAACACTCCAAATATTGAATATTTAGATACGGCCCCAATCCCCCAATCCTCCGCGGCAGGGGTCAGTCTGTGAATCGTGCAGAAATGTGTTCGACCTCCGGTAGCCTAGCCCAGTAAATCTGGTTTGTGGCGCGCAAAGGGCGATCATCGCGGCGAATAGCGAGAGATTCCTCCACTTCGGTCGGAATGACAGAAAGAAGGACACCCTTAGCGTGCGGTACCGCGGCGTGACCTCAACGGCGCCCCCCGCGAGTCGACACTTTCTTGGCGAAGTCTCCGGGGGCGTGCTGTTCGTCGTCCGGCACGGCCCCGGCGGCGTCGCCCAAATGTTCTTCCTCGGGCGGGAGATATTTTTTAAACCGATTCTTGTCGATTGCCTTCATGAAGGCCTCGTGCGGACTGACGATGCCTTGCTGCAGCAGGCTCCAGATGGCGTCATCCATGAACTGCATCCCCTGCCCTTTCCCGGACACAATCACGTCCTGCAGCTTTTGAGTGGCGCCTTCGCGGATAATGGCAGAGACGGCGGGGTTGGCGATCAGGATCTCGTTGACCGCGACGCGACCCGTTCCGTCCGCCTTTTTCAGGAGGAGCTGCGCGAGAACGCCACGCAAAGAATTGGCCAGCATGGCCCGGGCCTGGGGCTGGCGCGCCGCCGGAAAAACGTCCACCATTCGATCGACCGTTTTGCGCGCGTTGTTCGTATGCAGCGTTCCAAAAACGAGGAGACCGGTCTCGGCCGCGGTCAGAGCGAGCGCGATGGTCTCGAGATCCCGCATCTCACCCACCAGCACGATGTCGGAATCTTCGCGCAACGCCGCTTTCAGCCCGACGGGGAACGACTCGGAGTCTCCCGGAACTTCGCGCTGCGTGATGACGCTCCGTTTGTTGTCGTGCACGAATTCGATTGGCTCTTCGACCGTGACGATGTGCCGTGAAAAATTCTCGTTAATGTAATCGATGAGGGCGGCCAGCGTGGTCGATTTTCCGGAACCGGTCGGGCCCGTCACCAGCACGAGGCCTCCACGGAGATGACCGAATTCCTTCACCACCGTGGGAATCCCGAGCTGCTCCAACGTGGCGATCTTCGTCGGGATCAACCGGAAGACGGCCCCGTAGCCGTTCGCCTGTTTCAGGTAATTGCACCGGAAACGCGAGGCCGCATCCATCTCGTAGGCGAAATCGAGATCGCCGCGTTCCTCGAAAATCTCCCATTTATGCGGTCCACAGACCTCGCTCAACATCCCGGCTGCCTCCTCCTGCGTGACCGGCTCCTCGCGAATCGGGGCGACGTCACCGTGCCGGCGCATCTTGGGCGGTTGCCCCACGCCGATGTGCAAATCGGAGCCGCCGCTCTCGACGATGACGGTTAGGAATTGGTCGAGATATGGCATTTTCTGAACTGCAGATTTGGGAGAGGGAAATTAAACCACGGATAACACGGATGGGGGCAATTAAGCATGTAAGTCAGGGACCGCCGGGTCGTCTACACTGTCTCTAATCACTCGTTTCCATTCCAGCTTTGCATTTTTAAAGTTGAGCAGGACGGCTAATTCCAATCCTGTGACGGCGAGATATCCGACCATCTGGGAGACGTGCGTTTCATTGAATGTTGAGACGACTTTGGGATCAACAATCACTTTATTCTCAACGATCAGATCAGGCACCAACTCGCCGATCAACTCCTCCCGGTAAAAAACCGGGTAAATTTTCTGAGAGTCGACGCTATAACCATTTCTTCGCAACCCTATAATCAGGGCACGTTCGTAGAGCTTTTCGTCCAAGCCCGGCTTTAGCTCATTTAAAACGTCCATCGCCACGCCAATCACGCCACGACTCACCGCTTCATGAAGAATCTTCCCCATCCGTGAAATCCGCGTAATCCGTGGTTAATCTTTATCTTTCTTCGCTCTCTGGGTCATCCGTTATTTAAATTCCCAGCTGCACCCGCATTTGCTGTTTTTGGTCGGAGCGGGCGTAGGTTTCCTCGGCGCTAATGGAGCCGGCCTGGAAAAGCCCGAGGAGCGCGTCGTCCATCAGTTGCATCCCCTGCTTTTTGCCGGTCTGAATGATACCCGGGAGCATATAGGTCTTGGCTTCGCGGATGACATTGGCGACAGCGGGAGTGTTCGTCAGGGTCTCGAGGGCGAGCACGCGCCCGAGGCCATCCGGCCGCGGCACCAGTTGCTGGCTGATAATTCCGCGCAACGATTCGCTTACCATGATTCGAATCTGCTCCTGTTGATCCTCCGGAAAGACGTCGAGCAAGCGGTCGAGGGTGCGCGAAGCATTGCCGGTGTGGAGTGTGCCCAGCACCAGGTGACCGGTTTCGGAGGCGGTGATGGCCAGCGAGATGGTCTCGAGGTCGCGCATCTCTCCCACCATGATCACATCCGGATCTTCGCGGAGAGCGCCGCGCAAAGCGGCCGCAAAAGAATGCGTGTGCGTATGAACTTCACGTTGCGTGATATGGCAGCCCTTCGCCTCAAACACATACTCGATGGGATCTTCTAACGTGATGATGTGTTCTTTGCGCTCGATGTTCACCTGCTCCACCAGAGAGGCGAGCGTGGTTGATTTGCCGCTGCCGACCGACCCGGTCACCAGGATCAACCCATTCTGATAGCGCGTCAGTAATTTAAGGTGCTCGGGCAGTCCGAGCTGGTCCATCGTCCGAACATTGGTGTTGATGATTCGAAAAACGATGTCGATCCCGAGCCGCTGGCGGACCACGCTGGTGCGGAACCGCCCGAAGGCATTGGCATAGGCGAAATCCGCGTCGCCGCGCTCAGCCAGTTGCGCCTTGTGGAGGTCAGACAAAAAAACGTCGGCCAGCGCCGCCGTCTCCGGGGCCGTGAAGCGTGGCACGTCCGGCCAGATCGGTTGCAGAATGCCGTGCAAACGCCACAGGGGCGGCGCGTTCACGCCCAGATGGATGTCGGAAGCGCCGACTTTCTGCCCCAGCCGCAGATAATCGTCGACGTGTGCGTAGGTTTGCGGCTGGGCCGGAGTCTCGGGAGATTCGACGGTCATTCCGCCGACCATCATTATGCGCCGCGCGGCGCGCGTAAACTCAAAACCGAATCACCATTTCCGGGAGGAACGAGGCGCGGCCCCGCCGCCCCCGGTCATCCGGCTTCGAATAAAGCTGATCACAGCAGGTTTCAGCAGGGCCGCGGCAAGGCGAGCCGCTCCCAAAAGAAAGCCTGTCTCCAAAACTCTGTGTTTCCCTTTCCCCCCGCCCCCGCCATCGACCTTGACGTACACCTTTTTTCGCAGACGCGGCAGGGTCACAGCCACGGCTCCCACCACCACGGCTGCCACGATCCAGACGGTCGTTTGCCGCTGGAAGGAGCGCCGAATTTTCCCTGGAATATCGAGTTCGTAGCGAAGGCCGCGCACGTCACGCGCCAGCCGCTCGCGTGAGCGATCGATCTCCAGCCTTACGGATTCGGGCGACTGGTCTGATCCAGATTCTTTAGCCATTCACGGTCCTTCTTTAATTCCGAGGAAAGTTCACGATAAGGTGCCCGGGTCACGCGACTGCGCGCAATGAACAGGCAAACGATGGAAAGGATGAAGTGCAGTCCAGCCGCCGCCAGGGCCACCCAAATCCAGGAAACGTGCGCGAGCCGGGCAATGGCCACGACCATACTGCCGACCAAAAAGAGATAGCCGAGCGTAAAGAAAAGGAGCGCGGCCACCACGCAGGCGATCACGGCCAGGAGCTGAGCCAGCGCCGCCTTCGATTCTTTGGCAAAAAGAGCAGAACGGCTCGCGATGAACTCGGTCAACGAGTTCATCAGCGCGAGCAGCGTATTAAACAACCCAACGTGCCCCGCCGGATTGCGGGAGCGCATGGCTTCGGCAGCCATTTGTGCGTCTGCCGAGGGGCTAGCGACGGAAGATCATTCCGAGGACAAAACCGATCCCGAGAGCCGTCACGACGGCCTTGGTCGGATTTTCCCGGACGTATTGCTCCGCGTCCTGCTGGAAGGTGCGAGCCCGGTCGGTGGCATCGCCCCAGGCCGCTTCGGCCCGGTCGCGCGCATCGCCCCAGGCCTCTTCGGCTTTGCCCCGATATTCGCTCGCCACCGCGCCAGCCGCTGACTTCAAGTCTTCAGCTGCTTTGCGTGCGTGGGTTCTGCTGCTTTCCAGTTTATCCTGAGCGTCAGGAGTCCTCTGAGGTGATTTATTTTCTTCAGGCATGATGTTCTCCAGTTAATTCGCGTCAACTATCTGCGTGGTTTGGTCTTTCAGCAACCGCAGGGGCGTAAAATGTGGGGGAATCGCGGGAAACGGCCCGCCCGAAGCACGCCAAGAACACGGCAGCGACCACGCCTATCCTATTGAAAGGTAACGGGATTCCAACGCTCAAGGAAGAGAGGGCAGCATCAGACCGTGTCCTTGGTGGACTTTGTGCGAGATCCTACTGCAGCGAAACAGGCGGCAGATACTCGCCCAATTCCTCCCGCTTCCACCAGGCGCCCGTCGTGCGCCGTTCCGCGAACGTAGTGAATCGATAACGATAAAAACTCGCGCGCAGGTAAAGCGGCGGCGTTTCCGGGAAAGGATTGTGTGCGAACAATCGCGTGACGTCCGGCTTATTCTCGAGGAGACAACCCATCAACCGCACAAACCACGGATTGTGTTGAGGCGATCCAAGGGCGGCGAACCACATCTGCCAGTCGAGGCGAGGCTGGTGCGGCGCGCACCATCCCGGGGCTCGATCCAGCTCGCCCGGTTTCCATTTAAACTCATACGGAAGCCAATCGATCCCATCGGCGCTGCCCTCGATCACAATCTCCCGCCGATCCTTTGTCATGACGCGAAACAGTCCGTAGCCATTCACGATACGCAGCGGTTCGAGATATTCCTGCAGCCACGCAATCGGCCGAGGCTCTTCCGCTTCTGGCTTGAGCGCGCTGAAGAGATGCCAGGCGTTCAGGGGCGCCGTCACGACCAAAACAAACATCGCTGCGTAGCCCGACACGCGAATGGCGTGTTGAGGCACGACGGCGCGTGCCCCTCCAGTGTCTGGGAGGGCGCCGGGCCGCCGGCGCCAGCACGCGTCATCAATCAGCAGCAAACAGAGCGCGATCGCGAGCAGATTGAAAAAGCAATAGTTGCCCGTCACCGCAATCGCGAGCTGCAGAAAAATCAGTAACCCCGCCGCCAAGAGCCGCAACCGCCGGGGCGCCCAGAGAAACAAAGGCACGGCGATTTCAATGAAAAGGCAGAGCCCGACGGAGAATTTCTTGAACCATTCGGGGTGCTGATCAGCCCACCAGGCCAGGACCGTGGGCAAGGGTTGCGACCAGTAGTGATAGTCGAGCGCGGTCAGGTTCCACCAGCTGTCATCGTGACTGGTCAGCTTCACCACCCCGGACATGAACATGAGTTTAAAGAGGAGAAACTTGAGAAGAAAAAGCGCGAGGGACGATACGGGTGGTGCATCGCTTGGCCGCGGCCAAATCCGCCAGGGTGCAAGGAAGAGGGCGAGAAAACCGGTCTCAAGCAGCAGGATGTCCCATTGAAAACTGAGAAAAGTCTGACCCGCGATGACGAGCGAAAGATAAAAGACAAATGAGCCGAGCAGACTGATCCCGGGAGCGACTCCGATGATCAGGAGAAGCGAAAGAAGGACACCTCCGCCGCACAGAAAATGGAGGAACGCATTGCTGGCATTGAACCAGCACAGGGTCGGCAGGAAAAAGAATGCCCCCGGACCCAGGCGATCGTGCACGGCCGGCAAAAATCGGCCGACCGGCAGGATGCCGCCGGCCCCGATGAGTCCATCGACCTGAATCCAGAGCGACAAAAAGGCGACCAGGAAAACGAGTCCCAACAGTCGGAGAAACCAGCGCCGGGCCCAAAAGTAGGTGGGCGGACGCACATCCTTGCCCCACAAGATCCGGGTAACGAGTGAAGCGGCCCGGCGATGGCGCGCGATGAAGCGGTAGACAAAATCGGAGATGACCGCTACGCCCGGCACCTGATCGTAAGTGCCGGCCAGCCATTGTTTGGACGATCGATAGGCCATCGAGCGGTAAACCGCGGCCGCCCCAGTAAGCACGCGGCCATCCGGAAGGATCAGGATAACGGCTCGATTGAATTCGTCCGCCGGAATGTCCGCGAACCGTCCCGCCTCGTCCTGCGATGTGGCGTAATCCATGCGCCCGTCACTGAAAACGCGCCAGCGCTCAATCCAACGCCGGCAAAAATCGCAAGCGCCGTCCCAAATAAGGAGCGGGCGGACGGGTGGATTCGAAACGCGCAGTTGCGATTCCGCTGGCATCGTCAGATAGCGAACTCCGCCCAAACCGGCACGTGATCGGACGGCTCCTTGCCCTTGCGCATGTCCCGATCGACTCCGGCGGCCGTGCATTTTTTGCACAGGACCTTGCTGGCCAGGACCGCATCGATGCGCAGCCCGCGATTCTTGGGAAAAGAAAGCATGCGGTAATCCCACCAACTGAAAAGTCCGCCCTCCGTGTGATGGAGCCGGAGCGTATCACAAAAGCCGACATCACAGACTTCGCGCAAAGCCGCGCGTTCCTCGTCCGAACACATGATGGCGCCGCGCCAGAGGTCCGGGTCGTGCACATCCGCGTCTTCCGGCGCCACGTTGAGATCGCCGCACGCAACCATCTCCGCTGTTTTCTCCCGGGCCAGGCAATCGCGCAACCGGCCATACCATTGCAGTTTGTATTGGTAAGCGGGCGAACCGACGGCCTGGCCGTTGGGCGCATAGATGGAGTAAACGCGCACACCCTGGATAGTCGCGGCGATGACCCGCGCCTGCCTGTCCGTCACTTCATCGCAGAACGACGCACGAACATCGGCCGGCGCTGTCTTCGAGAGAATGGCCACGCCGTTGTAAGATTTTTCGCCGTGATAAGCGGCGTGATATCCGGCCGCCAGCAAAACCAGAACCGGGAATTGCTCGTCCGGGCACTTTGTTTCCTGCAAACAAACAACGTCCGGCTGCGTGCTTTCGAGCCAGGCGACAAGGCGGTCCTGCCGCTTCCTCAGCGAATTGATATTCCAGGAAGCTATCTTCATTGTCATTCTGAGCGGAGCGAAGAACCTCTCAACTGGTGATAGGTCACACTATCCAAAAATGTGTAACGACCGACGTGTTGGGAGGTCCCTCACCGTCTGCGCGGTTCGGGATGACAAGCCATGGAAAACGCCGGGTCACAAATCCAATTCCACCCCGGGCGGCGGGATGATGATCTCAGCACCAGGCAGTACCGCGGCCAGCGCTGCCCGCATCCAGGCCACGGCCGGCACGTCGCCATGCACGAGCACAATCTTTTTCGGAGACACTTTCGTGGCGTATCCCACTAACGACTCACGGCGGGCGTGCGCGCTGAATTGAAATGCTTGGATCGCGCAGCGCACCGGTTGCGGCGGCTCGTCCGGGTTGAGGGAGACCTCCTCGCCCGGTTGGGCCCGGCGCAGGATGCCGGCCGGGGAGGCGGGATCAGCGTAGCCGACAAAAAAGATGGAATGCCGCGGGTCTTCCAGGATGCGACGCGCGAAAATATTCGACAAGGTTTTGGGCGTCATCATTCCGCTGGAGAGCGCGTAGATCCGCCCCGGGCGGGCCGGCGTTTCCTGGATATTTTGGCCGTTCAAGATGAAAGGAGCTACCTCTTCCATGAGTTGCAGCCGCGGGAGCCGCCGGCGTGTCATGTTCGCGCGCCGATCGTAAACATCGGTCATCTTTGAGCTGAGGCCCCCCATATAGACGGGACAATCTCCGAGCAATTTTTCGCGCCGGAATTGGTAGAGCATGGCCAGGAACTCCTGCGTCTTGCCCAGGGCGAAGACAGGAATGAGCACACAACCGCCGCGCCGAAACGCTTCGTCGATGGCCGCGGCCAGGCGGCGCTCCTCGCCGGCGCGGTTCCAATCGGGAATGGCCGCCTGGTCGCCCCGGGTGCACTCCATGATGAGGACATCGATTTTCTCCTCCGGAAAAACAGCGGCCTGCATGATCGTCTGGTCGTCGAAGTTCACGTCTCCCGTATAGAAAAAGGTCCGACCTTCGGCGCGCAGCATGATGCCGGCCGAGCCGAGGACGTGGCCCGCATCCACGAACTCGAAGGTGAACGGATCGTCCACCTTCGGACTGGCTCTTTCCCCGGAGAGCGTAACGCGCTGGCGCGTAGGACAAAATTGCCACTGATCGGAAGCGCGATCCGCCTCGCGATGGGTAAAGAGCGGATACAAGGTCGCGCCCAGCTCCTCGCGCTGGCGCGTCATGACATTAACCGAGTTATGCAGGAGGATGTTTCCGATTTCGCCGGTGGCCTCGGTCATGAAAACCCGCGCGGCCGGATGCCGGCGCATCAGCACCGGCAAAGTGCCGATGTGATCCTGATGAGCGTGCGAAACGATAATGGCATCGAGGCGCCGGTCTCCGATCAGCTTGAGATTAGGCAGCGCCTCCTCCCCTTCGTTTTTCGGGTGCATTCCGCAGTCGAGCACGATGCGCTGCTCACCGGTCTCGAGATAATAGGAGTTCGCACCGATTTCCGTCTGCCGCGTTAGATTGATAAATTTCATCGGTGCTTCCCCCTAATTGGATCCCGGGACAAGATTACGGTGTCGGAGGGATGGCGCCAGCAACTTTAACCTAACCACTCGGTTCGATTCTTGGGGGCGGCTGCGCCGCCCACCTATTTCCATCGCCCGAGGCCGCTCCACCTTCGAGCTTGGTTACTTTGCATCTCTGTAGGGGAAGGCGCTGCCTCCCTCGGGAAGCTAACTCCGAAGGCCTTCGCGAGCAGGCAGTTTCCCCTAGAGCAGCTCTTCCAAAATCCGCATCCAGTTTCGGAACAGAATTTTCTCGATGTCCCCATCGGAGAAACCGCGCTCGATCAGTTTGCGCGTCAAATTCCTGGCGTGGGAATGGTCGCGCAGGTCGGGAATAAAATGCGGCTCCCTCCACTTGGCCGCCAGGGCCTGGCGGGTGGCCTCCGACCACTGCCGGTAAATGAACTCGAAAAAGTCGAATCCTATCCCAACCCCATGGATGCCAATCAACCCGGCCACGTGCTCGATGTGATCCACGTAACGATCCAGCGTCGAATCCTCCTGGCGCGGACTGACCAGCACGGCATTCACGCCAATGACGCCGCCACGCGCCCCAATCATCCCGATTTGGTCGTCACTGATATTGCGCTCGATATCGTGGTAGCGCCGGGCGTTGCTATGCGAAACAATGAGAGGTCGAGTCGTTAGGGCAACGACTTCCTCGAAGCCGGCCGGATTGATATGGGCCAGGTCGAGAATAATTCCGAGGCGCCCGCATTCGCGCACCACCTCACGGCCAAATTCAGTCAGACCTTCGCTGGACGAACCACTCGCAGCGAAGATGCCGCCGTGGCCTGCCGCGTTACTCCGGAAATGAGTCAGTCCCACCACGCGCACGCCGAGTTCATAAAAAATTCGCAATAGATCCAGATCCGTGCCCAGCGGGTCGACCCCCTCCATCGTGATGAGCACGGCGATTTTGCCGACCGCACGCGCCGCTGTGATTTCTGCATGGCTTCGGCAGATGCGGATTCGATCGGAATTTTCCGTTTCCGCGTAGAGTTGCGCGATTTGTCCTAGCGCGACTGGTAACGCTTTGTCCAAGACGTAACGGTCTTCCACAAAGATCGCCGCCGCCACCACTCCGATATCGCCCGCCTCCCATTGCGGAAGAAATTCGGTCGCAAGCAGGCCGGGCCGGGAGCGCTTTTCAAAAAGTTCCATGGGCAGATCAAAGTGCAGATCCACCAACCCCTCCGAATGAAGACGGGTGACGCGTTCTTCGATCGAGGGCATGGTGTGCAAGGTTCTATTTTACGGAGAGGCGGAGCGCGGTCGAGTCCGGCGCGGCGCCTTTTATGCCGGTGGGGCGAGACTCTGTCGAGCCGACTTATGCTCCTCAAAGAAATTCGACGGCTCGACAGAGTGTCGCCCCATCAACCGGAGTGATCTCCCTCTTGAAAGTCAAGGCGAAGGCGGAGAGGGCGCGATGGCCGGTAGATCCGGGTCATCCTTGCTGCGGGGCGCAAACAGGCAGAAGACCGCAACCAGCCAGGTCGCGCTGAGGGGAAGCACGCCCGGAAGCCAGATGGACCAGCGCGAGACCAGAGTCAATCCAGCCAGGCAATAGGCGGCCGTGATGGCGATGGCGATAAGCACAATGTCGATTCGCGAAAACTTCCGCACAAACCCGCTCGAGATCACCAGACACACGATGAATACACAGTCGAAACTCCAGCTGACCCGGCGCACGAACGCGTCGGCTTGAATCGTCGCGATAGTGGCCGCGAACACGCCGACCGAGGCGGAGGGATCCCCGGGAATGCGCGCCAGGATAATATCATCTCCCAGATTTTCCACCTGGCTTCTCGTCTTCGTCTTATTTTCGTGCTGCTGGGCGGCGAGGAGAAGCTCGTTGAGATGGAGATGGCGCGCCCGCCTCGCGGCGTTGGGATTAATGAGAGTGGAGCCATCGGAGAGAATCGGGATTTTCCTCCCGTTCGGCAGCCAGATGTAGGACCCGAGATCGATCTTGACCTCGTTCGGCGCAATACGCATCCAGAAAAGAGCTGTCTGCAGGGCGAAGGAAGGAATGACTTCGCCGCGATACTGAAAGAGGAGCGGGACGTGGATCTCATCCGCTACGTCGTTAGGCAAATTCGTAAAACCCATCGTCGATATCAGTCGGATATCTTCGTCCGGCTGGCGGTTGATTCCGGAAAAAGTGGCAAGGTCCCCGCGCCGGCCGTTGATCTGGGTGAACCCGGGGATCTCCACGATCGGCGCATCCAGGTCTGGCGTGGAAGTCAGTTCGGCGGCGGCCACGAGCTTGGGGACACGCATGGCCTGGTCGACAAAAATCTGTTCCTGATCCTTGTGGCGATCGTCCCATTGCAGGATCGGCTCAAAGGCCACGACGGTGGGCTTAAACTCGAGGGCGGCCTGCAGAAACAGGGCGAATTCGAGCGGCGAGGTAGGGTCAGTGGCCGGTCGCGAATCCTTCGCGTCCTTCCTTTCCGTGCCGGTCTCCCGGTTGATATCCACGATGGTCAGGGGAATCACGCCACCGATGGGGCGTGAATTGCGCAGGAGCCAGCGGAGAAAGCCTTCGTCGTAACGCTGCAAACGCGGCTCACGCAAAAAAAGCAGGCTGGCCAGCACGATGGCGAGCATGAGCCAGATGGAAGGTCGTTGCATCGAGCAGGAGTGAAGAGTGACGAGGGACAAGTGACAAGTGAAAAGCAGCCAAGCTTCGGCTTGTCACTCGTCACGTGTCACACCGTTTACCTGCCCAGCTCGAGCATGCGGAGAATCGGCGCCTCCGCCCGTTTTCGCAGCGGCTCCGGCAACACGATCTCCGGCTTCATGTGCAGCAAAGCGTCAAACGCCTTCTGCAGCGTGTTCATTTTCATGAACCGGCATTCGCCGCAAAAACAATTGTCCGTCGGGCCCGGGATGAACGTCTTGCCCGGAATTTCCTTATGCAACCGGTGTAACATTCCCGCTTCCGTTACCACGATGATCTGGCGGGCCGGCGAGGCCTTGCAGTAGGTCACCATTTTTTCCGTAGAACAAACTTCGTCCGCCAGCATGCGCACCGCATACGTGCATTCCGGGTGCGCCACCACCGGGGCGTTCGGATATTCCTGCCGAATCCGCGCAATACTTTGGGCCGTGAACTCCACGTGCACGTAACAATTGCCCTGCCACAGATCCATTTTCCGGCCCGTCCGTTCCGTCACCCACGCGCCCAGATTTTGGTCGGGCACAAACAGAATGTTCCGTTCGGGCGGCGCCGCGCGCACCATCTTGTCCGCGTTGCCACTGGTGCAAATCACATCCGAGAGCGCTTTCACTCCCGCGCTGCAATTGATGTAGGCGATCACGTAATAGTTCTTGTCCGCGTGATCCTGGAGAAATTGCGCCAGTTTCTCCGGCGGACACGATTCCGAGAGCGAGCAACCCGCTTCCAGGTCAGGCAGAATGACGCGCTTGGTCGGGTTCAAAATCTTGGCCGTTTCGGCCATGAAATGAACGCCGCAAAATAAAATGACGTCGGCATCCGTCTTTTGCGCCTGGTAACTCAAGCCCAGCGAGTCGCCCACGTAATCCGCCACGTTCTGCAGCTCCGCCACCTGGTAATTGTGCGCCAGGATCACGGCATTCCTCTCCCGCTTGAGCTCTTTCAGCTCTTCCGCCAGATCGACACCGAAATTTACACCTGCGCTGACCATGCCGTAGTATCCGGTAAATCCATGCAATCTCAAACAACCCGCGCGCGCTATCGCCTCGGCTTCCTCGGTGCCGGCAAGTTAGCCGGTTCCGTCATTCGCGGACTGGTCCGATCAAAATTTTGTCCGCCCGACCAAATCATCGCCGGCGAACCGAACGACCAGGCCCGCTCCAATTTGCGGGATGAAGTCGGAATCAGCGCCAGCGCCGATAATGCCGAGGTGGCTGAGCAGGCGGAAATTCTTTTCCTCGGCGTGAAACCGGCCCTCGTCCTGCCGGTGCTTCGCGGCGTGGGAGCGGTTGCGACCGATAAACTGATTATCTCCCTCGCAGCCGGGGTTCGCCTTCAGGCCATGGAAGCGGTGAGCTCCGCGCGTCTGATGCGCGCGCTGACGAATACGCCGTCGGCCATCGGTCGCGCCGCCACGGCCGTGGCCCACGGGTCGCGCAGCAGCCCAGCCGACATCGAAGCGGCCAAACAGATTTTCAGCGCGATCGGCGCAGTCGTGGAAGTCACGGAGGAGCAGATCGATGCGGTGACGGCCTTGTCGGGCAGCGGACCCGCCTTTGTCTACACCGTCATCGAAGCGCTGGCCGAGGGCGGAGTAAAGATGGGGTTGTCACCCGAAGTCGCACTCATTCTCGCGACTCAAACCGTGCTGGGCGCATCGCAACTGGCCACTGAAACAAAACTTTCGCCCGAAGAATTGCGACGAATGGTGGTGACACCCGGCGGCACGACGGCCGCGGGGTTAGCGGCGATGGAAAAGCATGGAACAGCGCAAGGTCTGATCGCCGCGGTCGAAGCGGCCACCAAACGCGGCCAGGAAATGGCGGCGGAAAATCAGTAGCCGGCGCGGTGCGATTCCCTTTTTTTGCTCCGGCGGGGCGTCCCTACCGATAAGGATTCTACGGGCTGAGCGCGGCGCGCATCACTTCGAGCGGGGCTTCGCGCTCGAACCAGATTTCAAAGGCGCGCGCTCCCTGGTGCAATAGCATGGACAAGCCATCAGCCGCGCGCGCGCCGGCTTCAGTGGCCGCGGTCACGAGTGCGGTGCGGTGGCGGGAATAAACCGTGTCGTAAACCATCAGGTGCGGCTGCCAGAGCGTGGAGGGGAGGACGGCCGCATCGTTCGGGTTCAAACCGAGCGGCGTGGCGTGGACAACCAGGTCGGTATGATCAATTTGAAATTTTAGCGCGCGTTCGTCCCACGGCACGGCTTCCAGGCGGGCGACCGGTCCGAGCACGCGCGGCCCGGCCAAAGCCAGTTGCAGTTGAGCCGCCAACTCTTTTGCTTTAGCCAGGTCCCGGTTCACGATGACCAGGCGTTCGCATTCGGCCCGCGCGCATTGCACAGCGATGGCCCGAGCGGCGCCGCCGGCGCCCAGCAGCAAGACGCGCAGATCGCGCAGGTCGACGGAGAACTCGCTGCGGATGGCGCGGGCAAAACCGACTCCATCCGTGTTAAAGCCAACCCACCGGCCCTCGCGCAGGGCGATCGTATTGATCGCCCCGATCTCCTTTGCCTCCGCGTCCATCTCGTCGACCAGGGCGCAACCCGCCACCTTGTGCGGAACGGTCAAGTTCAGACCGGTGAATTCGAGCGTTCGCATCAGCTCCAACGCATCCTTTAATTCGTTAGGTCGAATTTGAAAGCGGGCGCATTGCAGATCAATCCCGCCTTGAGCGAGCGCCGCATTTTGCATCTGGGGCGAAAGCGAATGAGCAATCGGGTCGCCCAAAACACCGAGACGAATGGGCGGGGTCACCCCGGCAGTGAGCCTGGGCCAGTCGCGTAAATCGGCCAGTGTGTAAATCTCCTGGGTAGGTCTCGTTTTCATGTCATCCCGAAGGGAGCGGGAAGTTTTTCACCCGGCGATAAGATTTTCCCACGTGTCAGTGTAGCCCAGCTTCCCAGGCGAGAAAGTAGAAGCGGCTTCCAGCCGCTTAGCCTCCTGACCACGCGGCTTCTAAGGAACGGAGGATGGCAGGCGGAGCACCCGCTCTACAACGGCCAGGGCGCGTGAGGAGATGCGGATCATCCCGCATCGCTGATCAGTTCAGTCGTCGCCAGGAAGACAAACTGACGTTTTTCTCTCGATGCTGCCAGCCGTTGCAGCGCAAGCGCTCCACTTGCCATCCATAGAGAGAAGCCGCCTCCCCTTGAGTTGTCGAGTTGCGCGTCCATCGCTACTGTCGCCTGACTGTTATGACTGAACCGGCGACAAATCCCACTCCTTCCGACTTTATCCGCGACGTTGTGGCGGAAGATGTCCGTTCCGGCAAGCACACGCAGATTCATACGCGGTTCCCGCCGGAACCGAACGGCTATCTGCACATCGGACACGCCAAGTCGATCTGCCTGAACTTCGGGATTGCCCGGGAGTTTGGCGGCATCTGCAACATCCGGATGGACGACACGAACCCGGCGAAGGAAGAAGTCGAATATGTCGATTCCATCCTGGCGGACGTGCAATGGCTGATCGCGGGATGGGCCGACGCGCAGATTGGATTCAAGGGGAAGGGCCAGAAGCCCGAGGCTGTAACGATAAGGGGCAAGACAGATTTTCAGCTCAACCCGATTAAGGCTGCATCGTTGGGAAGAGATGAGACGGCGCCGTTTTACGCCTCCGATTATTTCGACCAGCTCTACGCCTACGCCGTCGAACTGGTTCAAAAAGGCCGCGCTTATGTCTGCGACATGACCGCGGAAGAAACCGACGAATTCCGCCGCGTGGGCAAGGAAAGCCCGTTTCGCCAGCGCCCGGATGAAGAGAATCTCGACCTGTTTGGGCGAATGAAGGCCGGAGAATTTCCGGATGGCGCGCGGACGCTGCGGGCCCGGATTGATATGGCGGCGCCGAATGTGTGGCTGCGCGATCCGGTGCTTTATCGAATCCGGCACGCCGAACATCATCAGACCGGCGGGCAGTGGAATATCTACCCGATGTACGACTGGGCTCACACCCTGAGCGATTACATCGAGGGAATTACGCACTCACTCTGCACCCTCGAATTCGAAGTGCACCGGCCGCTTTACGAATGGATTCTATCGTCGCTTGATCTGCCCCGTCCCCTCCCCCGGCAGATTGAATTCGCCCGGCTCAACCTGACCTACACGGTCATGAGCAAGCGCAAGATGATCCAGCTCGTTAGCGACAAATTGGTCAACGGCTGGGACGATCCGCGCATGCTCACCATTTCCGGATTGCGCCGCCGCGGCGTGACGGCCAGCGCGCTACGCTCGTTCGCTTACAACATTGGAATCACCAAGTACCCGAGCATGACCGACATGGCCGTGCTCGAGCATGCCATGCGTGATGAATTCAATGCCAGCGCCATGCGCCGCCTGGCCGTGCTTCGCCCGATTAAAGTCGTCCTGACCAATTACCCGGAAGGACAGGTTGAAGAGCTGGAGGCGATTAACAATCCGGAAAATCTGGAGGCGGGGAAGCGCAAAGTGCCATTCAGCCGTGAGCTCTTCATCGATGCAGCGGATTTTTCCGAGACGCCGCCGCCAAAATATTTTCGGCTGAAACCGGGCGGTGAAGTGCGATTGAAGTACGGCTACATCATCAAATGCGAAGAAGTAGTGAAGGACGCCGGCGGCCAGGTCAGCGAGTTGCGCTGCGCGGTCGACCTGCAAAGCAAAACCGGGGGCGCGACTTCGAATCGTAAGGTCAAAGGCATCATTCACTGGGTGAGCGCACCGCATGCGGTCGACGCGGAAGTGCGTCTCTACGACCGGTTGTTCACCGTGGCGGAGCCGGATGCGGACGGAGATTTCAAGTCGTTCGTTAACCCGAACTCTCTCGAGGTGCTCAAGGCCAAAGGCGAACCGGCCCTGGCCGAGGCGCACGCCGATCAGCCTTATCAATTTGAACGGCTCGGCTATTTTGCGCTCGATCCCGACTCGAAAGATGGCCGGCAGGTGTGGAATCGGACGGTCACGCTCAGGGATACCTGGGCGAATGCGGGCCCGAAGCGCTAAGAATACCGCGCATCGCGGCTGTTTACCTAGCGGCGGGATCGCTGCCCCTCTTTTCTGGGGAGCACAGGCGGCTCGCCTGTAAATTGCGGCGGCTCGCCGCAATTATTTATTTTCGTCGAGCCGCCGAAAACCACAGGCCAGCCGCCTGTGCTCCCCAGAGGAACCGAGACACGCGAAATGTCGCGCAGCTGTTGTAGGGCGGGCGCTCGGCCTGCCGTCTTTGCGCCGGACGGCTCGGAGAGCCGTCCCTCCCTGGATTTGTCTTTAAGAGAACAAAGAGAGCGCGCGATCAATCCGCGCCAGCACCTTCTCTTTCCCCAGCACCTCCAGCAGATGATAGAGGCTGGGGCCAGCGTTGCTCCCGGTCACGGCGAGACGGGTCGGATGCACGAGCGCGCCCACTTTTACGCCGAGGTTGCCCGCGGACGCCTTCAAAGTCGTTTCGATCGCCGCAGCCGAGAATGATTCGAGTGCGGCAAAAGCCCCACGCACCGCCTCCAAGCGCGGTCTGTTCTCGGCCGTGAAATGCTGGGCCACTCCCTCCGGGTTGAAGACGATGTCGTCTGTAAAATAGAAACCGCCATAAGCCGGCAGCTCATCGAACGTATTGATCTTGCCCTGGCAGGTTTGCAGGGCTGCCCGGACGTATTCCTCCGGATACTCCTCCCATTTTACGCCCGCCGCTTTCAGCGCGGCCAGACCCATCGAGTTAAATTCCACCTCGCCCACCTCGCGCGCGTATTCCCCGTTCAACCAATGCAATTTGGCCGGATCAAACGTGGCATTGCTCCGCACCACGTTCTTCAAATCGAAAATCCGAACGATCTCCTCGATTGGCAGCTTCTCGCGATTATCCTTGGGCGACCAGCCGAGCAGGCAAAGGTAATTGCGCACAGCCGGCGCGAGGTAGCCTCTTTTTATATAGTAATCCACGCTCGCCCCCTGGTCTCGCTTGCTCATCTTGGAGCCATCCTTGTTATGGATCAGCGCGATGTGGGCGAAGCGCGGCGGCGTGGCGCCGAGCGCGCGGTAGAGCTCAATATGCTTGGGCGTGTTGGAGAGATGATCTTCGCCTCGGATAACGTGCGAGATCTTCATCTCGATATCGTCCACCACGTTGACGAAATGAAAAATCCACGAGCCGTCCGGGCGCCGCACCGTCATATCGGGATGCGTTTCCGGATTCGTTAGGTCAAAATCGATCTGGCCGCAGACGAGGTCGTCCACCACCACATGCTCGCGCGGAGAACGAAAGCGCACGGCTCCGTTGTCCTCGAAAGTATGACCGCCGTCCTGCAGTTTCTTCAGGTGACGCTCATAGATCTCGTGGCGTTCGCTTTGGAAATAAGGCCCGAAATCGCCGCCCGCCTCCGGGCCTTCGTCCCAGTCGAGCCCCAGCCATTTCAAGCCGTCGTAGATGGCCGCGGCTGCCTCCTCCGTGTTGCGCGCCTGGTCGGTGTCCTCCACCCGCAGCACGAGCTTGCCCCCGTGATGCCGCGCAAAAAGCCAGTTAAACAGAGCAGTGCGCGCCCCGCCGATGTGAAGATAGCCCGTGGGCGACGGGGCAAAACGAACGCGGATGTCGGAACTCATGGAACGGGGAACTTAGCCACAGATTGACGCAGATAACAGCATAGGAGTGATGGAGTGATGGGCCAACTCCATCACTCCATCACTCCATTATTCCAGAAAGAGCTGCCCGCTCCGCCGGCGCGCATGCCGATTCCCGGGAAGATTCGTCTTGGCCACGCCGCTGGCCAGGTCGAGCAATCCACGCACTCTTTCCACCAAGTCAAAACCGACTTCGGCCACCGCGCCGCCGCGTAACCACTTGTGCAACATGCGCCGCTGCACCGCCACACTCATCTCCCGCAGAGGCTCGACGGCCAGCGCGCTCAGCTGGGCCAGCCCCGGCGGCAACAGATTCTCGAAAAAACTCTCCTCTTCCGCTGCGATTTGAGCGGTTCGCCAGATGTTCTCCCGGATGTTGCGTCCGACCGATTTTTCCAAGTAGGGAATGACGCGTCGCCGGATCCGATTGCGCAGGGGCCCGAGGTCCCGGTTGGTCGCGTCCTCGCGAAACGCCAGGCGGTGCCTCTTTATATAGAGATCGATTTCCCGGCGCCACACGCGCAAGAACGGGCGCACGATGGTGAGAGAGACGCCATCGACCTCGCGGGTGGTTTGTTCGCGCATCGAAACCAATCCGGCGGGACCGGTGCCGCGAAACAGATTGATCAGGAACGTCTCGACCAGGTCGTCAGCATGATGCGCGATGAAGACGGTGCGGCAATCCTTCCTGAGCGCGACCCTGGCGAAGAAGGAATAGCGCGCGTCACGCGCGGCGGTTTCCATGGACTTCTTTTGCCTGGCGGCGAGGGCCCGAACGTTTACAGATCCGACCTGCACAGGCAGATCGTATTGCGCGGCCACTCTTCTGACGAAACTGGCATCAGCGGCGCTCGACCGGCCGCGCAGCTGGTGATTGAGATGGCAGACCCGAAGATTCTTGTAACCGGCCTCCACCAGATGGTGCAGAAGCGCGATCGAATCGCGACCGCCGGAAACGCCGATGAGATAGCGGTTTTCGACCGGAAAATTGCCTAAAATGGATGTCCTGGGGCCGAGCGAGGTCACTGTGGTAATTGGACAAATGCCGGTGGGGCGAGACTCTGTCGAGCCGACAAATTCCGGAATTCTGCGCTGGCAGCGGTGACACTCGGGAGAAACGGCTGGTTAGCGCTTAATTTGACAATGAATGAACGTTCATTCATTGTGTCCACCCATGTCGAACAGCCCATTGGAAAATACGATCGACCGACGCACGCAGATTCTGGACGCCGCCATGGCTTGCTTTGCCAAACAGGGCTTTCACCAGACGACCATGCACGACATCTCGGCCGAGGCCGGCATCAGCGTCGGCCTGATCTACCGCTATTTCGAAAACAAGGACGCCGTCATCTCGGCCATGGCGGAAGAGCATAAGACGGAAGTGCATCAATGGCTGGAGCGCGCCCGCCAGGCGCCCACTTTGCTCGAGGCCGTGGAAATCTTGTTCACTTCGCACTGCTGCGACAACGCCCCGCAAATCGTCTCTGCGTTCGTGGTCGACTTGTTCGCGGAAGCATCGCGCAACCCCCGACTGGCCGACCTCGTCCGTGACGTCTGCAATGCGGCCCTGAACGGACTAACCGATCTGATCGCGCGCGCGCCCGAGCTGCGCCAGGCCGAGCACGACATGAGTCCGCGCGAGCTGGCCGAACTTCTTTTCGCTTTGAATGACGGCATGCTGATGCGCCACATCTTGATTCTCAACCCCGAGCCGGCTGAAATCCGCGAGCGCCAGCTGTACATCGCGCGTCGCCTCTGGCGCGTGCTTTTTAGGCCCGCCCACGAACCGGTTGTTGCCTGATTCTGACATGAACATAAACCCACCGAAACGCCCCCGCCGCGCTGTGCTAAAAGTCGCGCTCGGTCTGCTCGTGATCTTCCTGGTTGTCGCCGGGATTAAGGCCTTGCAGATCTTCACCCTGATTTCTTCGGGTAAAAAAATGACGCCGCCTCCCACTACGGTGACGAGCGCGAAAGTGGAACAAGCGGATTGGGAACCGGTCCTGACCGCGGTGGGATCGGTTTCACCAGTGCAGGGCGCGACCATCGGCGCGGAGCTGGCCGGAACGGTCAGCGATGTTTCGTTTCAAAACGGGGCCCGGGTGAAAAAAGGGGACATCTTGTTAAAGCTGGATGCTTCCGCTGAGCAAGCCCAGATGCGATCGGCCGAAGCCGATGCGAACCTGGCTAAGAATGATCTAGAACGGGCGCGCGACCTGGCGGCGCGAAAAGTCATTTCAGCGGCGGAGTTCGATGCCGCGCAGTCGAAATACGCGCAGAAGAAAGCGGCCGTCGATAACATGCGGTCGGTCATCGATAAAAAAGAAATCCACGCTCCCTTTGATGGGGTCGCCGGCATCCGCACGGTCAACACCGGCCAGATGGTGAAGGTGGGCGATCCCCTCGTCTCGCTGCAAACACTCGACCAGGTGTTCGTCGACTTCTCCCTGCCGCAACAGGAGATCGGTGATCTCACCGCCGGGCTGCCCGTCAAGGTCACGACCGATGCCGTGCCCGGCCGCGAGTTCGACGGCCAGTTAACCGCCGTCAACCCAGCCATCGACCCGGTCAATCGCAGCGTGACTCTGCAGGCCACGCTCGATAACGCCGATCACGCCTTGCGCCCGGGCATGTTCGCGCGCGTCAAAGTTTTGCTGCCGCAGAAAAATCAGATCCTTTACATCCCGGCGACGGCGGTGGCCTACGCGCCTTACGGCAACTCCGTCTACATCATCGAGAAGAAGCACGACGAGAAGACGCAGCAGGATGATTTGACCATCCGCCAGCAGTTCGTCCGCACCGGGGAAACGCGAGGCGACTTTGTGGCGGTCGCGGAAGGCTTGAAGAAGGGCGAGCAGGTGGTGAGCACGGGCGTGTTCAAATTGCGCAATGGGCTGAAGGTCGTGGTCGATAACACACTCGCGCCCAAAACCGAAATGGCCCCGAAACCAGCGGACAGTTAAGAGTGGCGTGAAAACCTTTACCGATCTTTTCATCCGCCGGCCCGTTCTCGCGCTGGTCGTTAGTTTCATCATCCTGCTGGCCGGCTTGCAGTCGTTCAAGAGTTTGAACGTGCGGCAATATCCGCGCAGCGACATCGCTTCGGTCACGGTGCAGACGATTTATGTGGGAGCCAGCGCCGAGCTCGTGCGCGGTTTTATCACCACCCCGCTGGAGCGCGCCATCGCCGCGGCTGATGGGATCGATTATCTGCAATCGCAAAGCTCACAGGGCGTCTCCACCATCACGGCGCGGCTCAAACTGAACTACGATTCGAATAAGGCGCTTTCCGAGATCAGCTCGAAGGTCAACCAGGTGCGGGGCGATCTTCCCCCGGACGCGCAGATCCCCGTCATTAACATCGAGTCGGCCGATTCGCGTTTCGCCTCCTGTTATCTCAGCTTCACCTCCCAGATCCTCCAGGCTAACGAGATTACCGATTACCTGAACCGGATTGTGCAGCCGCGCCTGACCGCCCTGGGCGGAGTGCAGCGGGCCGAAATTTTGGGCGGCCGCACCTTCGCCATGCGCATCTGGTTGAAGCCCGATCACATGGCGGCGCTCAATATCAGTCCGGCTCAGGTGCGGAAAGCGCTGGCCAACAACAATTATCTCGCGGCCGTCGGCAGCACCAAAGGCACCCTCGTCCAGGTCGATCTGACGGCCAACACCGACTTGCATACGGTCGATGATTTCAAAAACCTGGTCGTGCGGCAGGACAAAGGAGTGCTCGTGCGCCTGGGTGACGTGGCCGACGTCGTGCTCGGCGCGGAAGATTACAACGCGGAGGTGCGCTTCTCCGGGCAGCGCGCCGTTTTCATGGGCATTTTTGTGCTGCCCAATGCCAATTCCATCGACGTCGTCAAAAAGGTTCGCGATGAGATGGTGCAAATTCAGCTCGAACTGCCCACCGGCCTGCAGGGGCGCGTCGCTTATGATGGCACGGCTTACATCAATTCCGCCATCCACGAAGTTTTCCACACGCTCCTCGACACGCTCCTCATCGTGATGCTGGTGATCTTTCTTTTCCTCGGATCGGTCCGGACCGTCGTCATTCCTCTCGTCGCGATTCCCATCTCGCTCATCGGCGCCTTGTTTCTCATCCAGGTTCTCGGTTTCACCATCAACCTGCTCACTCTTCTCGCCATCGTCCTTTCGGTCGGTCTCGTGGTGGACGATGCCATCGTGGTGGTGGAGAACGTCGAACGCCATTTGCGCGAAGGTTTGTCGTCGATCCAGGCCGCTCTGCTCGGCGCGCGTGAACTGGTCGGCCCCATCATCGCCATGACCATCACCCTGGCCGCCGTTTACATTCCCATCGGCATCCAGGGCGGCCTCACCGGAACCTTGTTCCGCGAATTCGCTTTCACCCTGGCCGGCGCCGTTACCATCTCCGGCATCGTTGCCCTCACGCTTTCCCCCGTCATGTGCGCCAAACTTCTGCAGGCCGGCACGGTCGAGCACGGATTCTCCGGCAAGGTCAATCGCTTTTTCGATCAGATTCGGGACGCCTACGGTCGCGCGCTCGACCGCACGCTCCTGGTGCGCGGCGCGGTTTATACGGCCTGGATCGGCATTTCCCTCCTGGCCATTCTCTTTCTCAAGATGTCGTTAGGGGCGAAGGAGCTGGCGCCCACCGAAGATCAGGGCGTCATTTTCGGGATCGTCGATGCATCGGCCAATGCCACCATTGAACAGACCTCCGCCTTTGCCGACGAGGCGGGGCGTATCTTCAAAAGCTTTCCCGAGACAGAATTTAGCTTCCAGATAACGCAGCCGAGCAGCGGCTTCGGCGGAATGGTGCTGAAGCCCTGGGATCAGCGCAAAGCGACCGCCTTTGCCCTGGTCCCGCAGGTGCAGGCGAAACTCGGAACCATCCCGGGCATCCAGATGTTCCCGGTCATGCCGCCGGCGCTTCCCGGCGGCGGCCAATTCCCCGTCGAATTCGTTATCCTTTCCACCGAAGAACCGGAGCGGATGCTCGAATTTGCCAAGCAACTTCAGACCAAAGCGCTCCAATCGGGCAGCTTTTATTTTCCACCGATCATCGATACCAAAATCGATCAGCCCCAGGCAGAAATCGTCATTGACCACGACAAGGTGGCCGCCCTTGGCCTCGATCTCTCGCAAATCGGCGCCGATCTCTCCGCCATGATGGGCGGAAATTTCGTGAACCGTTTCAACATCGCCGGGCGCAGCTACAAGGTCATCCCCCAGATCAAACGGATCGATCGCCTGAACCCCGAGCAGTTGAAGGACATTTACGTGACGGGCCCGGCCAACAAATTAATTCCGCTCAGCACGGTCGCCACCATTCAGCAGAAGGTGGTGCCCCGGTCGCTCAATCGCATGCAGCAGTTGAACGCCGTTACCATTAGCGGCGTCTCCGGACTGCCCACCGACCAGGCCTTGAAACTTCTCGAGGATGAAGCGCTCCGCATTCTGCCCAAGGGATATTCCATCGATTACACCGGGGAATCACGCCAGCTCCGCGTCGAAGGCGACAAGTTCCTGCCCGCCTTCGCCCTGGCCGTCGTCCTTATTTTTCTGGTCCTGGCCGCTCAGTTTAACAGCTTCCGCGATCCGCTCATCATCTTGTTAGGCTCGGTCCCGCTCGCCATGTTCGGCGCGCTCATCTTCACTTTCCTGAAGATGCCCAACCCGAACATTCCGTTTTTCACGAACGGCTGGACCACCACCATGAATATCTATTCCCAGGTCGGACTGGTCACCCTCGTGGGCTTGATTTCGAAAAACGGCATCCTCATCGTGGAATTTGCCAATAAACTTCAGCAACAGGGACGGACCAAGGTCGAGGCCGTGGCGGAAGCCGCGCGCACCCGGCTCCGGCCCGTTTTGATGACGACCATTGCCACCGTCGCCGGTCACTTCCCGCTCACCCTGGTCAGCGGCGCCGGCGCCAAGGCACGAAATTCCATCGGCCTCGTCCTGGTCGGCGGAATGACCATCGGGACCATCTTCACCCTGTTCATCGTGCCATCCCTTTACGTCCTGCTCGCCAAAGAGCATCACGAGAAGCCAACGGGCGACGGGGACGAGGAAGAAGCCGAGCCATCCATCGGGGAAGAGCCGGAACCGGCTTTGGCCTACGCCCGCGATGGCAACGGCTGGCGCGCCAAATAATGTGGCTCACGTAACCGGCTGATTGTGCTCTTTCTCTAGGGGAAGCTGCTAGCTTCCCATCTTTTCGCGCCGATCCCGCACGCGCAGCGGACGCCACGGCGCCCCGCCAAGGCGGGGGTCCTACCCTTCTCGCAGCGGCCCCGCCCTGAAATATCTATGGCGGAGTCTTTCCGCATTGTGGGAGAATTATCTGCATGGACATTCGCACCCCGGCACGAACCGTCGAAATACGGGATGCGAAATAACAGGGAACCATCAGGTTTATGAACAAGATTCTATCTATGAGCGGAAAAGCGCTCCTGTTTGGCGCAGCGCTTTCCTTTACGGCCCATGCAGGGCTCGCCGGCGGCGCCAGCAATGCGATCATCAACACGAAGAGAAACGCGCTCAATAATTATAGCTGGCGGAACCTGCAATCGGACATCGCCGGCGTGGCCCGGCACGTGGATCCCAACCTGATCAATCCATGGGGCATAGACGCCTCCACTTTAGGCACGATTTGGATCAGTGATAATGGCGCCGGCGTCGCCACCGTCTACAACCAGGATGGCACGGCCACCGGCCAGGTCGTCAATATCCCTCCCAGCGCGAGCAACGGCGCCGGCGCCAACCCGACCGGCCTGGTCCGAAATGACAGCGCTTTTTTTAGAATCACCAAGAATGCCAATACCCAGCCGAGCACGTTTCTGTTCGCCGCCGAAGACGGCTCGATCTCGGGCTGGAATTCCGCGGTCGATCCAAGCAACGCCGTCCTGGCCGTCGATCATGGCGCTTCCGGCGCGGTTTACAAAGGCGCCACCATCGGCGTCACCACCACGCACACTATTCTTTACGTCACCAATTTTTATTCCGGCAAAGTCGAGATGTACGACGAGAATTTTAATCGTCTCGACACCGCCTCGACTTTCAACGATCCGAATCTGCCGGCCGGTTACGCCCCGTTCGGCATCCGCAACTTTAGCAGCCAGATCTTCGTCACCTACGCCTTACAGAATCCGAGCAGGCACGATGATGTGCCCGGCGCCGGCCATGGTTTTGTCGATGTTTATGACACGAGCGGCAATCTGCTGCGGCGCCTCCTCACGGACAGCCGGCTGAATTCGCCCTGGGGTTTGGCGGCTGGCCCTGCCGTTTTCGGCAAATTCAACGGCGGCCTCTACGTCGGAAATTTTGGGGACGGCAAAATCAACGTCTACGATCCAAACACGGGAGCGTTTCTCGGCACGCCCCGGCAAACCGACAGCACGATTCTGCAATTCGACGGATTGTGGGACCTGCTCTTCCTCAACAACCAGCTCTACTTCAGCTCAGGCATAGCCGACGAAGACCACGGAAACTTCGGCGTCATCTTCCCCACGAATTAGTTTTTCTCCCTGCCCAATCAGGTAGGTGTGGAGTCTCAAGAGGTTGTTTGGGTTTTGGAGGAATTGGAAGCAACGCTTAACTCCGAAACTCTTCGCGAGCAGGCAGTCCAAGTCAGAGGCGCCTCGGCCGGCGCAAACATTTCGCGCGCCTGTCATCCCGCCTGCCCGCCGTGGCGGGAGCCAGCGCCGGGATCGCGACTGGGCGGAGCGCGGATCTCACCCATTCAGACGGCGTCACCCAGGATACATGGCGTAATCCGCAGAGCGCATGGCCGGAAAACAATGTTCGCCTTTGCTTACAGATTTTCGTCTATTCTTCGTTAGGCAGAGGAGATCGATGAAGGTTAAGGCCGCCAAAAAACTCAACGAACAGGACCACAAATTACTGGCCCTCTGGGCCGCCGACTGCGCCGAGCACGTGCTGCCCTTCTTCGAGAAAAAGCACCCGAAAGACGACCGGCCTCGCCAGGCGATCGAAGCAGCGCGAGCTTGGGTTCGTGGCGAGATCGCATGCGGCCAGGCGCGCGCCGCCGCCGTGGCCGCCCATGCCGCCGCCCGAGAATCTGTTCACGCAGCTGCCCGAGCCGTTGCCCGCGCCACCGGTCACGCCGCCGGAACTACCCACATGGCCGGTCACGCCCGGCACGCCGCCGCCTACGCTGTCACCGCCGCCACCCACGCCGCGGCGGCGGCCGTCGCCGAAAGTGCGTGGCAGTATCAACGCCTATCGGCACACCTTCGGCCCATCGCTTTGCCCTCTCCGGGCCAGAAGCCCTAGCCCGCCAGATTCAATCTGCGATCGGAATGCGGACCGGCAGAATCCGCCTTAGCCAATCTTTCCTTTCTACTTCACCCTTTCTACTTTCTACTTCGTTATGGTCCCCGTAGTTCAACGGATAGAACAAGGGTTTCCTAAGGCGGAACGGGCGTTTTAGCAGGTTTCGTTAGGCGTCATCACGTATCCGCCAATCCATCCTCCTCTACCACTTACGAATTGTTCCGCGTAATCCGAAATAATCAGCAATCCTTAATTTTTTTCTCGCCGGGTGACACAAAGGGTGACACAAATTGCGGAACTGAAACCTCGCGGGTGAATACCAGCGCTTCAGTGTCGCACTAGCTAACCACGCACCTGTTGCAAGACCAGCGACTTGCTCGCCACCGGAACTTTCCGGGCCCTTTGACACGCACACGAATTCATCGAATTTCAGAAAAGGGCAGATCGCTCAATTCGACCTTTAATTGTTTGCCGTTCACATGATCCTTAACGACCAGACTTTAATGCGCTTTGGGACGTAGGCATCGTCCCTCCTACCTCTTCAACTCTCTTCCTGCCAAGTACATGCTTTCATCCGCTGTGAACCGCATAATTCCCTCGCGCGCGTATCGTGCGCGGCCTATTCATAGTTAGGTCTAAGTCACGCATGAAAACATCGGACGCCATCAACGCAATCAACGCGGCATTTGTAGACTCTGTGCGTCTCGTACATTCCTCTCCTCGTAGCAGCGGCGTATTCGTCCTCTCCAGTGACAGCAGAAAGTTTCACAGTCTCATTTGGGCTGAGTATCCCGTTACCTCGATGCATGGCCCATTCATTCCGAGGTTACATGTCAACCACTTCTCTCACCACTTGCCGATTTCTGTCGCAGCGACTTGGCGCATCGAGCGGGATGCCTTGTTCGCTCCGGTCGGCCTCGAGATCACCGTTCTAGAGAGTCAGATCCCGGCGTTGAGCGGGGTATTACCCGAGGTTATCGCTCACATCGAGCAGGGTCGACATTCCGGCTTTGAGGCGCTCCTGCCGTTTGTCACCCGTTGCACGACGGACACAAACATCTGGTCAGCAGACGCAAATGCTCGTGCTAATACCGCTAGGACCTAACCAGACGATGAAGCTAACCACTACTGTTCTACGCTTTGGTTGGTCTTTAGCGTCAACTAGTTCCCTTCACCTGCGTTGCTGCCTCTCCGCCAGTAGTGGTAGCTTATCTTATTCTCGTTAGACCTTAACGCCATGCCCTTTTCGCAAGAACCGCCGGTCGTTCAGCAGCAGCAATTCAACTTCATCAGTAGTCGCTGGGGGCAGCTGAGCACGCTGGTGAAAGAATGGACCGAGAAAGCCGTCAAGTTTCTTACGCTTACAAATGCAGGCGGAGCCGTAGCGGTGCTCAGTTTCATGGGCGCATCAGACGAAGTCCGCTCGATGTTCTGGCCTCGTATTGCACTATTCTGCTTTGCTTTGGGTGTTATCTGCACTGGCATCTTCATCGCTAATCAGTTCCACCGAATCGAAACAATCTTCCTTCGTTACAAGCGTGATTCGGAGCGATACCTGAGCGACAAAATCGAGTGGGGCACGCTAATTACCATTGACGAGGATCGCTCTGATGCTTCGTGTTGGGACTATGTCTGGGGGTACGTCCCATTCATTCTATTCGTTTTAGGTTGTTTCGCGGGCGCGATTAGTCTTTTTAGACGATAAACGGTCTAACCCTGCGATGCAGCTAACGCCTTCCCGTACCGCGTTCACATTTCATGATGATTAGGTTATCTTCATTCCAGTTCAGTCTCGCCGCCGGTAGGCGTAGCTGATCTTATTCTCGTTAGACGGAAAGTACAACACAACACATAGAAAACCATGATAAACACCGGAAAGTGTCCGCACTGCGACAAAGTCATTCACAACGTCACTATCGAAGACATGGACGTTCATGTTGGATTCACGCCATCGTGGCGGGGCATCTCATATGTCTGTTCAGCGTGCAAAGCAATCTTGGGCGTATCCATTGATCCGATCGCCATGAAGTCGGACATCATTGCTGGCGTCGTGGCGGAGCTCCGAGGTTGAATCAGTCTTGCGCCTATTCCACGCAAACCGTCTAACCAGGAACGGGAAGAGACAACCAGGACAACCAGGGACAACCAGGGGTCAGGGTTCAATTCTTGACAGATTGAGTGAACGTTTCCAATTTCTTTGGGAGCGTGCTGGCAGAAAACTTGGCACGGCGAAGCTGCTGGCTGACATTGGCCGCGCTGCCCATGTGCAACCGCTCGGCCAGCCATCCTTGAGAGACGGTAGTGTGTTTCCAAATGTAGCGTGCCAGCGCAACCTTCCTCGGATCGCTCCCTTTGCTCTGCGCCAGTTCTCTCCCTTCCAAACCGGCCGCGGCCAATCCATCCTTGAGGTATTGCGCGGCCTGCGCTTCCGTGTGGGATCGACGCGCTCCCGCCGCGCGATAGGCTCTTCCTTTCGGCCCGCGCACGGCCTTTTCTCCCAGCACCAACATTCTCTCGCCGAATTCCTGGGAACCCCAGTACCATCCTCGCCGCAAGTGGCGGCAGCGCGCATCCACCTCCACCCCGGGCAAAGGCATACCTGCGCGGGTCGCGCCTTCCTCAACCGCCCGCCGGTCCAGTCGTTCCACAAAGCGCCGTCGGCCCGCAGCCGTGTCCGCGTACCCAAAAGCCGCCAGCCCCGTTTCCGCATCCAGCCAGCGAGACCGTCGCCGCGCGGGCAGCGCGTAACCACTCGCCACACTGCTCCACGCAAAATCCAACACGCTCTCGCCTCGATCGGGCCGAACCAGGCTGGCGCGCACTGGATTAAGATGGATGTAATCGAGGAGGCTCGCGTAGTAGTAACCGGCGCGCCCTTCAACCAGGACCGCTTTGTAGCGGTCCCCAAACACCCGACCCCATTGGCGATGCCGCACGTTAAAGCGACGCGTCACACTGTTTTGCAGCCACTGCATGCCAGCTGCGAGGTTGGGCTCTGGCGTCTCTATCGCGAGATGGTAGTGGTTGCTCATCAATACCCAGGCATGCACCCGCCAACCAGTGCGTTCGCAAGCCCGATCCAAAGTCTGCAGGAAGGAACTCCGGTCCGCTTGATCCCAAAATATTTTTTCGCGCCGGTTGCCACGCGCCATCACGTGATACATCGCCCCAGGGTATTCGATCCGGATACTGCGTGCCATACCCCAGACTCTGCGCATCCCCCAATAAACTGTCAAGAATTGAACCCTGACCCCATTCTATTCCTTGAGCGTTTGCCCTGATTAATCCTGCCCCCGTAGTTCAACGGAGGAGTAGCTGATCTTATTCTCGTCAGATGCTGCTCACGCCACGCCTACGGCGAACGCAAGCGCAGCCCGGATTCGGACGAGCACGTCAACTGGCACCTCACCGAGTTTGCGTTCCAGCCGAGTCAGCGGCAGCGATGCAATGCCTTGCACATTTGCTACGCTGGTCTCTCGCAGGAAGCCCAGGGCGGGAAGTTCTACCTCATATTTGCTGCCGCGGTTTTGCGTCGTCAGTGGCACATAGATGGACAGCGCTCGTGGCGCATCAGGATCCCAGGGCGACACTATTACGACCGGGCGCGTCTTTGCGGCGAGGCCGAGGTCCGCGAGCCAGACTTCACCGGGACGCGGGCTCATCGAGCTGGTCTAGCACTTCCTGCTCCACCGCGCGCGAGCGCACCACGTCGAGGGCATCATTATCCGCCGCGTCGATCACGTCGGAGACAAGGGCACGGACCTCGCGTGAGATTTCCGGCTTCCATTTGCTCAGCTTTGTATCGAGCTTTTCGGCGATAGCGTCCACAACATCAATTTTAGGCCACGCGCCTCGTTGTTGCAACCCGCATCATCTGACCCGGCGAGGCAGCTTGTCTCTTTAGATCGTGCCTCTTGCTGTTCAAAAGAAAGAGTGGCGCGAGATCCTCGATGCAGCTGTTCTGGCCGTTAGGCCAAGAGCGATTGGTTAGTCTAATCCACGCCTGCCCTTGGCGTGTAAAGCCCAGCTCGAACAATTACTGGCGGGCCTGGCCGGTCCTGCCCTCGGGGTCGGCCGGCCTGGTGAAAGGCAACGATTCTCGACCGGAGGGCGGAGCGATCCGCCTGGTTGATTGTTGAACGTTTGCTCTCATCCTGTCCCCTAGTTCAACGAATAGAACGGCGGTTGAGCTTTGAACGCCCGCTGGTATCTTTCTTTGTATGAGAACTGCACGCGAGATCGAGGAAACGATCCGTTCTCTTCCCGCGTCCGAGCGCGATAAACTACTGCATCAGATCCCGGGTCTGTTTCCTGAACTGACGACGATGCCGAATGGGAACACATCATGAACGACAAGCGGCCGCGTCCGGCCCTGAGCCGATTGCTCGATAAGGCAGAGAGCGAGTTTTAGAATCTGACTTCAGACTTCCGATCTCTGACATCTGAATTCTTGTCCCCGTAGTTCAACGGATAGAACAAGGGTTTCCTAAACCTTAAATGTGGGTTCGATTCCCGCCGGGGGCACTTTCTATAGCGCAACGCGCATGAGACTCTTCAGGTAATGCAATACGTAGGCTTCGATTTATTCGTTCGCTCACGCTCTCTCACCCCTGCGGGGCTGACGTCTATGTCGCTCGACTCCCGTCGGCTCCA
>JBBRDU010000022.1:0-40417 GCA_038203615.1 Chthoniobacterales bacterium
TTCCGCTCGAGAGCGGCGTCGATCTGGCCCAGCACCATCAGCACTCGTGCGTCGTCGGGCCTCTCCTTCACTGCCGCGGCGGCGCGTTCACGGGCTGCCAGAAATGCGGCGTTCGCTCGCGCGACGTCGCCGAGACCACGAGCAATGATCGCTTGACTCCATTCTCGCGGGGTGAAGAAGCCGCTATCATCAAACTCGGCCTGCCCGAGAGCAGCGAGCGCTTTCTGGGCCGCGGGATAATCGCGCTCCGTCAGGGCCAAAGCCAGGCGAGCACCATTGAGATCGTCCGGCTCGGCCGTCTTGTCGGCTTCCCCGGCAGCGACAGCTTTCCACCGGCCAAGGTCGGCTTTCCACCCCGTGTCAACAATGGCGCGAAGCAACTCCATGCCAAAATCGCCAGCCTTCCAGGCGAGAGCAGCGTCCAGTGTTTTTGTGGCTTCGTTATAACGTCGCAGGATCATATAGGTGGTAGCCTGCTCGGAAATGAATGGGACTGCGCGCGGGTCCAGTGCAATTGCCTGCTCGGCGCGATGAATCGATTCCTCCCATCTGCCCTGCCGGCGTTCGATCATCGCGGTCAGGAACGGAATTGATGCGTCATTAGGCAAACCCCGCCGAGCTAAAGCGAGTTCCGCCAGCGCCGGTTCGTAATCCCGGGACCCTCTATAATAAAGGAGCCCTCGGCTCAGATGCACCTCGCCCGCGTCAGGTTGGAGACGAGCCGCGGCTTCAAGTGCCTGCCTGGCCAACTCCACGTGCGGAACGGTGTGATCGTTCAGCCAATGTAAATAGATGTGCGTGTTGGCAAGCTTACAGAGCGCGGGGACGAAAGCGGGATCACGCCTGACTGCTTCGTTGAGCAATTCAACTTCCCGTTTCGCTCCTTCGGCCCCGCCACTGCCGATGCTGCTCGCGCGAGTTCGATCGATTTCCGAGGCGCGCAGATAAAGATCGTAGGCAGCCATGTCTTTTGTCGGCTTCGCCTCGACCACCGCTTCCTCTTTCGGGGATAGCTTGGCCTGAAGCTGATCTGCGATCGCCCTGGCAATCTCGCTCTGAATGGCAAAAACATCGGCCAGATCCCGATCGTAGGTCTGCGCCCACAGATGCGCGTCGGTGCGGGCGTCGATCAATTGCGCGTTGACGCGCACCTTGTTGGCCGCGCGCTGCACGCTGCCTTCCAGTAAGTGCGCTACACCGAGCTGCTGGCCGATCTCGCGCAGATTGCGTTGCGCCCCGTTCTTATACTGCATCACCGACGTGCGGCTGATCACTTTCAGGTCCGCGATCTTCGCCATGTTGGTCAGGATTTCATCCTGCACGCCATCGGCGAAATACGCGTTCTCCTTGTCGCTGCTTAGATTTTCAAAGGGAAGTACGGCCACGCTTTTTTCGGGGATATTTTGAGGCTGGCTACCCACCGGGGCGGGCGAGGCCAGCTTTTTGTGTGGGAGAGTCGTCCACCACCAGCCGATGCCAATGGCAATCAACAGCAACGTGATCGGGCCGATCGAAGCGAATTTTCTACTCGCAGGAGCCGGCTCTCGTTTTCCGATCTCAGATGTCTGACCTCTGACTTCTGATTTTTTCTCCCATGGCAAAACGATCCGAAATAGATCCATGGCAAGGGAGATGTTTTTCAATTCGGTGGGCGCGAGTTTTTCGAAACGCGTCTCCACCGCATTGCGAATCTGCCGTTCCACATCCATCGACACGCAAATCCCACCGGCGGCCGCCAGGGGCTCAATGCGCGAGGCGATGTTCACGCCGTCGCCGTAAATATCGCCACCGCGATGCACCACATCACCGATGTGAATGCCGATTTTGAGCTCAATCTGCCGGTCGGCTGGAGCGTCGGCACTGCGTTTGGCCAGCGCGCGCTGAATTTCGATGGCGCATTGGGCCGCTTCCAAGGCGCTGTTGAACTCGACCAGGAACGCGTCGCCGATGGTTTTGATCTCGGTCCCGTGAAACCGTGGAAACAATGCGCGCAGTATTTGGCGGTGTTCCTCCAATAACTCTAAGGCGAGCTTGTCGTCGCGCTGCGACAGAGCGCTGTAGCCCACCATGTCGGTGAACATGATGGCCGCCAGCTTGCGTTGTTCGTCGGCGCTCATTTCAATTAGGACGCGGCCAGGCGACCGCAATCTTGTAAATATTGCGCCGCTTCAGGTCGGCGAAGCAATTGTTCATTCCAGTTTACTTGGGCGACTCGCCAACGATGTCGATGAAAAAGGACATGGGCGATCTCGAGCTAGATCTCTTTTTTAACGTCAGCGGCCATTCAGGAAGTGCCTAAACTACGCGATCTTCATAATTTGCTCCTGCTGTAAGTGTCGAGAGCAAAGGCGCAAATGCAGATCGAGAATCACGCCTCGCAACGTTTTCGCAGCACGAGTGAAAGCTTCACTGCCGACGTCGGAAAACGCCGTTGAACCGCGACCCGTCGTTGCAAGACCAGGAATACGGCCCAAATATTACGATCTTAAATACCTGTATTAAAGGTAGTTACGACCCTAACGGGATTCGAACCCGTGTCGCCGCCGTGAAAGGGCGGTGTCCTAGGCCACTGGACGATAGGGTCAGGGAAAGGCGGGCAATATCGGAATGGGGGGCGATTAGCGCAAGGTAAAAACGGGGAAAGGTGGAAGCAGTACAGCCTTGAGGCGCTAGGGCACGGGACGCAGGTTGGCGATAAGGTGGGCCGTTCGCTCGGTGGCGCCGCGATGATTCGATAAGACCCGCGTCGCGTTCGAAACAAGACAGCGCCGGGCCTCCGCGTCGCCCAGGAGGTCTTTCATCACCCGCTCGAGCGCGGCCACGTCCGTCGCTTCAATCGCAGCGTTCTGGTTGATCAGCTCCCGGGCCAGAATCGCGAAGTTTTCCATGTGCGGCCCGAAAACGACGGGCACGCCGGCGGCGATCGGTTCCACCGGATTTTGTCCGCCATGCGCGATTAGACTTTTTCCCACAAACGCCACCGTGGCGACGCCGTACCAGGATTGGAGTTCGCCCGTTTTGTCGAGTAAGACGCAATCGGTTCGCGCCGCGGAATTCTGGTTTGCTTCGCTCACGAGTTGAGCGGTCAGGCCCAGGTTTTCCAATTCTCGGCGAATCTCCCGCACCCGTTCCACGTGGCGCGGCGCGATGAACAATCGCAGCGCAGGGAAGACCGGACGCAGTTGCAGGAAAATCCGGGCCAAAACTTCCTCTTCTCCGCGATGGGTGCTGCCCCCGAAAAGAACAAGATCAGTCGCCGAAAAGAGGAGACTGGCCGAGGGCTGCAGCGAGGTCGCGTGCTCGATTGGATCGTACTTGATGCTGCCGGTATGACGAATCCGGGCGCGATCAGCTCCCAGCGCGACCCAGCGCTCCACATCCTCGTGTTCGGGCACGCCGATCAGATCCAGTTGCTTGAACATCGGGCCGACCCAGCGCCGGAAGCGGAGGAATCGCCTTTCTGAACGCGGCGACAGCCGGGCATTGACCAGGGCGAGCGAAACATCCGAGCGACGGGCGTGGGCCACCAGGTTCGGCCACACCTCCGCCTCGACCAACACGATACGCCCGGGGCGAATCACCGAAAAAGCGCGCCGCATAATGGGCCAGAAATCCAAGGGCATGTACATCACTTCGATCCAGGCCGCGGCATTTTTGCAAGCGAATGAAAATCCCGTGGTTGTGGTGGTGGTCAGAACACATGCGAGATCCGGTTCGAGCGCGCGCAATTGGCGCGCCAGTTTCAGCGCGATGGCGACTTCCCCCACGCTGACCGCATGGATCCAGGTGGTTCGTTGCCTAACGAGTTTACGGACAAGGGCCGAATCATAGATTCCAAGGCGTTGTCCGAATTTTTCACGATAGCCGCCGCGCCGGAACATCTTGACCAGATAGCCCGGTAAAAAAAGCAGGAGACCCAGAGGCCAGAGCAGATTGTAGATGAAGCGAATCACTTAGGCGGAGGCAAAGGTCGAAGGCGTGTCCGTCGAACGGGTCGCAGGTACGAGAAACAGAACTTCGGTGGCACCGTAGGTTTTTCGCCGCGAAACCATCCAGAAAGGACTCTGCGGCAGTCGCTCGGACGGGCGTTTTTCCAGGACAAACACGCCCTTCGGCTCGAGCAATCCCACCAAAGATTCGTCTACCAGAAGCTTGTCCGTGAAACGCTCTCCCTCTTTCGTCTGCTCGTAGGGAGGGTCAGCCATAATGAGGTCGAACCGCTCGTGACGGGGCGAGCGTTGCAGGAACTCAAAAACGTCCTGCTGGCGGGTACGGCCTTCCAGTTTGGCTCTGGCCAGATTCTTTTCGATGGTGGCAATGGAGTGCCGGTCTTGATCCACAAACAGGACGGAGGCAGCGCCCCGACTGAGCGCTTCGATCCCAAGCGCGCCGGTTCCGGCAAACAAGTCGAGCACGCGGGCCTGCACAACCTGATCCGCCAGGCTGGAAAAAATGGCCGCCTTCACCCGATCCATGGTTGGCCGGACCCCTTGCTTCGGCACTTCGAGCTGGATTCCGCCAGCCGAACCCGCGATCACTCTCATGGTGAGGGGGCGGCCTCGGAAGTGGGAGACGCGGGTTCGGGAGAGCTCGGTGATTGGCCCGGGCTCAACTCCTCGGATGGGCGCGCGGCGTTTTCCTGGTGTTTCTTTTTCTTCTGTTTGTCCTGCTTTTTTCCGCCCAGAAATCCGCTCACAATATCTTTCAGATCCCGCCCGACCATCCGGTCCACCAGATTCGTTTTCGGGCGATCCAGCGTGCCGCTGACCTGAAAATCGACCGCCGAATATCCGGCCTCCGCGGTGGGCTGAAAGTTTTCTCGAATCGGTTTAAAGAGCTGTCCCCGAACCTTGTCGTTGATGGCGAGCTGCGAGTTGAGATGCAGTTTGCCATTAAAGTTCACCGTGCCGGTGGCGGTTAACCGAATATTGGGCGAGCGCAGAATCAATTCATCGATCGTGACCAATCCCGGAGTGACGTGGTATTTCGCCTCGGCCTGCTCCAGATGAAGCCGGGTGAGTTCCTCAATCTGGAGGACCTGGCCGAGCGCCACGAAAAGGCTGTATTGTTGCAGTTGCCCATCGTGCAAAACAATCTGGCCTGTGCCAGAGAGATCGTTCGTATCGGATGCGTTTCCCGTTGCCTCAAAACTTCCCTCCAGTTTTCCCTCAATCATGCCATGAGAGCCGCCTGCATCACTCACCACCTGGTCCGCCTGCAGGTCGTGAAATTTCAGGCTCGCCCTGAACGGCGAATCCCTCGTCTGGGTCTGCAGATGAAATGCGCCATTCAGTTCGCCACCGGCAGCTCGCGCCGAAATTTTTGGAAGATCCAGCCCGTCCTGATCATAAGAAAAAGGGGAGCGCAGCGTCTCGAGAAAAAAGCGGTCATGCGCGGACATCCGGGCCACCCGGGCGACACCATGAAGTGAGGCAGGGCTCTGAACGGTGGCGCGAAGATCCACTCCTGCAAAGGCGGCGACCAGGCTCCCCGATCGATCGAGAAATCGAAATTCGCCGTCACTGACGGTGGCGCGCCGCACATCCGGGATCAGAAAGTTGGGCGTCTTGCGCGGTTCGGTCGGAGCAGGAACTACTGGAACAGCCGGCTCGGCTGGAGCCGCGGTGCCCGACGGTTCCGGAAGAACGGCCGCCGGAGCCGGCTCGGCCAATTCCACGCGGGGCGGGCTCTGCACCCCCGCCGGTTTTTCGATTTTACGAGCCCCGGGCAGGCGCCATTTACCCTCTTCGTTCTGGGACCACAAAATCTTTGGACTGACCAGCGAAACTTTCTTGATGACGAGGCTGTGCGAAAAAAGCGAAAAGATTCCAGCGTGGAGTTCGAAACCTTTGGCGGCCAGAAAATCACCCGCATCCGCGGCGGCGCTTTGCGGGATGGTAATGCCGCTCAGAGTCAGTCCGCCCCACGGCGTCACGCTGACTGCTTTGATGCGCACGGGAGCGCCGAGGCGCTGGCTGAGTTCCTGCTGAATGCCCGCTTGTGTCCCGAGCGACTGCACATACAGATTCAGTCCGATCACGACGACCGCCAGGAGCGCCAGAACAACTCCGGCGACGATCCCCGCGGTTCGGATTAACCTTTTCACGTCCAGACGTTACCCAGCCCCAGTTCTAAGAAAAGATCAAAGCCCGAAGGAACACTCCTTGAGCAATACCGTCGTCATCCTTAATCCAGCCGCCCGCAGCGACCGCGGCATCCGGGCCCGTTCGCAGGTGGAAGCGCTCGCCCGAGGTTGCACGGTCTGCACCACCTCGGCCCCGGGCGAGGCGGAAATCCTGGCGCGTCACGCGGTCAAGGAAGGTTTCGACAAGATTGTGGCGGCGGGCGGGGACGGCACGATCCACGAAGTGGTCAACGGATTGGCCGGGAGCAACGCCACACTTGGTCTCCTGCCCATCGGCACGGTCAACGTCTTCGCCATGGAACTCGGGCTCCCTTCGCACGATCTGGCGATGTGCTGGAATATCATTGAAGGCGAGCAAACCCGGGTGATCGATCTCCCGAGCGCGAATGATAAATACTTTGTGCAACTGGCGGGCGTAGGCTTGGACGCGCAGGTCGTAAAAGAGACGAGCGCCAACCTGAAACGGAACTTCGGACCCTTGAGTTACCTCATTTCCGCGGCCCAAATCGCAGCCCGCAAACCGCCTCGTTTATTCATCGAATCGAAAGACACATCGGTCCGCGAAGGGTCGTTCGTCCTGATCGGAAACGGACGGCGCTACGGCGGCCCCTTTCCTTTCTTTAAACAGGCCGTCCTGGATGATGGATTGCTCGATGTCATCGTCTTCAAGCAACTCGGCTATCTCGAGATCATCAAATATTTGCAGGACGTTTTCTTCAGCTCCGAGATCCGACTCCCAGAAGTGGAATATTTCCAAACCCGTCAAATCCGGGTCACGAGCGAGAAGGATGTGCCGGTGGAGTTGGACGGCGAACTGGTCGGTCAATGCCCGGTGGAATTTCGAATGCAGGAGCGGACCCTGCGCGTGCTCGTGCCGGGAGCCGCGGAATAGTTCCGCCGTCAGGTGGGGCGAGATTCTGTCGGGGCGGCTGATTCGATCGGGTAAGGACGCACCGCAGTTTACCCGCCGTGGCGGGGGGCGTCCTTGACCTTCCGTTGAAGGGGAAGTCTGTCAGGTTCCCACGGGAAGGCAGCGCCTTCCCCTACCGAAGAGTGACCCGGACGTCTCGCAGCCTTGGCCAAGGCTACGGCGCGCCAAGGGAGAAACGTCCCTACCTGGAAGAGGACGCCAAAAGGGGGAAACCTAGTCAAGCGTTGTGGCCGTGGTGGCCTTTGCGCGAGGCTCTTTACCGCCCCCCAGGCCGTCGATTTGAGAAGACATTCCAAGGCCGTTGCGATACGATTTGAGGATGCGTTTGTCCGGTCGAAAGCGTTCGTCTTACACGCGAATTCCGACCGAGCGGCAGCGCCTCGCGCTCCTCGCCCTCCTCGGCCTTAACCTCGCTGTTTTTATCTCGCAGCTCTTCCTGGAAGTGGCTCAACCGGGCGCCGTTCGCACCTATCTCGGACTGAGCGATCAGGGCATCCACGAGGCCTATGCGTGGCAATTCTTCACCGCCATGTTTTTGCATGACGGCCCGTGGCATCTGCTCGGCAATATGCTGATTTTCTATCTGCTGGGACGCGACCTCGAAGTCATCCTGGGCCAGCGCCATTTTGTTTATCTTTACCTGGCCGGCGCGGTCGGCGGCGAATTGGGACATCTTTTTCTCATGCCCTCGAACTCGGTTTTATTCGCAGCCTCCGGCGGGGTGGCGGCCGTGGTCGTGGCTTACGCCACGATCCTGCCCGAACTCGAACTCACCGCCATGATGTTCTTTGTCGTGCCCGTGCGCTTAAAAGCCAAGCACTTGGCCAGCGGAGCCATTGTCCTGGCCGTCATTCTGGTCTGCGTGGATCGCGGCCATACGGTCGTACATAGCGCTTGCCTGGGCGGATGCGCAGCGGGCTGGCTCTACGCCCACCTTCTCGGGTTCGGTCGCCCGTCGTTTCTGCAACGACTGCTTCGTCACCATCGCGTCGAGACGGAGCGCTACGAGCAAATGACGATTGATCAATTGATGTCGCAGGAGATCGATCCGTTGCTGGAAAAAATCTCACGCAAAGGATTGTTGAGCCTGACCCGCGGAGAGCGCCGCAGCCTCGCCCGGGCGCGTGAGAGAATCCTGCAAAAAGGGAACAACGCCTAACCAGTCCGTTTGCATCCCTGTAGCCATGGCGCTCTGTCGACGTGTCTTCCCCCGACAGTTTCCTGCGCGTCAAAGCGCTTCGGCGGCGGCGCGAGCGGGCCGGCTAAGGAGCCGGGCGGTCCAAGCTTTGGCCCATCGCCTGAGCAACCGCTGGTCATCCGACTAAAGTCACGCCATGTTCCGCGCGATGGATGGAGCTGAGGGTTGGATCCGCCAGAAAGCGGGCAGTTCGTTCGACCCCAGTCGGGTCGAGACCGCCCTGCTCGGCTTGAACAAGTCCTGGCCGGCCCAGGCGCCGCCTCTGCGTCAGGTGATCGAGTCCTTCGTTCTGGGTGAAGCCAATCTAATCCATCTTCTTGCTATTTCGGACATCAGCACAACCCGGCTGCTGCGCGATCCGAACGTTTTACTCTGGTTAAACCGCCGTGAGATTTCCATGGCGAAACGCGACCATGGCGAAATGTTCGCCGACCTCGGGAGAACCGCCGGAGAATCACTCGCCGCGGAGAACTTCCGCGCCTTACGATTATGGAAAGGGCGCGAGATGGTTCGGATCGCGCTCCGGGAAATCGCCAATGCGGCCCGGCTCGAGCAAACCACCGCCGAATTATCCCAGATAGCCGAGATCTGCATTCGGAGTGTTTACGAATACTGGAATGGCGAACTGCGCAAGCGGTTCGGGTCGCCCAAGGCGGAGTTCGCCGTCCTCGCTCTCGGAAAACTGGGCGGACGCGAGCTAAATTACAGCTCCGACGTCGACCTGATTTTTCTCTACGACGAAGAAGGCGAGCTCACGCCGCGGCTCTCCTACCACGAGTTCTTCAATCGCCTGGCCAAAAAAATCCTGGAAACATTTTCCGCGGCCACTTCCGAGGGCTTGTTTCTTCGCGTGGACCTGCGGCTTCGTCCGGAAGGCTCGGCCGGGCCGCTCGCGCGTTCGCTCGAAAGCATGGAGCACTACTATGGCGGCTTCGGGGAAACGTGGGAGCGCCTTGCCCTCATCAAAGCGCGCGGCATCGCGGGAAGTCGTGAAACGGCCTACGAATTCCTGCGGCAACACCAGCCTTTTATTTATCCGAAAAGCCCGACCCCGGACCTGCTGGGTGAAATTGCCAATATCAAACGGCGGATCGAGCGCGATGTCCTGGCCAAGGAAGCCCTCGAACGCAACGTCAAGCTGGGCCGCGGAGGCATTCGCGAGATCGAGTTCGTGGTGCAAACCCTCCAATTCATTCATGGCGCACGCCATACTTTTCTGCAGGAACCAAGCACCCTGAAGGCGCTGCGCGGCCTGGCTGAGCTCGAGCTGATTCCGCGATCGGAAATCCTGGAGCTTGATGGGGCCTACCGCTTTCTTCGGAAAACGGAGCACCGTTTACAGATCGAAGCGGAACAGCAAACGCACACCATCCCCGCGGCGGCGGCCGATTTGCTGCGGCTTTCCCACAGCCTGGGCTTTGCAGGGAGCGAGGCATTCAAGGCAGCCTTGAATCGCGAGATGCAGGCGGTGCGCTCGGTCTTCAACCGCATCATCGCCGAGGCCCCCCCGGCCAAAAATGCTTCACTCGCCGGGTTCGGTTTCTTCGCCAATCCTGCGCAAGCGGAGCGGACCATGGGGGCCGCCTTGCAAGGCGCCGGAAGCACGCACGTGTCGCCGCGCACGCGGCAGGTCTTTGCCAAACTACGGCCGCTTCTGCTTGACCATCTCGCCCGATCGCCGGATCCGGAGGCGACCCTGAACCAGTTTGTCCGCTTCGTCGATGCCTACGGGCTGCGCAGCCTGCTCTTCGAACTGCTCGTAACCAATCCGAAACTTCTCGAATTGCTCGTGCAAACGTTCGATGCCAGCCGGTTCGGAGGCGATCTGCTGGTGCGTCGCCCGCAGTTCCTGGAAGACATCACTCGCGATGAGAGGCTGGGGCGCGCCCTCACTACAACTGAACACCTGGAGCGCTTGAAGAAAGTTGCGAAGAAGGGCGAACCGCTCGACGCGGTGCGCGCCTACCGACAGCGCCAGTTGTTGCGCATCCTCCTGCGGGACGTGATGGGATGGACGGACCTGAACACCTTATTCCAAGAGCAATCAGCTTTGGCTGAAGCCTGCCTGATATTCGTAAACGAACTGCTGGGCGGCAAAGAATTAACTCTCATCGCGATGGGCAAATTCGGCGGACGCGAAATCACCTACGGAGCGGACCTGGATGTTCTCTTTGTCGGCGAGGAAAGCGGATCCGCCAAAAAATTACTGGGAGCACTCGGCCAACCGAGCGCGGAAGGAAGCCTTTCTCGTCTCGACGCGCGTCTGCGTCCGGAAGGGGAACGCGGGCCACTGGTGTGCAATGTCGAAAGTTACGCCGCTTACTATCGAGGCCGGGCGCAACCGTGGGAATTGCAGGCACTGACCCGGGCCCGGCCGGTCACCGGTCCGCGCCAGGACGAATTCATGACCATCGCGCAGGCGGCCTGGAACCGGGCGGCGGAGGAGGCAGATCTGGAACAGAACATCGACAACATGCTCGAGCGAATCCGGAAGGAGCGGGGCACCGGCTCCGACTTCCTTGATCTCAAAACAGGAACCGGCGGAATCATCGAAGCGGAATTCCTTATCCAAACGCGGCAAATGCGGGCCAGGGTTTGGCAAACAAACTGGACCGAAGCCGTAACCGCATTGGGACAGGCCGGCTCACTGCCGGAGCCTGAGGTTAGGGAACTGAAGCAGGCGTATCAGTTCCTGCGCCGGTGCGAATCGGTTTTGCGCCGATATGAAAATACGAGTGCATCGGCTTTACCGGTGGAGTCCGCCCAGCAAGTTCTACTGTCGCGGCGTCTCGGCGCGGCCACGTGGGAAGTTTTCCGGGAGGAATACGATGCAGCCCGGTCGACCATTCACCGGATCTACCTGCGCAGCATGAAACCTCCCACCGCCAGGATCAATGCAGCAGATGGAGCAGCTCTCGAAGCAAAAGGAAGCTGACCAGGATCCCGGCCGCCACCACGAAAAACAGAATCCCGAGAACGGCAACGACGAAAATCCAGTCACTGCGGCGGGCACCGGGCGAGGTGCCGAGGTGCTGCTGGAGAAGATGGTAATTGCGCACGTTCGATTTGAAGCAAAAGGAGAAGGCGTCCCCCACGCCTGGGATGATGCCGACGATCTCGTTGATCAGAATATTGACCGCCATGCGGGCGAGGATAATGCGTGGGACGCCGCAACGCGCCGCGTAGATCAGGGAAAAGGCCGAAATGAGGGCCGAGGCGGTGTCGCCCACTCCCGGGATCAATCCCACGATGGGATCGAGCCCGAAGCGAAATTTGGTTCCGGGAAAACGCACAAACTCATCCATGATGAGCGCCAGATATTTAAAAAGCGGCTCGAGAGAAGCGCGCCGCTTTTTCTCCTCCGGAGGAAGAATCTCCCATTCAGCGTCTTTAGCCTGCATTTGGCTTTGAAGCGGATACGACCAGGGTTCGACCGAGAAGAAGATCGCGCGAATTCATCCGTTGCACCATCCAGGCATTGCCTTCGTTCAGCGTTTTATATTTGTTTTTATCGCGGCGATAGACAGCAACATTGCTCAGCCGGAGAGGAAGGAGGAGGAGGGCAAAAATCAGGAAAGAGCGGCGTTGGTACTTGTCCACGCTGACCCTCAGATCCTGAAACCCGGAAGAAGCGAGCGTGTGCCCCAGGTAAAACCAGTTGATCGGACTAATATGTCCGCGCGCGCCCTGGATCTCTGGCCGATCCAGGAGGACCGGTCCAAACAGATTGTAAAAGCCGGAGGAAAGATAGCGCAGGCGCGAACGCACATTTAAGATGTTCGGCGTCGAAAAGACGGCCAGTCCTCCCGGCCGCAGCACTCGAAAGACTTCGCGGATGAGCGCCCGAAAATTCTCCAAATGCTCCATCGTTTCAACACAGGTAACGAGGGAAAAGTGACCATCCGGGAATGGAAGGGGGTCGCGGTCGAGGTGAACGATATGCACTTCCTGTCCCGGGAGCTGCATCCACCGATCGGTGTAATCACAGGCAAAAGAATGAACCGAATACCGCTGCCGAATGAGGCCAAGAAGTTCTCCGGTACCGCTGCCCACATCGAGGTGATTTCCGGTTAGCTCATTCTCGCTGGCTCCGGCGATGGCACGCAGAACCGCTGTGTGAATGGCAGATGTGCTGAGTTCGGAAGCCTCGTCGGCGCGGCGCGGCCCGCCGAGTTTCCGGAAGAACCTTCGCGTGCGCATGCCTCAAGTAGGCGGCTGTCCTTGTCTTCCTGCCGAAAGAGCCGCGCCGGCACATCGCGCCGCGCCGCTCTCGACAAAACTCAACCCGGGATTTCCTTCAACATCTGGTGGTTCGTCGGGAACTTCTTTACGAACATGAGCAGACGCTGGATTGCTTCTTCCGGTTTGTGGCCGGCTAGACCGCGGCGAATCAGGTTAATTTTTTCAAGCTCCCAGGCTTGCAGGAGCAATTCTTCGCGGCGGGTGCCGGAGAGAAAGATATCGATCGCCGGATAAATGCGCTGATCACTGATCTTGCGATCAAGCACCATCTCCATGTTTCCGGTGCCCTTGAATTCCTGGAAGATCAACTCATCCATGCGGCTACCAGTATCGATCAAGGCCGTGGCCACGATCGTTAACGAACCCGCTTCCTCGGTGTTACGGGCCGCGGCAAAGATTTTGCGCGGAATTTCCATGGCCCGCGCATCGATGCCGCCGCTCATGGTGCGTCCGCCACCACTCATCGAATTGTTGAAGGCGCGCGCCGTGCGCGTAATTGAATCGAGCAAAATGAAAACATGCTTACTGGCTTCGACCAGGCGCTTGGCCCGCTCAATGGCCAGTTGCGCGAGGCGCGTGTGACTCTTGATATCGCTGTCATTCGAGCTGGCGATGATTTCCGCGTTCGGATGCGATCGCTTGAAATCGGTCACTTCCTCCGGTCGCTCGTCGACCAGGAGAATAATGAGCTTTATTTCGGGATGATTCTTGGCCACGGCCTCGGCGATGTGATGCAAAAGAGTGGTCTTGCCCGTGCGGGGAGGCGCCACGATCAAACCGCGCTGGCCCATGCCGAGCGGCGTCATCAAATCCATGATGCGCGTGGTGTAACGATCGGGCACGGTCTCGAGCTTGATCCGACGGTTCGGATTGATCGTGGTCAGCTCTTCGAATGGGCGCAGATTCGTATACTTGGTGGGCTCTTCCGCGTTGACCGTGATCAGCTTGGTCAATTGCGGTCCGCGATTGCCCCGGCGCGTTTCGCCGTTGATCCACATGCCATCGCGCAATCCAAAGCGACGGACGATTTCCGGGGTCACGAAAATGTCCTGGGGTGTTTGCACGAAATTGCGTTTGGGGTCGCGCAAAAAGCCGAAGCCCTTGCCGGAGATTTCGATGATCCCCTCGCCCAATTCCGGTTCGCCCTGGGTCTGCTCGGCATTTTCAATGTCGCCCGCCGACAAGCGCCCTTCGGTTTCGGAGGAACCTTCCCCAGCCGGCCCGTTCTGCTGCTGGTCCGGAGAGTCTGATCTCGCATTTTCCGGGTAGGAGGAATTGGAGTTCTGCGGACCGCCGCGATCGTAGAAACGACGCCGCGGGTAACGGCGGCGGGGCCGACGCCGACGCTGATCGGCGGTTGATCCGCCCTCGGACTCGGCGGGGCGAGGTTGACTCTCCGTTCCCACCGGTGGGGGTGGCTGGTTCTGGTTATCTTGCTCCATAAAACAAAATCTGCGGTCGCTCTGGATGAGCGCGCCGCGAAATTCCTGCGGCAGTAAAAATTTTCAGGCCGGCAATTTGGCCAGCAGTTCGTCGGGTATCTCTAAATTTGAATAGACGTTTTGCACGTCATCGTCGTCTTCGAGGGCATCGCAGAGGCGCAAGATCTGCCTCGCAACGGTCTCGTCGGCGACCGGAACAGTCGTATCGGGAATGAACGTAAACTTCTGCCCATCGGTGGTGACGCCCGCTTGTTTGAGCGCTTCAGCTACGGCGTATAGCTGATCGTGGGAAGTGGTAATAACATACTCATCCTCCTCGGTTGTCAACTCCTCCGCCCCGGCCTCGAGGGCCAGTTCGAAAATGCGCTCTTCCGCCATGGAACCGCGCCCCATTGTAATCTGGCCTTTCTTGTGAAACATGTAGGAGACACTCCCGGAGGACGCGAGATTTCCGCTGTGTTTCGTAAAAATGCATCGAATCTCGGCAGCGGTGCGGTTCTTATTGTCAGTGGCGGTTTCTACAATGATGGCTACCCCGCCCGGCCCATAGCCTTCATAGACCATCTCTTCGAAGTGGGTGGGCTCAGCGCCTTCGCCCGTGCCTTTTTTGATGGCGCGCTCGATATTATCGTTGGGCATGCTCTGGCTCCGGGCCGTTTGGATGGCGCTGCGGAGACGCGGGTTCCCGCTCGGGTCACCGCCGCCGGTCTTGGCCGCGATGCTGATTTCCTTCGATAATTTGCTGAAGATCTTGCCCCGTTTGACGTCGAGCGCGCCTTTGAAGCGTTTGATCTTCGACCACTTGCTATGTCCCGACATGCGCTGCGAAAACGTTGGATAAACACGATTTGCCGGACAGACCTTGTTCGCGAGGGATCGGAACCGGAACGCCTCGAAAAAGACACTGATCGAGGAGGCAAACTACGTGTTCACTCAATCGCAGGGGCGGTAATTTGTCAACCGGCGAACTAGGCGCTGCCGGGTCTGGCGCCGGCTCCTGCTCCGGCCAAAAAAAGGCCGAACCAGACGGCCGCAAAACCGCACGCCACACTCAACCCCGCATAGGCCAGGGAGACACCCAGCTCGCCGCGCCGGAGCAGGAAAACGCCCTCATAACCAAAAGCGGAAAAGGTGGTAAACCCTCCGAGCACTCCCGTGAAAAGAAAGAGGCGGGTCTCCGGCGAAAACAAGTCGCGATGTTCGACCAGACCGGCGAGGAGCCCGATGACGAAACAGCCCGTCACATTCACCAGGAAAGTACTGAGTGGAAATCTCCAATGAGCTGCGTGATGAAGAATCGCTGCGCCTAATTTATAGCGACCGACCGATCCGATGAACCCACCCAAGCCGACCAACAACGCTTGTCTCACAGGAGAAAAGTAGCTGTCTTCTTGAAGAATCCCAGCCCCGACTCCTGCAGCGGCTTCAAGAGCCCCGCTCAAGGCGCTTCCCGGCTGAACCTTGAGAGAGGCGCGCGGCGCCATGTCGCGGGGGAAAATGGGACCACCGCTCCTCCCTGCTCAGTCCCCTAACGAACACCGGTCTCGACATTCATCTCGACGCGGACGGTTTGGTTCGAGACGACGGTGAACGGCTGCGGCTTGGCGCGGAGCCCCCCAGGCCTGCGTCCTGCCACGTCCAGAATGTAATTACCGGGAGGCAGCGCCAGCCGATAGTTTCCTTTTTCGTCCGCTGTGATTCTTGTGACTTGTTTCTTTCCGTCCTTGCTCAGGACGATCAGTGGATATTGCGGGGATTGTAGATTGGTGGACTTCGGGGAATTTTCTTCGGCCAGCTCGACTTCCTTAAGCGAAAAGATCTTTAAATGGCCCTCGAGGAAACCCGGCGGCGTGGCATCGTCAGCGGCACGGCCGGCGAGCGGGACCAAAAGAACGCAACTGGCGGCCAGGTAATTGAGGAACAACGATGACCTCACCGGAAAAAAACCGGGCGGGATAGAATTCACCATCCCGCCCGGCAGATTTCAGCCGTTACTTACGGCAGCTGCAACGACCAGACGCTGCGGCCGTGCGTGGCGGCAAACAGCTTCCGCGCTCCCGTCGCAATGGTCAGGCTGGAAACCTCAACCATGGGCAGGCCCGGAGCCGCCGACACCCAGGCGGTGGATGACGCGGGCAGTCGCATGACGCCGAAGTCGCTCGACGCGTAGAGATCGCCCGACACGTCATCGCGCACGAGACCGAGGATGGGCAGATCGGGCAACCCGCCGGCGCCGCCATCAATCTGGGTCCAGGTCGCGTCATTCGTCCCATTGTAAGTGACGGAGAATACGTGGCCATTCACTCCGGGCGTGTTGAAGTTGTATCCGGAGTAGGAGATCCAGGCGTGGTTCGGGTTTGCCGAATCGACATAGATGGCCGTGGGAAACCGTGCCGGATCGGCTGTTGCGCTGGGCAAGTTATCCAGCCGCGTCCAGACGACGCTCGCCGGCGCCGAGGCATCGGCGTTCTTCGAGATGAAGACGCGTCCGCCCTGAGTGGCAGCCCACAGCGTGCCCGTGTCGCTCGTCGTGCGCGCGAGCGCGGTCACATTACGGAAACCCTGTGGTCGCCGGTCGGACCCGTAGACAAGTCCGCCCAAGTCACCCGGTGTGTTCAAGCTGCCGGACAAGGATCCGCCACCCAGCGGGACGAAATCACCGCATGCTGGATCGGAAGACGAAGTGGTGAACTCCTGACAGTTCGCCTCCAGATAGGCTTGGGGGCCGCCCCAGTCCTGGGTTCTCCACACGTGCCGCGAACCTTGGAAGATCGATTGCGCGGTGGCCGGGCTCGGATTGGGATCCGCGATAATCGGCGGATAGAACTGTGCGCCTTCCACGCTGGCGCGGATGACCCCCGAGGCCACGGACCACTTGGTCGGATTGCCGTTCTGGAAGTTCACGTCGTTCGCCTGCCCGGTGAACGTGTTGAATCTCAGGGCGGAATCCCCGGCACTGAAGCCTGACTGGCCGCCATCGCCATAGATCAGCTGCGGCCAGATGGTCGTGGAGCCGGTTGTTTGGAAGGTTCCGTTATCCTGCGTGCCACCCATGACGTTGGTCGCGTCGAATGGATTGACCGAGACACTCTGGAATTGGAGGGTAGAGAGCCCGTCATTGTAGGTGGTATTGAGTTGGGTCGGGATACGCGAGAGGAGCTGCTGGCACAGCGCCAGATTGGCACCGACAAGAGGCAACCCGGTGGAGTAGTCGATCCGGCTGGCGCATTGCGCAGAGGTATCGGCAAAACTGCCACTCGAACGCACGACCCCGCCATCCGAGCCAAAGAATGCCGCATCCGTGCCTGGCACTTCCACGACCACATGCTGATCCGGGTGCATGCCGTTCGGCGCGGTCGGATTCGGATTGATGTTAGGCGGAGAATTGGGCGCCGTCGTCGCGTCCCACGTCATATCAGTGAAGCTGTTGCCTCCGTCCGTGGAGTACAAGAATCCGCGGCCGTTGCTCACGGAACCGAAGTTGCCGTAGTCGAAGGAACCACCGAGGTAAACCACGTTCGGCTTGCCCGGCGGCGAGTAAACCACGTTGTCGTACCAGCACTGGCCATGGCAATAGTCAAGGTTCTGGTCGTTAGTCAGGTCGGTAAACACCGGGGCCGCGGCCGACGCGTCGTCCGTGCGGAAGAACCGCGCGGCCGGAACTCCGGCTGCTCCTTCACCCACATACATGCGCGTTTTTCCATTGGACAACTTCGTGACCGCCATGGAGGGACGATCCGGATCGTTAGGCGTGAGCGGAGCCTTGATCTGGCTAAAGGTTCCTCCACTATTGATGGAGCGCCAGATTCCCTGGTTGAGGGCCGAGGCATAAACGATGGTGTGATTGCTCGGATCCAGCGCGAGATCGATGACACCGCGATTGGAGGCGTTCCCATCCCAAATGAAGCTAAAGGTGGCACCGCCATCCGTCGATTTAAAGAGGCCGAAGGGCGGCCGCGGAGTGGGCGGATTAGTGGTGGCACCACCGGTAGAACCGACGCCGCGAACACCGCGGGTCGATGAGACGTAAACGATGTTCGGATTCGTCGGATCGACCACGATCCCGCTGATGGCGCGATCGGCAAAGGCGTCGCCCGTATAGGTGCCGTTGCCCGGCGTGGTCAAGCCCGTGACCTGTGACGCGAAATGCGTCCAGGTGACGCCGGCATCGGTTGATTTATAGATGCCTCGGCCGGCTTCAGAGTCGCCCGACGTATTGGGTTCACCTGTGCCGGCATAGAGCGTGTTCCCGCTCGGGTCTGTCGGATCGATGATAAACGTTCCGATCGCGTTAGTGGCGAAACTGGCCGAAATGAACTCCCATCTTTGAGACGGGTTGGTATGAAGAGCGTGATCCGTTTTCCAGATACCGCCGCCGGCGGCCGCGAGGTAGAGGTAACAGTGGCCCTCGCCGCAATTCGGAGCTATGGCGAGCGCGGTCACGCGACCGGAGGTCGTGTAAGGGGCGCCGCTAAAAGTCAGAATACCGGGAAAGTTGGCCGAACTCGGGCCCATGAGCGTCCAGCCCGCCGGCGGGGCCGGCTTTTTGCCATTAGTACGAGCCTTGCCGCGGACTTTGCCGTAGCCACGGGTCATGAATTGAGAAAAGGCAGCCTGGGAATTAGCCGCTGTGCTGGCGGGTAGGACCGACGCCGGGTAGGAGCGATTGGCATAATCCTCTTCCGCGGCGGCGAGCGGCCCGCCATCTTTTCCGGAGCCGGGCTCGGTGCGGATATTACCGGACAGCTCATCCCGGTCCATCCTGAATTTATTGAGCGATGGCTTGCCTAACGCGTCGGATTTTGCTAGGAGCGGCGGGCTCGACGTTTTGGTGGCGACGAAGCCAAGCGCAGCGCCCGCGAGAACCAGGGTACTGGCCAGTGCGATGCGGATTTTGCGGAAAGAAGGAGTATAACGACTAAACCATCGGGTATATTTCATAGAGCCTTTCGGGATTTGAGGTGAGTGGTCAGGTTGACCGGTCGGGCCTTCTGCGGTCAATCCTTGTATTATTATGTTTTTGTAATATTCCGCGTCTCCCGTAATCTCTTTTGAACTATTAACCGTTGGGGGGAGAGAACCTAGCTGGGCTCTCCCCAACGGGACGCGCAAGGCCCGGGGACCGGTCAGCCATTCCCAGGCAAGGTCCGGACGAATCCACTTGGCGTTCCAAATTTTCGCCGCTTTCGACTCTCACGGGGGATGTGGGGGACAAAAAAACTGGGCGGAACAGCTGTTAAGCCATCCCGCCCAGTCGAAACTTACTTAAATTGCTAAAACGACCGCCTCAGGGCCGCGCGTGGTGGTGCCGAACCGCAGCCACGACGCCTCCGCTCGACAGCGTCAGCTGATAGGCTCCACGCCCGTGCGTGGCGGCAAGCAGCTGGCGTGCGCCCGGATTGATGGTTAGGCCGGCGACAGTGACGACCGGCAGGCCCGGCGCAGCCACCGTCCAACCATTGGATGCATTGGCGGCAGCGAGTTTGATCACGCCGAAGTCGGTCGAGGCATAGAGGTCGCCCGTAACATTGTCGAAGGCGACACCATTGACCGGCTGGTCGCCGATTTGTGTGCCCGTGCCTTCGAGGTTCACCCAGGTGGCGGTACCTCCAATCGGGTCATAGGTCACCGAAAATACGTGTCCAGGCTGACTTGGAGTCAGCGCCGAGTAGCTCAGATACGAGATGTAAGCGTGGTTCGGATTCGTCGGATCGATCGAGATGCTGGAGACCGCACGACCTGGCGAGTTGGCTGCCAGATTGTCGAGCCGAGTGAATGTCACGGCACTTTGAGGATCTGCATCTGCGTTCTTCGAGATGAAGACACGCCCGATCGTCGTCGCTGCCCACACGGTAGATGAATCACCAGTGGTGCGAGACAGCCAGCCGATGGCGCCACCGCTGCGACCACCAGGCCGGGACGATGTCGTCAATGAGAGCCCGTCAAGCGCCACCCAATCACCGCACTGCACAGTGAAGTCGCCCGTGAATTCGTTGCAGTGTGACTCGAAGACGGACAGCGGCCCAGGCCCGACGCCGTTGGTTTTCGTGCGCCACACGTGATTCAGGCCGGCGAACATCGTGCTGGAGACCGCGGGATCAGTGATGATCGGGAAGTAAAACAACCTGCGCTCGCCACTGCCTGGTGGGATGAAGAACGAATCGGCAATCCAGTCCCAACTCGGCGGAGCGCCGTCCTGGAAGCTGACGTCGACTTGCGCGTCGAAGTAGGTGTGGAATCGGAAATGCGAGTTCGCCGCGTCGAAGCCAGAGAGGCCGCCGTCGCCGAAGATGGTCTGTGGCCAAACCACGCTCGAGCCCGTTGTCTCGAAGGTTCCGTTATCCTGTGTGCCGCCCTGGACGTTCTTCGCGTTAGCCGGGTTGACCGACAGACTTTGGAACTGGAGCGTTTGCAGCCCCTTATTGAGGCTCGTTAGGACGCCCGGGACAGCCGAGAGCAATTGCTTGCAACGACTGAGCGCAGGCTCCGAAAGACCGCGAGCGTCACATCGTGCGGAGGTGTCAACCAGCGTGCCGTCCGAGCGCATGAGGCCACCATCGGAACCCTCGAAGAAGACCAATGGATTGCCGGGCACCGTGACCAAGGCGTGCTGGTCTGGGTGGAGGCCATTCGGGGCCGTCGGCGAAGTAGCGTCTTCGGTTAGATCAGTGAAGGTGTTACCACCGTCTTGCGACAACAACAGGGCGCGAGCATTCGAAATTCCGCCTGCTTCGCCGTAAACGTACGATCCAAATACATAGACGATATTCGGACTGCCTGCCGGACTGTAAACGCCTTGGTCGTACCAGCATTGGCCCGTGCAGAAATTATACGTGGCATAGCCAGCGTCGGCCGGATTTGAACTCGTTTTATTTACGAATGTCGGTAAACCGGACTCGGTCGCATCGGCTACGAAAAGACGACTGAAGGGCGTTCCGCTATCGCCCTCGGTCTGGTAGACACGAGTGTGGCCATCCGGCGTCGTGGCCAGCGCAAACTCGCTTCGATCAGCGTTGCTTCCGAAGCCAGGATGAATGTTGGTCCAAGTGGCACCGTTATCATTCGAACGCCACAGGCCCTTTTGATAGACAGTCGCGTAGATTATCCCAGGATGGGTCGGATCAATCCGCACATCGGTCGCACCGCGGGTGGAACCGAAGCTCGAGGGGAACGTCTGGCCCGGGTTCGGGCCCAAGACCACGGTAGTGGGCTGGAGTAGCGTAAACGTCGCGCCTCCGTTGGTCGACTTCCAAACGCCAATTCCAGGCCCGCCGGGGATCTGGGAAACGGCGCCTGCCGTGGTCGACGAAATGCCGTGCACTCCGCGACCGTCAGCCACGTAAATGGTGTTGCCGCTGGGATCGTTCTGATCGATCGCGATCTCGCGGATGGCTCGCAGCGCGAAGTTCGCGTTGCCACCCAGTGCCGTCCAAGTCGCACCGCCATCGGTCGACTTATAGGCGCCAACGCCAGCTTCGGCGTCGCCGGCGGCGGCGTCTTCGCCCGTGCCAGCGTAAAGAGTGTTGTGAGCCGCATCGTAGGTCAAAGCGCCAATGGCACCCGACGCGAAGGAGCCGTCAGAAACGTTAACCCAGTTGCCGTTTCCGGAGAGAGCCTTGTCCGTCCGCCAAACACCGCCGCCAGCCGCAGCCACCCAGAGGGTACATTGCAGGGTCGTGCAATTTGGGCTGATGGCGAGAGCGGTGATACGGCCCGAAGTGATATACTCGCTTCCGTGCCGGTTGAGGAAGGCTGGATAGATCGCACTTGTCGGCCCGAGCGAAAACCAGGCGGCGGTCGATTTTTTGCCATTGCCGATCCCGCGCTTCTGGATGGCGCTGGCGGCGGCCTTGGCTCCAAGCACGTTGTCAGCTGTGATGGCATCCCCGCCGTTCAACTGATAATTTTCCTCTGCCCAAGAGACAGGGCCTTCCGCGACGTCGCCAACTTTCGCGGCAAACAAATCTTCGCGGTGTTTGGCAAACGCTGCCGAGACGTCACCGCGCCCGGATGCAACCGTCGGGGTGGAGGTCTTCGTCGCCATAAAAGCCAGACTCACTCCACTTAGGAGGAGAGCACTGGCTGAAGCGACACGAAAAATAGTTCGAATACGATTGTGAGTTTTAAACCAGGAAACAAGTTTCATAGAATTTATGACTTTTTTGGGGATGCCGACTAACGAGTCGAGGAGATCACCTCGCCGACTCGTGAATCGAATGGTGTTTTGTAAGAGAATAGCCTGACCGCTTCATAGCGCGGCAAGCCTGTTATGATTACATTTTGGTCATGTTCTGATCATCCTTAAACATTTCTCAATGTGCATCTTATAATAACGTGCTCCTTAACTTGGTTGTGACCTTGCCGAAAAAAGGGCCGGGCGCTTGTCCGGTTTTTCTGTCTGAAGCGGAACATTGAAAGGAGCGGGGGCATCAACTCCCCTGGCTATGCCAAAGAAAAACGAAGTCAGGCGCGCGGCGTCCCTACCGCCTCTTAACCTTGGCGGCTAAACTGCCAGGCTGGTGGCGGCGCGTTTGCGCTGGTTCGCATCCAGGATCCGCTTGCGCAGACGCAGTGATTTGGGCGTCGCTTCCACGAATTCATCCGGCCCGATGTATTCGATGGCGCGTTCCAGGCTGAGCCGCAAGGGCGCTTCCAGCTGAATGCCTTTGCCATCGCCCTGGCTCCGCATGTTGGTCAAATGTTTGGCCTTGCAGGGATTGACGGGCAGATCATCCGCGCGCGCGTTCTCGCCCACGATCATCCCGGCATAGACCTCTTCCTGCGGCCCGATAAAGAGGCGGCCGCGCGTCTGTATATTATTGAGCGCGTAGGCGGTGCTGGTCCCGGGCTCCATCGAAACGAGGACTCCGCGGTTCCGGCCCTCCATCTCTCCCTTGAACGGCGCGTATTCGCGAAAGAGATGACTCATGACGCCTTCGCCACGGGTCATGTTGACGAGGTCGGTTTCAAGACCAATCAGCCCGCGCGTCGGGATGACGGCTTCGACGGCTACGCGATTGGCATGATGATGCATGTTAACCACTTCGCCTTTGCGGCCGGCGATAGATTGCATGACGTCCCCCAGGCTTTCCGCCGGGAGATCCACGTAAAGATTTTCGATCGGCTCGAGCACATTGCCCTTGGCATCGCGCTGGAAAATAACTTCCGGCCGCGAGACCATCACTTCGTAGCCTTCGCGCCGCATTTGCTCGACGAGAATGGCGATCTGCATTTCGCCGCGCGCATTGATCTCAAAAGCGCCGGCCGTTTCCGTGTCGCTCATTTGCAACGAAACATTGCCGCGCGTTTCGCGCACCAGGCGCTCGCGCACGTGCCGCGCGGTCACAAACTTTCCTTCGCGACCGGCGAAAGGCGAATCGTTAACCAGAATGCGCATACGGATGGTGGGCGGATCAATGTCGACAAATTGGAGCGGCGCGCGTTCTTCCCGATCGGTCAGCGTTTCGCCGATATAAACTCCTTCGAAGCCGGTCAGGCCGATGATGTCGCCGGCGCTGGCATGTTTGGTTTCGACCTGCTCCAACCCTTCGTAGGTAAAAAGCGCGGTCACCGTGGCCCGCTCGCGGCCTCCGTCCCGATGAATGCAAACGATGGCATCGCCGACGGCGACGCGACCGCTCACGACCCGGCCGATGGCGATGCGACCGAGATAATCGCTGTAGTGCAGGTTGGAGACGAGCATCTGGAAAAACGGCTCGAGCGAAACGGTGGGAGGCGGCACGTGCTTGACGATCGATTCAAACAACGGCGTGAGATCCTCGTTGTTATCGTGGAGTTCGCGCATGGCGAAACCGTTCTTGGCGCTGGCGTAAATGACCGGAAAATCGAGCTGCTCATCCGTCGCTTTCAGCTCAACGAAGAGATCAAAAACCATGTCGAGCACCTTGTGCGGGCGGGCGTTCTCGCGGTCGATCTTGTTGATCACGACGATGGCCTTGGCCTTGTTCTCCAAAGCCTTGCGCAAGACAAAGCGGGTCTGGGCCTGCGGGCCATCGTGGGCGTCCACCACGAGCAGAACGCCGTCGACCATCTTCATGATGCGTTCGACTTCGCCGCCGAAATCGGCGTGACCAGGCGTGTCGACGATGTTGATGCGATAACCTTTCCACTGAAAGGAGGCGTTCTTGGCGCGAATGGTGATCCCTTTTTCGCGCTCCAGATCCATCGAATCCATAACGCGTTCCTCCACCTTTTGGTTGGAGCGGAAGGTACCGGATTGGCGCAGCAATTGATCGACCAGCGTGGTCTTGCCGTGGTCCACGTGCGCAATGATGGCGATGTTACGAATCTTATCCATGAAGTGATCTTGCCGTTGTAGGGCAACCGCTCCGGTTGCCGGCTTAAAGTGCGGCAGGCGAAGCGCCCACCCTACAATCAGAGAGCGCGTAATATGCTCTGGAGGCGGGGCTTCGTCAAACGGGGCGACGCCAGCTGGCCTTGAGAGTCGGCGGTCATAGACCGCCGCTACAACGGAAGGGTGCGCGGATGAGCGGGCCGAATCTAAACAGTCCGGGCCGGCATTGCTGCCGGCCCGCACGAATGAATTTGCCTGCGACGTCTACTTATTCAGCCAGCGACGCGCGCGGAGCAGACGCCGCGGCGTCCCTACCACTGAAAATTTGAGAGATTATTGGACCCGATAATGGCCGTGAACCCAGACTCTATGATGGTTCCGGATCGTATAATGCCCGGGAACCCAAACATAGTAGACTCGACCGTCCCAATACCTGGGGCCATGCGAGTAATACGGTTGATCCCCGACATTAATACTGAGTGAAATCGCACTCGCGACCGGCGCGAAAATTCCGCTCAGCCCGACCGCTATCAGAGCTAACAGGACCAGTTTCTTCATAAACGTCGTTTTACTTGGTCAGGGGTCGCGAGACAATTCTTTATTTGCGCGATTCCCGCCTCGCGGGGGAAGATCGGCGACCGCGGATCAGACGACCGCCGTGGCAACGGCCGCGGGCTCGATCCATTTGCCGTGTTCACGGATCAGATCTTGCAGGCGCTCGACCGCTTCGGCTTCGGGAATATTAAACTTCACCGGCGTCTTGCCGACATAGAGATTCACTTTGCCAGGGGCGCCGCCCACGTAACCGAAATCGGCGTCGGCCATTTCTCCGGGGCCATTCACGATGCATCCCATGATGGCGATTTTGACGCCTTTCAGGTGGAGCGTGGCGGCCTTGATGCGCGCCGTGGTGGTTTGCAGATTGAACAAGGTGCGCCCGCACGACGGGCAGGCCACGTAATCGGTCTTGAAGATCCGCGAACCGGCCGCCTGCAGGAGATTATAAGAGAGGCGCAAGGCCTGGCCCGGCGCTTCCTCGCCTTGCACGAGAATGGCGTCGCCAATTCCGTCGCACAAAAGCGAGCCGATGTTAGTCGAAGCAATGAGCAGCGTGTGGAGGAATGTGGGAGGGGCCTCCGTGCCGCGACGATCGGGACGCTGAGGTCCCTCCCACTTTGTCAGCGTGTCTTTCAACAAGATGGGATGCCTCGGATCCAATTTCCCAGCCAACAACCGAAAAGCCGCGATCATGGGGAGATCGACGTCCTCCTTCACGGTGACCAATCTCGGAACGCGCTCCGTATTCAGGTGCGAGAGAGCCGCGTCATCCCGTGGATCCACTTCCTCGATTTGCGCATCCTCGTAAACGATTTCCGGTTTGTAATCGCCCATGTTGGCGACCTTGTGGGCGATCTTCTCGAAACTGGCTCGTCTAACGAAAACGCGGATCAGTTCTTCTGCGCCCGCGCCCAGCTGGGGCGTCGCCGGATCAGCCACCGCCGGCAACATGAGTCGGTCCGTAGCCCGCCGCTGGTAGGAGAATGGATCGTAGGAAAGTTGAGCGTTGAGCCCCGCCTCGGCGGGGTTGGGCGTTTGCTGAACCGTCTCCACCAGCGCCTTCGCTACCGGAATCTCGTGCACGCTGTCTTCCGTCAAAGAAACCCGGATGGTGTCGCCAATGCCATCGGCCAGAAGCGAACCAATCCCGATCGCGCTCTTGATCCGCGCATCCTCGCCTTCGCCCGCCTCGGTCACGCCGAGGTGGAGCGGGTAATTCCAGTCCGGCCCTTCCGCATGCAAACGCGCCACGAGCAACCGATAGGCGGCGATCATCACCTTCGGATTGCTCGACTTCATCGAGAAGATGAAAGCATGGTAATCGAGTTCGCGCGCGATCCGGGCGAACTCCAGCGCACTTTCCACCATGCCGAGGGGCGTGTCCCCGTAACGGTTCAGGATGCGATCGCTGAGCGACCCGTGATTGGTCCCGATGCGCAGGGCGATGTCGCGCTCTTTGCAGAGTTGAACCAATGGTGAAAAGCGCTCCCGGATTCGGTCGATCTCGGCTGAGTACTGCTCATCCGTATACTCACGGGTCGCGAACTTTTTCGAGTCCGCGTAATTGCCTGGATTGATCCGCACCTTGTCCACCCATTGGGCCGCTTCCATGGCGGCATCCGGTTTGAAATGGATATCGGCTACGATCGGAACATCGCAGCCGCGGGCGCGCAGACCTTTGACGATGAGCTCGAGATTGCGCGCATCTTTCACGGTGGGCGCGGTGATGCGCACGATTTCGCAGCCGACCCCGGCCAGCTCCAGCGTCTGCGCGATGGACGCCTCCGTGTCCATCGTGTCGCACGTGATCATGGATTGAACCCGGATCGGGTTGGACCCCCCTACGCCGACGGGGCCGACCCGGACCTCGCGGGAAACACGCCGCTCGTAGGAAAATGGCGAGTGGCAGTAACGCACAGGTGCGAATCTAAAAGCGCGGGCCCCTCCGCGCAACGAGCCGTGCTAAGGCGTGCCCTGTTCCTTTTGCTTCTGGACCTCGTTCTTGTCGCGCGTCTGATGGAAGAAAGGCAAATCCTGCACGTCAAAAAAGGTAATATAGATGATCACGCCGATGATCACGGCCGTGCAAAATCCCTGCACGTATTCGAGCACGCGCGTGTTCAGGGGCTTGCGCCGGACCGACTCGATCATGCCAAGGACGATGTGCCCGCCGTCCAAAACAGGAATCGGAAGCATGTTCAGGATGGCCAGGTTCACATTGAGAATGACGCTGAACCAAAGCGCGAGCCGCCATCCGTAATCGCTCTGAAAGAGAAGATAATAAATGCGGACGATGCCGACCGGGCCACTCAGATGCTGCAGCTTGATATCCGATTTCGGAGAGGCCACCGCTGAAATGGTATTGAGGGTACTGGCGATGCTGTTCCGGATTTGCTCGAGCGGTGTAGGATGCGCCAGCGTTAGTTGGTCGGCCCATCCGATCCCGATGCGCGGTTTCTTCTCACCCTCGGTCAGCAACAAGGCCGGTTTCACCGCTACATCCAGGCGGGATCCGGCTCGATCCACATGCAGAACCATCGGAGCATCCGGATTTTTGCTGATTTGATCCATGAGCGCGACCCGGCTGTAAATCGGCGTCTGGTCGAAACCGCGAATGATGTCGCCCGGACGTAAGCCGGCCTTGGCGGCGGGAGAGTCGGCTTCGACTTTTTCGATGGTGGAAGTTTGGGCCGGCTCGATCAGCAATTGGCGGACACTTTTGCGCCGCCATCCACTTGTCTTGGCGCGATACGGCTCGATCGCTACCGTCTGGACCTTGCCGTCCCGCTCAAACTTGACCGGAATCTTGTCGCCTTCGGAACGGACGACGTTCCAGCTGACACTGTCATTCATCCCGAGAAAACGTTTCACCACCTTGCCATCCACTTCGAGAATCCTGTCGCCCGGCTGCAGCACGTTTAGGGCCGGCGATTCAGGCAGGATGTAACCCACTGTTGTGCTGGTGTCGGATTCGCTCACCGGATATCCCACGACCCAGATCAGAGCGGCCAGGACGACCCCGAGCATCAGACTGAAGAAGGGCCCGGCCAGGGCGACGATGATCTTATCCAGAGCCGAGATGGGAGGAAGCTGAGCCCGATCCACATCGGCTTTGCCTTCGATAATATCCATGGGGGCGAGCTGTGGGAGCGCCACGAATCCGCCGAAGGGCAAGGAACCCAGAGAGTATTGAACCCCATTCACGGTCTTCTTCCAAATGGGCTTTCCGAACCAGATGCCGAATTTCTCGATGTATAAACCGCGCCAGCGTGCCGCCAGAAAATGGCCCAGCTCATGCACGACGATGAGCAGGTTGAAGAGAACAAGCACTTCGAAGAGAACGAAGAGGAACCGGAAAACGTAAAGGATCATGATCGATGAACTGGTTTACCCGACATGCTGGCGCGCTTCCGCCCGCGCCCATTGATCGGCCCGCAATATTGCATCGAGATCTGGATGCGCAACGATGGCGTGGCGATCCATCACTTGCCCGACCGTCTGCCAGATCGCCGGAAATTTGATCTGGCGGTTTAAGAACGCCTCCACCGCCACCTCGTTGGCCGCATTCAGGACGGCGGGCAGGGTGCCGCCGCTTTGGCCCGCGCGCCGGGCCAGGTCGAGAGCGGGAAAATCGGCATAACGCGGGATGGAAAATTCCAGCTTCGACACTTTCGCGAAATCGAGAGGGGGGAGCGAGTTCGGCACGCGGTCCGGCCAGGTCACGGCATATTGGATGGGGAAACACATGTCGGAGTAACTGAGCTGCGCCAGCGTGGAACCGTCGGCGAACTCGACCATCGAGTGGACGATGCTTTGCGGATGAATCACCACTTCCACCCGGTCCAGGCCGACACCGAAGAGCCAGTGCGCTTCGATCATCTCGAGGCCCTTATTGAAGAGAGTGGCCGAATCGATCGTAATCTTCGGGCCCATGTTCCAAGTCGGATGCTTTAAGGCCTGCTCGACCGTAATCGCATCGAACTCAGTGCCCGGCGTCTCGCGGAACGGTCCGCCCGAGGCCGTCAGGATGATGCGGCGAACCTCCGAAACGCGCCCGTCCAGACATTGAAAAATGGCATTATGCTCACTATCCACGGGCAACACATGAAGGCCCTTCTCCCGCGCGACGCGCATAACGGCCTCCCCCGCCATGACCAGGATTTCCTTGCTGGCCACGGCCAGGTCTTTCCCGGCTTCCATGGCGGCGAGGGCGGGGCGGAGCCCGCCCGTCCCAACGATCGCGATCAGGACCATGTCGGCATCGGCCAGCGCCGCGATCTGGCACAACCCATCCTCACCGGAAAAGATCTCGGGCTTGTATTGCAAAGCCGCGCGCAAGGCGTCGATCCTGGAAGCATCCGTTAGGCAAACGGCTTGCGGTCGAACTTTATTGGCCGCCGCCGCCAGCTTTTCCGCATTACGGTTTGCGGCCAGTCCCACGATCTCCATCCGCTCGGGAATATCCTGCGCGACCTTGAGCGCGCTCTCTCCAATGGAGCCGGTCGCTCCCAGGACCACAACACGCTTCCGCTTCATCACGGAACCCGGACGACCAGGCGCAGATAAAAATAGAGAAGCGGTGCGGTGAACAACAAGCTGTCGATCAAATCGAGGGCTCCGCCGATTCCAGGAAAAACATTCCCCGAATCTTTTACGCCGGTGCTGCGTTTGATGATCGATTCGGCCAGATCGCCCACGACCGCGGCAAATCCAAGAAGCAAACCAAGGATGAGCGCGTCCATCCAGGTCAGCGCCGACAGCTGCGTCGGCATCAATTTAAAAAGACCAAGGCTGGCCAAGGAAGAGAGAGCCAGGGCCCCGCAAAATCCTTCCCATGTCTTTTTCGGACTGATGTGCGGAATCATCTGGTGCCGCCCGGTCAGGCTGCCCACCAGGTAGGCTCCCATGTCGCTGAACTTGGTCACTGCGATCAGATAAAGACAGTAGAACTGACCCGTGACTTGGCCACCGGGTCCGCGCGGCGTCACGTAGAGAATCTTGGTCATGAAATTAAAAAGCCAGATGACATAGAGAAGCCCAAACAAAGTGTAGGCCATGGTCTGCAACGGCTCATCGTCCCGCAGTCGCGCAAAAATTTGCCGCGTAAAGACAGTGAGCAAAAACAGGAGCAGAATGGAGAGCTCGAAATCATAGGAACGCGCCGGGCCCACCCGGCTGAAGTAATAAAAGCTGCCGCACAACATGATAGCGCCGCAGATCATCCCGGTGATCTTGAAGTTGGGCAGCCCCTTGTGATCGAGCATCGTGTAAAACTCCCAGAGCCCGATAAAACCGAAAAGACTGATCAGTCCCCAGAACGCGCCCTCATGGCCGGAGAAGGCGATAAAAAGCGCGACCGACCAAAGGGCGATCGTGCTGATGAAACGAAAAAGGAACGTGGTGCGGGCCGTGACGGGCTTGGGCGGAGCTTGCTCGGTGGTCACGGGCATGTCCGGTCATCATCCCGACAGGAGAGCGATTTGTCCATAGCGGACCGCGCACGCTTTCCATGCTGTCGGGGAAGCTGCCAGCTTCCCAGTTGGAGAAAAGATAGAAAGCTAACAGTTTCCCCGACAGACCTGCGCACGGCATTCTGCTGAAGGGCACCTTGGCTGAATCTCGCGGCAGAGATGCCGCGAGAAAGCACCTTGGAAGCGTGCGCTCCCCAAACCGCTGCACCTCTTCCGTTTGCGCCATCCATCTCAGCGCCTAGTTTCCAGACGTGCAAAAGACCATGAAAGCGGTCGTGAAAAAGCGGGCGGAACCGGGACTCTGGCTGGAAGAAGTTCCCGTTCCGGAGGTGCAAGGCGACCATGTTCTCATCCGCGTCCTCAAGACCTCCATCTGCGGGACGGACGTTCATATTTATAACTGGGACGCATGGGCTCAGAAGACCATCCCGGTGCCCATGACAATCGGCCATGAGTTTGTCGGCGTGATCCATCAGGCGGGCGATCACGTCAAGGGTTTTGCGCCGGGCGACCTCGTCACCGTAGAAGGCCACATCACCTGTGGGCATTGCCGGAATTGCCTGGCTGGGCGGCGGCATCTGTGTCCGAACACGCAAGGTGTGGGCGTGAACCGCGCGGGCGCGTGGGCCGAGTTTGTTTCCATCCCACAATCCAATCTGTGGCACGCGGATCCCGCCATCCCACTCGATGTCCTGTCCTGCTTCGATCCGTTAGGCAACGCCGTGCACACCGCTCTCTCGTTCGACCTGGTGGGCGAAGATGTGCTCATCACGGGCGCCGGTCCCATCGGCTGCATGGCCATTCCCATCTGCAAACAGGCCGGCGCGCGCCATGTTGTCATCACCGACGTCAATCCCTACCGCCTCGAGCTGGCCCGAAAATTGGCTCCGAATGTGGTCGGAGTCGACGTGCGTTCGGAGAAGCTGCAGCAGGCCATGGAGCAACTGGGCATGAAGGAAGGTTTCGACGTCGCCCTCGAAATGTCGGGCAACCCCCAGGCTTTTGCCGACATGCTGCCAAATATGTTTCACGGTGGAAAAATCGCTTTGCTCGGCATCATGCCGGGCAGCGCGGCTATTGACTGGAACCTGGTCGTGTTCAATCAACTCACGCTCAAGGGCATTTACGGCCGCGAGATGTACGAGACCTGGTACAAGATGACCTCCCTCATCCAGAGCGGGCTCGACATTTCACCGGTCATCACCCACCGCTTTCCTTACACCGAATTCCGGGAAGCGATCGAGCTGATGAAATCCGGCAACTCCGGCAAGATCGTGCTCCACTGGAGCGATCGTTAGGCCGAGACGATTCCGCCGCGGTAAACCGGTTCGAAGAAGTGAGCGGGTGCGCCGCGATGCCCAGCTAGCATCGCGCTCGGAGATCGCGATCCACCTTGGCGCGGGTTCGCGGTGAGAGTGGTGGAACGACCGCTCCGAGGGCGTTGTTAAACGAGACCGCCGCAGGCGGTTGAAAGAAGGCGCCCGCTGCGTTACTGCAGCCCGGCTGCTTCCTGCTCGCGGCCCTGCAGCTCCAAAATCATGCGCTGAATGTGTTTGGATCTCTGGTGCGGCTGCAGTAAACGCAAACTATCCTGCGGATCCCCCCAGTGCAGGACCTGAATCGGTTCCTGCCGGGCGCCCCACGAATTCATATCGCGCGGCGTAGCCATATAGAGGTCGATCGTATTCCGCCCGCTCAAGGCCCAGCCATAATCGTCCACCCGATACATTTGCCCAGTGGACAACACCCGGAAGGTGGTGCCGGCCGGCCAGCGTGACCAGTCTGCCGCGGCGCTGCCGATCTTCGGGACAGTCGTTTTTGTCTTTGTGACGACCACTTTTTTTCCATGGCGCGTCGTCTTCGTCACTTTGGTCGTCTTGGTCACCGTTTCCTCCAGCGAAAACGGCTGCTTCCGCACAGTGGCGTAAGCGATCTGCTGATTCTCCGGCTGATCGAGCATCGCGACCGGGAGCGCGCGCGGAGCGTTATCCGCGCGGCGGATGGGCGCACTGGCTGCCTGGAGTTGTCCACCCAGCGCGTTGTGATTGCTGTAGACGGTGTGATCCGCCTCGGTGTGGGTGTAGGCCGTCGTCCGCACGGACTGGAATTCGGAGTGGCCCATGGGGGGCTCGTAGGAAGGCAGGGAGCGAGAAGAGACGTGAGTCCCGCCGGTTTCGCACGCAGAGAGAAGAATGGCGAGAAACGCCGCGAGAACGGCGAGGGCGAGGCTGCGTATTTCAGCGTGCGTCAAGGTAGATCGCCAGAGTTATTAACAGTTATTCACAACCCCCTGCAAGCCCTTTTTTTGGTCTTTTTCGACCCATCGCCGGAAGGGCCTGCCGTTGATGGTCCTGACTGACGAATTATGCTACGTGGGTGGATCGGCCTCTTCGGGGACGATGGCAAGGGTGGCGGCGAATCCGCCATACGTCATAACACCGCGCTCGGAGATCGCGTTCCACCCCTCCCGTCGGAGAAGGTCCCAAGGTGATTCAAGGGAGCCCGGGCACCGCGCGCGCTCGATTCGTTTTTGTTTATCCGGCTGAATTCGCTAGTCTGCCGTTCTTATGCTCGCCGAATTTGAAAAGCAGCTGGCCGAAACCTTGCGCGAAATCAAGTCGCAGGGCCTTTACAAAACCGAGCGAATCATCACCAGCCCGCAGGGCGCGCACATCGCCGTGGCCGGCGGCCAGCGCGTCCTGAACATGTGCGCCAACAATTATCTCGGACTGGCCAATCATCCGGCCTTGATCGCGGCGGCCAAAGAAGCGCTCGACACCCACGGACTGGGCATGGCCAGTGTTCGATTCATCTGCGGCACCCAGGATATCCACAAGGACCTGGAAAACGCCCTAACGAAATTTCTGGGAACGGAAGATACGATTCTTTATCCCAGTGCCTTTGACGCCAACGGCGGCTTGTTCGAGACCCTCCTGACCGAGCAGGATGCCATCATCAGCGACGAGCTGAATCACGCCAGCATCATCGATGGCGTCCGGCTCTGCAAAGCGCAGCGCTTTCGCTACAAGCATAACGACATGGCGGAGCTCGAGGCCAGACTTCAGGAAGCGGGCCGCGCGCGCGTTCGCCTGATCGCAACCGATGGCTGCTTTTCCATGGACGGCACGATTGCCGATCTCGGCGCCATCTGCCAGCTCGCGCAAAAATACCAAGCGCTCACCATGATCGACGACGCGCACGCCACCGGGTTTCTGGGCCGGACCGGCCGCGGCACCCATGAATACCGCGACGTCATGGGCCAGATCGACATCATTACCGGCACACTGGGCAAAGCCCTGGGCGGTGCGAGCGGCGGGTTTACGAGCGCGCGCCGGCCAATCGTCGAACTCCTGCGCCAGCGTTCCCGTCCCTATCTCTTTTCCAACAGCGTTGCGCCGCCCATCGTGGCGGCCGCGGCCAGGGCCCTCGAGCTTCTCAGCGCTTCGACCGAACTACGGGATCGCCTCGAAGAGAACACTAAATATTTCCGCGCGGCGCTGACCGAGCGCGGCCTCACCATCAAACCTGGAACGCATCCCATTGTTCCGATCATGATCGGCGACGCGGCCAAGTCACAAAAGTTCGCCGCCCGCATGCTGGAGAAAGGTGTTTACGTCATCGGGTTCTTCTACCCGGTCGTTCCCCATGGGACGGCCCGCGTCCGCACGCAGGTTTCAGCCGCGCATTCGCGCGACGATCTCGCCTTCGCGGTCAACGCTTTCGCGGAGACAAACAACGAGCTGAAAGGAAACTAGTTCCTTTCAGCTCGCTTGGTAACGCGGCCCGGAATTACTGGTAGGGCGACCAGAAAGTGGTATCGGCGACGTCCGACAGGGCTGCCTTGGTGCTGGCTGGAACCGCGGGCAGACTATCGACGGTTTGAGTGCCGTAGGAGGCGCCAAAAAGGTCCGCCCCCGAATTATAGAGGTTCGAGCCTTTCTTGGTGTAGTTCGTCCAGTCGGTGATGGCGACGGTCGAACCGCTCGTCTTATTCGTCTCGATGGCATACTGATCAACGGCCGAATCGATCATGCGCAGATCGTTCAGGATCTTGGTAGCCTGGGAGCGTTTGCGCGCACGCAGGAATCCAGGGACGGCAATGGCGGCGAGCAGGGCGATGATCGCGACTACGATCATTATTTCAACAAGAGTAAAGGCGGAGGTGCGTTTGGTGCTTATTTTATTCATGATAACGGAGGAATGGCCATCTTTTGGAGCAGCCTCCATGCCACTGTATCGAGCATCGATACTTTGTCAGGCATCACCCTACCGACGAGCGGCCTTCACCTCCAGTTTCGCCAGGCTTGCCACGTAACACTCTTGTCTGGTCGACTCCCTCCTTCCTTGCTAGAACAACGCCCGTGTCAATGTCTCAGCCGCCGCTGCAACAGCAGGATTATATCGCGCTGGCATCGTTTCGTTATGGCCTGCGGAAATTTCTGCGTTTCAGCAAGGAACTCCTTGCGACCAAGGATTTGACCCCCGAGCAGTACGAGGCCCTTTTGGCGATCAAGAGCTTCGCCTCGCCCGCGGGGCTGCTCGTCGGTCAGTTAAGCGAACGCCTGCAGGTCCGCCATCACAGCACCGTGGCCCTGACCCACCGGCTGGTGGCCAGAGGCCTGGTCACCAAAGAGCGCAGTTCGACGGATCGCCGCCAGGTCTCCGTGCGATTGGCCCCCGCCGGCCTGGAATTGCTCGAGGCGATGGCGGTGGTGCATCGCGAGGCCATTCGTCTGCACGCTCCAGACATGATCGCGGCCCTACGCCACGTCGAGAGGAAGGACTGAGCCGTTCGCAGGCGGCGCGGGTGGAATGCAACGCGATGCTCGAGCCCACCCAGGATTTGTCCTTGTTGAAATCGACCCCCATCATTTTGCCCTGGCTCATGCGCACGAGGTTGTTGACCAGGATGGGCTCGCCTGCGCCCGGCCAGACAAACATCATGCGAATCTCGGCCTTTGATTTGGATCCATCCGGCGTGGGAACGAACTCGGCATAGGAAACTTTTTTCTGCAGAATCCATTCCCGCGGGTTGGACAACGCCGCCAGTTTGTCGGGCGTCGGCTCCATCTCCACCCCCAGGCCGGCAAAAGAGTAAAGCGGCTTCAAAACGTAATTCTCGATCTCCTCGTCCGCGGGAAACTCGTTCGCGAAGTAGGCGGGCGCCGTATGCTCCGTTTTCAGGAAGGGCAGGGAATGCTTGCTAATCCGGAAATACCAATTGGGGTGCCCCACCCAGACCACGTCCAGGTCGTCTTGAAAACGGAAAGGGAGATGCAAATCCGGACGTCGCTCCAACTCGTCAAAGATGACTCGATTGTAAATGCGCTCGATGCGAGTCTCCCGGCCATCGCGCTCGTAAAACAATGGCCGGCCGCGCTTTTTTGTTTTGGTTAGACAGACGGAGCGAATCCCCAGCATCGCTTCCGTGGCGGCGAAATCGATCCGCGTCTTTTGCTTTTCCGGCTCGATCTCCAGCAAGACCACGTTTTCCGGGGCGCGCCCCCCCCAAAAATCGTCCGGCCCAGCAGCTCCAGGTAGGCGTCATCCTTGATTCCGCCGAACGACGAGCTCCAGGAGCGGGGGAGGGCGGGATAGGCCTTGCGCATGCAACCGAGCAAAAGCCACTGGAACCCAAAGAGACTGGGAAAGGCCTGTAACTCGATCAGCCGCGGAACAAGCCGGTCACCTTCCAGGCAAATCCCAAAATCGATCACGAGAAAGTTCGGATGGTCCGGCTCGTTAGGCACGGAGAGACCCGCCGGGACGGCGGAGGCGGCATGCCGCTTAAATTCAGGCGTCCGCGTCTCGCGCACAATTTCCCGGGCCGCTGCCACCGCCTCGCGCGCGAATTCGTCCGTCAGGAAAATGGGTGACTCGCAAATGCGAAAGTCAGCCGGCCAGCGCTTCGTCCGATTCACACAATGCAAGAGCGCCTGATATTTTTCGGCGGAGAAGTCCGCATTAAATTGCGCTCGAAGTTGCGAATCCATTCGGGGCGAAAACTTGACTTTGTTTCTCTTATCTGTGGCGTGAGTGACGCGGTCGGGCCAGCGAAATCAAAGGCCGGCCGCTCTTTCCGCGCGCTGTCATCCCGCCTGCCCGCCGTGGCGGGAGCAGGCAGGCGCTACTGCAGCCACTTCCCGTAGACCTGATACACCTTGGTGAATCCGCCAGGGAATTCCTGATCCTTTTGAAAATTAAAAACGTGTAACGAGTTCGACCATTTTAATTCGCGGGGCCCATCGGGATGGTTCGGGTCGTAGGTGATGTAATGCTCCACATCAGTTCCCGGGCGGGAGAGGCGCCTTCCATAAATCAGGATGGAATGGTTGATCCGGAAGTGCGGATAATCCGACAGATAGGCGACGAAAAAACCGCCCTGCTCCAGGGTGCGGTCCAGCACAGCATGCATCTTGTCCTGATAACCACGGTCGTTCTGTTTGAAAAACATGCGGTAATTCCCCAGGCGCGTGTAGGTCGGCCAGCCTAGCCCGAGATTTTCCTGGAGGACCCTGGCGTGCGCCTCGCTCAATTGCCGCAAATTGGCGTAACCGGGAAAAACAGTCCGCTTATTCTTGGGAAGGGCGGGTTTCCAGGGTTGGATGCGGCTGAGCGCGCGGACCCGTTGCGCCAGCGCCCGGTCGTCGAGAGGCGCGGCGCCCGGGTCGAACCGGGCAAACTTGTAAAACTGGAGCACACTTCGGCTCATCACGAAACACCGCCGCGTGTAACGCTTGGTCTTCTCCGTCTCGCTCGTCCGGGTCCGCCCCTGCGCGTAACCCCCGCGATATTCGAACACGGTGGAGTTGGCAAACGAGAGCGTGTCCCGATCGAAGCGGAAGGGCTGCGCCATCGCGCTGGCGGTCCCGAACGCGACCAGCCACGCCACCCACCATGCTCCCCCCCGCCCCCTTTTTCGATTCACGACGCCGCACGTGCAGGATGGGTGGGACCTTTCCCTTCCAGGAAGTTGCCCAGACCACGGAATTTTTTGTAACGCTTTTTCAGCACCTGCTCGATCGGCTGCTCCAGCAGTTTCTCCAGGTTTTGCCGCAGGGCGGTGCCGAGGGTGGCCGCCGCCAGATCGTAATCGCGATGCGCCCCGCCTTGCGGTTCCGGCACGACCTCATCGACGACGCCAAGCTTCAGCAAATCTTGCGCGGTCAATTTCAGCGCTTCCGCCGCTTCGGGGGCGTGCCGGCGATCCCGCCACAAAATGGCGGAACAAGCTTCCGGGCTGATCACGGAATAGTATGCGTTTTCCATGATCAGGACCCGATCGGACACTCCGATGCCGAGGGCGCCGCCCGAACCGCCTTCTCCGATCACCACCGCCACGGTCGGCACTCGCAGGACCATCATCTCGCGCAAATTCACGGCAATGGCTTCGGCAATGTGCCTTTCTTCCGACCCGATTCCGGGATACGCGCCGGGCGTGTCAATGAGAGACACCACCGGCATGCCGAACTTCTCGGCCATTCGCATCAAACGCAGCGCCTTGCGATAGCCCTCCGGATGAGCGCATCCGAAATTTCGCATCACGTTTTCTTTCGTGTTGCGCCCCTTCTGGTGCGTGATGACCACACAGCGGTAGGGACCGAGGCGGGCTAGCCCGCTCGGCATGGCGCGATCATCCGCAAAAAAACGATCCCCATGCAATTCCGCCCAGTCGGTGAAACACCGCTCAATATAATCGAGCGCGAACGGCCTTTGCACGTGCCGGGCAATCTGCACACGCTGCCAGGCGCTCAGGTTGTCGTAAATGTCGCGGCGGGTCGCTTCAATTTTCGCCTGCATCGCCTCCACTTCCGCCTCCAGGTCGACCGCGTGCTCATCGGAATGCTCGCGGAGTTCCTGCAGGCGCCGCTGCAACTCAAAGATCGGTTTCTCGAAATCGAGGACGTGTTTATCCATTCGACCTAATTAATAATGGTGACAGGGGTCCGATTGTTTACAAGGCTGCTCAACTCTTCGACGTCGCCCGCGGCCAGGCCGAGACCGACCGGGGGAGGCTGCTGCCCGAGGCGCGGATGGGCCGTGTCCGGCAGTGAGTAAATCGTGTAGGCTGCCGCGCTCAGCCGAATCCAACGCGTGCTGCCGATGAATTCCTTGGTGCCAAAACCGACCCGTTTGCCGTCTCGGAAGGCCATCGTTTCCGCCACCTTGGCCGTGATTTTGGGCGCTTGCTTGGGGGAGAGCTTCATTTCCTGCACGTGGTATTGCTTGAAAAACGACCCGTGATCAAGCAACACGATGAGCTTCGGCTTGCGTTGGACCACGAGATTAAACTCGGGATGCGAAATGAGAAGCCGCTCCCCGATGTGGAGCATCGTCCCATTGAGGTTGTTCATGCGCATGATCAACTCCGGCGTTGATTTTACCCGGTTGGCCACCCTCTGTAAAACGTCACCTGGCTTCACGATGTATTCGGTCTTTTCCGGGGAAGGCGTGCGCGACAGCAGAATTTCCACGTTGATCTCTCCCAACAAATCCTTCGCCTCTTCGGCGTGCAGACCGTTCGGATATTTCTGGATGAAGATGGTCAGGGCGCCGCGCGCTTCCGGCAGCTTTCCCTCCTGCCGGAATTGGGCCGCGGCCTGGAATTCGGGAAGACTGATGTCAGGCGTCGGCTCGGCCTTGATCTCGCCGCCCTTCTCCTTTTGCACGGCGATGTCCTGCTTAAAGAGAAGATTATACCCGAACCAGGCGGACCCGCCGAAGATGATCACGGCCAGGACTAACACGAAGAGCCATTTCATCGGTCAAGCACGGCTGGGGTCATTCCTTCAAAGCTCCGCACGGTTGGGATCAATGTCGCGCGCAACCTTTTAGAATCGCGCCCGCTCTTCTCTCTTCGCCTACGAGCTTTCCCTCTCCGGCTCGTTACCGGGAAAGAAACGGTGCCATAACCGCGCCAGCATGGGCGCATCCTTGGTGCTCCACGTGTAATGGCAATCCTCGCAGTAAAATTCCTTCGGGAAAATCCGTAGCGCAAAAAGCACGCTGGCCACCGCCGGCGTCATGAATTTGCGCGTTAATTGGGGGTACTCAATCCGGGAAGATCCACATTGCGGACAACGAATCAGGGCTGACGCAATATCCGGATCGGTCGCTTCCCATCCCACCATCAGTTCTTGCACACGTTCGAAATCGTTATCCTCCACCAGCACCTTGTTATTGGCCTGGGGCTTCGACATGAAAGCCACTGTCTGCAGGTGACCCTCATCGTGCACATCGGCGCGGATGCCCGCTTGTAGCAATCGCCCCTTTAAGTCCCTCGCTTTGGCGGCTTCGTTAAATGTCGCGATCGTGACCATATTCCATTCCGCAGGATCTCCTGCCTCTTTCCATCAAACATCAACTACCGGCCCAGTGCAAGATTGGGCGGCGGATACCATTGATATAACATCAGGTAAACGAGCACCCCTGTCACGGAAACATAAAGCCAGATCGGCATGGTCCAGCGCGCGATGCGCCTGTGCTTTTCCCAGCGGCGCCGCACAGCGGGGATGAGGGTGGCGACGACCAGCGGAAGCGTGACAAAGGCAAGCAGGATATGGGTAATCAGCATTGTGAAATAAATCAGGGCGACCGCTCCACCGGCTGTAAAATGGGTCGATTTTTCACCCACCTGCGCATGGTAAACGAGGTAGCCGGTCAGAAAAAAACTGGAGGAGATCACGGCTGTCACCATGCAGACAATATGGGCCCGCCAGGCGCCGCGGCGGATCAGATACCAGCCCGACGAGATGAAAATGGTACTGATCAGATTAAAGGTGGCGTTGATCGCGGGCAGGTCAGAAATATGATACACGTTTCCCCTTTGAATGGTTAGCGGGCTAGATTGTCTATCGATCTAACCGCTGAGCGCTTCAAGCCCTCAATCCAGCCATGCCTACCATCCTCGAACCCGCCCAGCCGCCCGTGCCGCCGGAGTCGCCCCGGCCCAGCTTCCCGCGACGGCTGCTCGTCAGTACGATTCGCCTGACCGTGGTCTTGATGGTGGCCGCGTTAGTGGGCGGCGGCTGGTACCTGGCGCACAAGGGATTCGGTCGCGAATGGAGGCAGCGCGTCGTGGAGGAACTCCACAAACGCGGCGTCGAAGCATCCGT
>JBBRDU010000023.1:0-39133 GCA_038203615.1 Chthoniobacterales bacterium
GGCAGTCTGCGCAAAGGGCCGCTTTCGAAACGCTGCGAAACGGCGCTGGCCGAGCCGTTTGACGCGACGACGCATCCCGAACTGGTCGGGCAACGGGAAGAACTGGCTGGCGGGTTGGCCGAGCTGGACGCGATGCTGGACGAAGATTTTCGCGTTCCGACGGCACAGTCGGCAAGGCAAGGCTCAGGGCTTACTGTCGCTAGTCGTTAGAACTGCGGAACTGAAACGCGAGCATCTCTCGTTCAGCGCTGAAATCAGGCCGCGATGCGATCCACCGCGGAGCGCAGTTGGGCAACGTCAAACGGCTTGGGAAACACCGCGTGCACGGCCAATCGCTCGAAAGATTCGCGGACTTCGGAGGAGAGATGTGCCGATATAACAATGATTTTGCCGCCGGCTCCGCGTCTCTTAATCGCATCGACCAACTCCAAACCGGTCAGGCCCGGCATTTTGTAATCCACAATGATCACATCAAACAGATCGGTGCGTGCACTGATTTCGGCCAAGGCAGCCTGGCCGCTTTCCGCGGTGGTCACTTCATAGCGCGGCCCGGCAAAGACATAGCGCAAGGAAGTTGTGACCGCTCGTTGGTTGTCCACGGCCAAAATGGTCAGAACCGTATCCATCGCGCGAAGCCAAGGTAGCAACGTCTATGCCGCCGGAAAAAGGCCTCACGCCAAAAGGCTATCCGCGTCAGCCTGGTTTTGCACTCCGACACGCCGCCCGCAGGGTTATCTCGACTATTCCAGTCCTCTTTTAAACTCGACTGTTTAGACCCGTCGAGTTTTAGACGGCAGTCGAAGACTCGGGGGCGCGTCTAAAACCTGGAAGGCGTCTCAAATGATCTACGTGGGTCACGTATGGGGAGGTTTCTCTCCCTCCTTCTTCCCAAGGGAAGCTAGCAGTTTCCGCTACAAATTCGCCCAGGGCTTTGCAGGGCGTTAAACATTGTATTACGTCCTTGCTCTGCGTCGTTTCCGAAAATCTCCCATTCCACTGGGGCATCGGATAACGGCGGAGCCAAAGAATTGTCCCATCGGTCGTATGGCCTCCGGTTTACGTCCGACTGGATCCATTCGTGATCGTTCCCCAAGGTCCTTGCATAGAGTCTTTTCTCCTGAAACTCGGACGGCGCGGACCGTTAGCTCTTGACGTCCAATCTCTTAGCCAGATAGCTTCGCGGCATCAACATGCGGGTCGAAGCGCGCTGGCTTCGATGTGGCTCGTCCGGAAAGGGATCGTGGTTCGTGGCGAGCTTCTTCTCAACTCAACCTAGAAAGAAGTTCGTTATGAAATCACTCAAGCCACTTTTGGCGCTCACCCTCATCGCCTTCGCCGTCGCGCCCTGCGCACGCGCTCAGACCGGTTCCGCCGATGCGGACACGGTTAAGACAAAGCTCAAACAAATGGAAGACTCCTGGGCGAAGTCGCTAATGGACAAGGATCATGGTATGGCGGCCGTGGGAACGATGGTGGCCAGCGACTTCGCCGGCGTTAATTCCAAAGGGAAAAAGCAGAGCAAATCGGACATGCTCGAACAAATGAAGAAAGAGACCGACACCGCGACTTCGTCGACGAACGATAGCATGGACGTTCACGTCTACGGTCCGAACCTGGCCACGGTGGTCGGCACCTCCTCGGAAAAGGGCAAGGATAAGGACGGGAAAGATTACAATCGTTCCTACGGCTGGGTCGATACCTGGATGGAGCGCAACGGAAAATGGGAGTGCATCGCGGAAGCCGCCACGCTGCTTCCCGAGAAGAAGTAATCCACCCACACCATCATTCGATCGCGTGGGGCGGTGGCGCGCGGCGCCATCGTCCCCGCGCTCGGCTGAGGAAACCCCGATGGGGCCAGAGCTTATTATCGACGCAGACAGAAAAAAGCTGAGAAGCTGATCCGCCTCAGGCGGACTGAAATGCTGAAATCAAAAAGACTTCCATCCCGTCATCACCGGCTTCTCCTTGCATTTCCCGAGGTTGTTTACACTCGACGGCTTTAAGCCGTCGAGTTCTGAAACGGACATCCTGCTCCCCTCTTCCCCAGGAAGCTGAACAGCTTCCCCTCCAGGATAAACAAATTAGGCGGCGGCGTGTCAGAACCTGCACGGCGCCTCCCATGGCATACGTGAGTCACGTATAGCGAGTTCTCTCTCCCCTCCTTCTCCCCAGGGAAGCTAGCAGCTTCCCCTACAAACCCTCCCGGCTTTGAATAACGTTACGCATCGCGTTCCGTCACGATCCAACCCAACTTCGTCGGCTCCTCACACAGAACTCTTTTGGCGTAGCCTGGAAAACGTCAGAGCTTCCCGATGAACGTACGCTGGTCGATCAGCGCATCGCGCGACTGGAGCGGGCGCAGAATGGATGGGGATCGGAGGCCAGGCCGCGTCCGAGAGAGAAACGACGATCACAGCGAGGTGGATTGATTCATCGCCGGCGCGCTTTTTCTTTCCAAGGGGGCGGAACTGATTTCGACTGCCGCAATTTTCGCGGGCCTGCGCCTGAGAATCTGCCAGAGTGGAGGCCATATGAGCGTGAACGCGGCACCTTATCGAGGCGTGGATGGACAGGTCGGCCATACGCCACTGATCCGGTTGCAGCGTCTATCGGAAATCACCGGCTGCGAAATTCTCGGCAAAGCGGAATTTCTCAATCCGGGCGGCTCGGTCAAGGATCGCGCCGCCTTCGGCATTATCACCGACGCGGAACAACGGGGTTTGCTCCGGCCCGGCGCGACGATCGTTGAAGGAACAGCCGGAAACACCGGCATTGGCCTCACTTTGATCGGACGCGCCCGCGGCTACCAGACAGTCATCGTGATCCCGAAGACGCAATCGCCCGAAAAAATTCATCTGCTTCGCACCCTCGGAGCCGAAGTGATCGCGGTGCCCGACAAACCATACAAGGACCCGGACAATTACAATCACATTGCGCGCCGTCTGGCGGAGGAGCGCGGCTGGTTCTGGGCGAATCAGTTCGATAACACGGCCAATCGCGCCGCTCATTATGGCAGCACGGGACCGGAGATCTGGAAACAAACCGGAGGCAAGATCAATGCTTTCGTGGCCGCCGTCGGCACCGGTGGCACGCTGGCCGGCACAAGTCTTTATCTAAAGGAACAAAACCCTGCGATCGCGGCAGTCTGCGCGGACCCCTACGGTGCGGCCATGTGGTCCTGGTTTACCAACGGCAACACCGAAACGAACGACGGCGACTCGATCGCCGAAGGCATCGGGCAGGGTCGAGTCACTAAAAATATTGAAGGCCTCGCCGTCGATGCCGCCTGGCGGATCACGGACCAGGTCGGACTGACCGTGGTTTATCAGCTCCTGCGGGAGGAAGGCCTCTTCCTCGGTCTTTCCAGCGGCATTAACATCGCCGGGGCCATCCAGTGGGCCCGGCAACGCGGACCCGGTCAAACCATTGTGACCATCCTGTGCGATTCCGGGCACAAATATCAATCGACCCTATTCAACCGCGATTGGCTCGAATCGAATCACCTTGATCCGGAGCTTTCCCTGGATTCGATCTTCGGCTGAGTCGGGTCACCGGCACCGGGCGGATCTCGTTTTTTTAACGACAAGCCGTCTTGCTGGAAGGGAGCGAAACAGGTTGGGTACTGGCCAAGGAAGGGCGACTATCCAAGTCTATGGGAAACAGCCAAGGCAGAGACAACGTGAAGAAGCGCGCCTCCCGGCGCAAAAAAACGGAGCGCCTCGCTCTCGCGAAGAGCAAGAAGAAAACGGCAAAGTAGCGCAGTCGAAAGGCGCGCCAGCGGGGGCGACCAACCTCAGAATGTTTGGTCTCCGTTCTCGATTTCAGCTCTTCCGGCGTAAAAGCGGGAAGACGGAAACGAGGGTAGATCCTTAACCGGCGAAGTCAGGTGAGCCCATTCCTGCTCACCTCTGGAAGCGATAAAGTTAGCCAGGCAACTGATTCAAGGTCACCCTAGGGCCTGGCCGGGCCGGCGTTGAGAAAATAAATGCTTGCCCTGAACGACTTCAGCTTCCTTTCAGATTGTTCATAGCTGGACATTTCGATACAACCGTGTCCGAATGGACCCGCGCGATGAACGGATCACGCAATTGCGCGCCGCAATTGCTGCCCAAGAAGCCATGCGAGCCCAGCTGGGAGATGCTACGGTTGAGCTTAGTCTAACGCCCCTAAAAAGCTTACTGGACTCGCTTCTCGCGGAAGGAATACCGGCTCCCCATGAGAACTCTCGCGATGAGTTGCTAGCTCAGCTGCAGAGCTACATTCCGAGACAGCTCGCGGACAAGATTAGAGCGAGTGGTCGTATCGAAGGTGAACGGCGCCAGGTCACCGTCATCTTCGCGGACGTCTCCGGATTTACCGCGCTCTCCGAAACACTTGATCCCGAAGAGGTGGCTTCGTTGATGAACGATTGTTTAAAAGATCTCGTCGACGCGGTCTATCAGTACGAAGGGATGGTCGATAAGTTCATTGGCGATTGCGTCATGGCAGTGTTTGGCGCTCCCATCGCGCTAGAAGACGACGCCGAGCGTGCCTTGCATGCCGCTCTGTCCATGAGGGAGAGAATGGAGCTCTTTAATAAGCGCTGTGGCGAAAGACTTAAAGAGCCTCTTGCTCTGCACATAGGAATAAATTCCGGAATGGTCATAGCCGGAAATGTCGGAAACGACTTGCGCATGGACTACACGGTGATGGGTGACACCGTCAACGTGGCCTCTCGTCTCGAAGGTGCCGCATCACGCGGCCAAATTTTCGTTAGCCACAGCACTTATCGGTTGGCGGCCGGCGCATTTCGGTTTCGGGACCTCGAGCCAATCCAGGTCAAAGGCAAACGAGAGTTGCTCAAGGTCTACGAATTGTTGGACGCTAAAGTTCAGCCGGGCAAGCTTCGTGGTCTGGAGGGGCTGGTCTCACCGCTGGTCGGTCGTGCACGGGAATTCAAAGCGATTAAGGATGCATTAGCAGCCTCCCAGCAGGGCGAAGGCAGGATCGTGCTTGTGCACGGCGACGCCGGAGTCGGGAAGAGTCGGCTGCTTCGGGAAGTCCGAGCAAACGAGGCCGAAGGCGTGACATGGATGGAGGGACGTTGCTTCTCCATCAGTCAAACCTTGAGCTATGCGCCGATCCTCGACTTGCTGAGAAGGCACATAGGAATTGCGGACGAGCAGCACAGTGATGAGCAGCAGCTCGTGCTCCGTCGATACGCCGGGACACATTTCCCAGACGAGCCCGAGGTTTATGCCGTCCTGGCGCGATTGCTTGCCCTTCCCTTAAACGACGCAGAGAGCGAACTGGTTAAAGGTTTCGAAGGCGAGGAATTTCGGGCGCGGCTGTTCTCTATCATTGAGCAACAATTGCGTGCACTTTCGTCGCATCAACCAGTCGTCATGCTCATCGAGGACCTGCACTGGGCCGATCAAAGCTCGATTGACTTGCTCAACTATATGATGCCTCTGGTTAAGAAGGCACGATTAACGTTTGTGTGTGCGAGTCGGTCGCGGCAGGAACCGGCTATCCTCTGGAGCAAACTCGAGCCAATTCTCGATCGCTGCCGCGAACATGTGGTGGAGGTTTCGCTTCAACCACTCTCGACTGAATCGAGCCAACAACTGATCGAAGAATTGTTAGGCGGCAATTACCTGCCGGAGGCGCTCGCCACTGATATATTGAATAAGTCCGAGGGGAATCCGTTCTTTCTGGAAGAGGTACTCCGTTCGCTCATCGAAGGAGGAGCGCTCGTTCCAGAAGGAGATCGATGGAAAGTGACGGCCCTCACCACAACCCTCGCGGTACCGGACACGGTGCAGGGCGTTCTTCTGTCCAGGATGGACAGACTGGCCGAAGAGCTAAAGCAGGTATTGCAAAAGGCGGCCGTCATCGGTCGTGTGTTTCTTTACCGCGTGCTAAAGGTGTTGGCGACTGAGGAGGCTGCACTGGATGGTCAGTTGACGCGTTTAGAAAGCTCCGATCTCCTTCGGGAAAGGGCTCGTTTGCCGGAGGTCGAGTACGTGTTTAAGCACGCTCTGACCCAGGAGGTCGCATATCAGACACTCCTCGGGCCAGCCCGCAAAGCCTTGCATCACAAGGTAGGCGACGCGATCGAGGGGCTGTTTCGCGACCGACTCGAAGAATTCGCCGGTCTCATCGCATACCATTATTTCTCAGCCGAATCCTGGGAAAAGGCGTTGCCCTACTTGATCCAGTGTTCAACCGCGGTCTACCGGGTCAATTTGTTTCCAGAAGTGCGGGGGCACTGCCGTCGTTCCCTAGAATGCCTTCGACATCTCGATAAAACGCGTGAGCGCTGCGAGCAGAAGATCGACGTCATTATCCAGCTCGTTAACGCTTCCCTTACCTCCGACCCGCCCGAAAGAAATCTGGCCAACCTGGCGGAGGCGGAGGCCGCCGCAAAGGAGCTGGACGATCCACTGCGCTTAGCGCGTGTGCAGCTGATGATCGGCCGGGCCCATTATGGCGCCGGGGCCCTGCGGGAGGCGATTGACTATTTCCAACAAGTTCTCCAGCTGGCGCCAGCTTTTCGCGACCCCGAGTTGATGGCTGTTCCGGGGTGTGTTCTGGGGGTAACGCTCGCTGTGCAGGGACGGTTCAAGGAGTCTCTGCAACTACTGGATGAAGCCATACCACATCTGGAGGTGGCCAAGGAACACCACGAGATACTCTTAGCTTACAGTTACCGCGGCTGCGCCCGCACCTGTCTCGGTCGGTATGCTGACGGCACCTCGGACATAAACACCGCTCTGGAGATGGCTACCTCAAGGAACGATCGCAACGCCATGGCCATGGCCCATTGCGCTCTCTCGTTTTCACGGCTGGTCGCCGGCGATTACAAGGAAGGGATCAGCAGCGCCCGCCAGCTACTTGAAATTGCGGAAAGAACAGGCGCCGAATTTTTTCGATATGGGAGCAACGCCATGATCGCGTGGGGAACATTCCGCCTCGGCCAGCCCAACGAAGCGCAACCGTACTGGGCTGCGGCCCGTGAAATCGCCAAAGCTTTGGGGGGCCGACTGTTCTTCGCAGAGTGGTTTGGGGCGATCGAAGCCGAATCCGTGCTGGACTGTGGCGACTCGTTGGTGGGGTTGCGCAGAGCCGAGGACGCTTTGGCTCTTTCTCGCAGCGCGGGGAGCGTCATCGGTGAGGCATTGTCAGACTGTGTGATCGGCCACGCCTTGGCAGTTTTGCGCCACCGCTGCGGCGACGCTTACACCCATTTGGCGACAGGGGTTGGACTTCTCGAGGAGATTGGCGCCAAATACGATCTTGCCAGGGCGCTGCTGACTGAAGCGAAGGTTCGCCGGATGTGCGGCGATCGTTCGGGTGCCAGCGCAGCCGCAGAAAGGGCGGCCACACTGTCGCATGAGTGTCAGCTAGAGCGGGAGGAATCGATCGCCCGAACACTCGTCGCCGAGCTCAAAGTAAATTGAATGACGCCCCGGTGGCTCAAGAACCTAGCCCACATCTCCCCGTTGCTAGCCTGCTCAGGAAGTCTCTAGCGGGCGATCTCGTGAGCGACATGAATACGAGCGGAGCGTCGGGATGGCTCTCCGATTCCGACGAATTCGAGACTCGGAACGATCGCCTTGAACGCTGCTTCAGCCAAGACATCGTGGCCGATGACCGACGGGTGCCACGCGTCCATCCGATGAAGCCGTTCCAGGCGTCCAAGGTTGATCTTCGAAAAAGCATCCGAATATTGCAGACGCACCTTTGAATCGCGCGTTAATTCGCGTTTTAGCACAGCCACCATCTTTCTTATTTCGTCATTCATGAGTAACCCCAGATGGGTCGTGTCATCTTGGTAGGCTGGCTGAAGTGCTTCGAAATATCGACAACTCGCCTCGTAATACGGATAGAGACTTGGGTTGTTCGCATGAAGGGCCTCAGCCTTTCGGCGGGATTTGAAAAACGTTTCAAAATCCGCCAACCCGAAAACTACGATGGCCACGTGGTGGTCCTGGGCCTCCGCTCGCTCGACGAGCACTCGCAATTCTTCGGTGTAAGCGTTTCCAAATTGTTGGGCGATATGCCGCAAATGTTTTTCCGGATTTCTACGCTCGCCCTCCGAAAGGTCCTTTACCCATTGAGTGTTATTGTGTCCGATCCAGATCAGGACGACATCAGGAAATCTTTTCGCCTGTGTCAGCTTTTCAATCTGACTCTCGAGATTATGCGTCCGAGCAAGCCGCCGGGAAAAGGGTTCTATCGTGTGACTTGGCGCTACCGAAGCTCCCGCACAGCTGTATTCCGTAGCAACCAAAGGCGTAACTTGCTCCAGCCTTTCGTAGAGGCTGTAAACACTTTGTGGCGACGGGTCGTTATCGAGAAACCAATCTTTGCGTCGCTCCGTTCTGGCTCGCCAAAGCATGCTTCCCGGGGACGAGATGTAGAAATTCTTTGAAAGACTGTCACCGACCACCGCAATGTGGGGGAGGCGCCGAACTAATTCGGCGCGACTGATTCGGCCGTGCCCGTAATCGAGATACGTTTCATAGAGTTTCGAAGACGGTTCGGAAACTCGCCGCAGGTAATCCGGGCTCGTTACAGTGGAGGATCTTGTGCCCAAGTGGTCAAACAAAAGAAGAGCCTCGAAGAAACCTAGCGCTGCTTGTTCCCCGATCACCGCGGGAAATGCTGAGTTCGAGGGCTGGGCGTCGGAATCCGTCGGCTGAGCGGACAATCTTGACACAAAAAGACCGCAAACACCCGCCAAGAGAACCGATCTCTGTCTCCAAAGCGGTTGCATATCCCTCTTAAAGAGCGACTGGCCCAAACGTTCAAGGATAATTCGATCATGAGGCCCCTTTGTCGATGTAGGCTCCAAGCTGGAGCTGGGAGCCTGGATGATTATGCACCCGGCCAGTGCATCCAATCGTGACGCCGAAGCCAGGGGAACGAACCGGATGTGCCAATCGTTACGACCAGGGGGGGAGACGGCCGAGATACAACTTCCGCGTTGTGCACCGAACTGGTATGAGTAGCTTTCGATCCTTCATGGTCAAATGCTCAATAAACGTGAATTTTCATGCTGCCATTTTGGCAGGCACGAAAAGACGCGCTTCGACTGCATTTACACGGGTAAAACCCAAAACGCACCGCTAGCCCAATTGGCAGAGCAAGTGACTCTTAATCACTGGGTTGTTGGTTCGATTCCAACGCGGTGCACTTCATTTTGAACTCGACGCCGCCTGCCCCCGTCAAACGAGTCGTCCTGTTTCATCGCGACTTCCGCGCGTTCACCGGCGGGCATCTCAAAGTCTGGGACTATTTCAATCATGTCGCGGCCTTGCCCACCTGCGAGGCGCGCATTGCTTTCTCCGCGGAATCGAAATGGGATACGACGAACCCGTGGTTCCGCTCCCGGGGAAGCGTCGTGCCGTGGGATTCGGCGCGCGCGGATATTCTCTTTTTAGCCGGCACCGACTGGCGCGTCGTTTCGCCATCACAGCGGGCGAAGTCATCGAGGCCTGTCATTAATTTTGTCCAACATCCGCGGCATGCCGAGAAAGGCACGGAACTGCGCGGCTTTCTCAGGCACCGCGCCATCCGGATTTGCGTCAGTCAGGAAGTCGCCACGGCCATCCAGGATACGGGTGAAGTGAATGGTCCGGTTTTCGTCATCCCCAACGGGATCGATGTTGCTTCCTTTCCGCGCGCCCGGGAATTTGCCGATCGTGCCACCGACTTGCTCATTTGCGGTTTGAAATCGCCCGACCTGGCGCGGCGCGCCTACACCCACTTTGCCGGGCAGAATCGAGTGGTGCGCTGGCTGATCGAATGGATCCCACGCAAGGAGTATTTGGCGCGCGTGGCCGACGCCAAGATCACTCTATTTTTGCCGCGGCCGAGCGAGGGCTTTTATCTGCCGGCTTTGGAAGGGATGGGATGCGGGACTGTGGTGGTGTGCCCCGATTGCGTAGGCAACCGCGGTTTCTGTCTCGACCACGTGAACTGTTTTCGCCCGACCTATGACGGCGCGGCAATCCTGGACGCGGTTAGCCAGGCTTTGCAACAAACAGAAAGTGAGCGCCGTGAAATGCAGGCGCAGGCGCAGGCCGTCGTGACGGCGCACTCGCTCGAGCAAGAGCGCGCCAGTTTTTTCCAGATCCTGGACCGAGTGGCAGAGCTCTGGGTTTCGTAGGGGAGCCGAGTCGGGCCACCACGACGCCATCTTGCGTCCCGGGAGGGCTTATGGTAGTCAGCGCCATGCGTAACGTGCTCATCACTGGCACGCCTCGATCCGGCACAACGCTCTTTTGTTCGCTTCTCAATAAGGTCCCGGACGTGGTGGCCTTGCACGAGCCCATGAACGTCTGGGAATTTCCCAAGTGCAAGGATGCCGCGGCCACAGCCGATGTGATCGAACGCTTTTGCGGCAAGACGCGCGCTTCCCTGCACGAATTTGGCTACGCCTTATCCAAGCACGTGGGAGGAAACATTCCCGATAACGTGGCCGCCGATCAGGTCAACCAGCGTGGCACGAGATTACGGCACACCGAGCATGGCAAGGTCTTCGTGGAAAAGCCGCTCGCGCAAAATTTTGATCTCGCGATCAAGCATCCAGTCGCCTTCACCGCTCTGCTCGAGACGTTGGCGCTGCGCTTCGAGTGTTACGCCATCATTCGCAATCCGCTGGCCACCTTGGCTTCCTGGAACAGCCTGGCCTGGCTCAATGTGAAGAACGGCCACGCGCCCATCGGCGAGAAATTAGACACGGTCTTGCAGCGGGACCTCGCCGCGGAACCGGACGTGATCGAACGCCAGCTGCACATTTTGGAGTGGTTCTACAAACGGTTCCGCGCTTTTCTGCCAGATCACGCCATGATCAAGTACGAGGACCTTATCGCATCGCGCGGCCGGGAGCTGGCCAAGTTCTTTCCGCGAGCGTCCGACCTCGATGAAAATCTGAGCTCGAAGAACGTGAATAAGTTTTATGATCGCCCGCTCATGCTCGATTTGGGCGAGCGACTGCTCCGGCGCCCGGGCGTAATCTGGGACTATTATAGTAAGAGCGACGTGGAGAAGCTGATGGCTGAAGTGGAGGCCGCGCCGCCTGTGCCCTCCAATCCATAGCCCTTGGAGCGCTCAGTTTTTTGGACCTGCTCTGTCGTTCCACACGTTTGTAAAAAGATCGAGTGGGCCCCCTGCGTTCCCTGAACCGCGATGAAGATATCCGTGATCATCCCCTGCTTTAACGAACGCAGCACGATTGCCCAGGTCGTGTACAGCGTCCGCGCCGCGCCGGCCCAGAACATCGAAATCATCGTGGTCGACGACGGCTCGACCGATGGAACGGTCGAACTCCTGCAGAAAGAGGTCGCTGCCCTGGTCGATCGGGTGATTTACCAGCCGCGCCATTCCGGAAAGGGAGCTGCTTTGCGCGCGGGTTTCGCGCAGGCCACGGGCGACGTAATCCTGGTGCAGGATGCCGACCTTGAGTACGACCCGAGGGATTATGTTCTGCTGCTCGAGCCGATCTTGTCCGGCGCGGCCGACGCCGTCTACGGCTCACGTTTTATGGGAGGACGGCCCCACCGCGTTCTCTATTTCTGGCATATGATCGGCAATCGATTCCTCACTCTTCTCTCCAACATGTTTACGAACCTCAACCTAACGGATATGGAAACGGGCTACAAAGCGTTCCGCGCGGAAGTGGTGAAGAATCTTGCTTTGCGCGAGAACGGTTTTGGCTTCGAGCCGGAGATCACGGCCAAGCTGGCCCGGCAGGGATGCCGCATCTACGAAGTGGGTGTTTCCTACAGTGGTCGGACCTATCAGGAAGGAAAAAAGGTGAACTGGAAAGATGGATTCCGCGCCATCTACGCGATCGTGCGCTACAACCTGTTTCCTTAGAGGGCGTCTAAAAATAGGAAGGGGTCGCGCGCGAGCGCCTTGGGCCGGATGGCAAGGCGGACGCGAGGGAGAATCCCCTCTGCGGGCTTTGACCGAGCGGCCAACGCCGCCAGATGGCCCCAAACGCTCTCGCCCTCCGGGTGGCGCCGCGCGATCCCCTCTCTATTTTTAGACGCCCTCTTAAGTCTGTTCGAGATACTTCTGGGCGATGGGCATGCGCCGACCCACCCCGAACGCCCGCGTCGTGACTTTTAAACCGGGAGGCGCCTGCTCCCGCTTGTATTCATTCCAGTCGACGCGGCGTTGCACCCAACGGACAGTTTCCTCATTGAACCCGCGGGCGATGATGTCGCCCGTGCCGAGGTTTTCCTCGACGTAAAGCCGCAGAATTTCATCGAGGACATCGTAGGGTGGAAGTGTGTCCTGATCTTTCTGATCCGGTTTCAACTCTGCGCTGGGCGGCTTCTCCATGGTGGACCGCGGGATGATCTCGCGCTCGCGATTGATCCAGCGGGCCAATTCGTAGACCATTGTTTTCGGCACATCACTGAGGGCAGCCAGTCCGCCCGCCATGTCGCCATAAATCGTGCAATAGCCGACCGCCAATTCGCTTTTGTTCCCGGTGGTCAGAAGAAGATGGCCAAATTTATTGGAGAGGGCCATGAGAATGACGGCGCGCAGACGCGACTGCATATTTTCTTCCGTCGTATCCTCGGGCAATCCCTGGAATACCCCGCTGAGTTCTCCTTTGACCGTCTCGAACGCTTTGCGGATGGGGATTTGGCGATATTGAATCCCCAGATGGCGGGCCAGAGCTTCGGCGTCATCGATACTGCCACGCGAAGAGAAAGGGCTCGGCATGGAAACACCGAGGACATTTTCGGCACCCAGAGCGTCCGCCGCGATGACCGCGACCACCGCGGAATCGATCCCGCCGCTCAAGCCCAGCACCGCGGATTTGAAACCGCACTTACGCAGGTAATCCCGCGTGCCGAGGGAGAGCGCGGCAAACACATCCTGGGGCACGGAGTGAGCCCGCCACTCGATGACCGAAGTGCTGTCTGTGTCCACGATCTGTTCGTGTTCGCGGAAGGAAGGCAGGTGCGCGATCAAATCTCCCGTGGCGTTCACGGCGATGGAATTACCGTCAAAGATCAATTGATCGTTTCCGCCGACGACATTGCAATAACAGATCGGGCAACGATAGGTTCGAGCCAGGGCTGCGACCATCTCCCGACGCACGGATGGTTTGTTCAGGCTGAAAGGAGACGCGCTCAGGTTGACGATGATCTCGGCGCCCTGCTCCCTCAAGCTGCGGACCGGCTCCACGTCGTAGAGCTGCCGGGGCAGGTAACGCTCCGTCCAGATATCCTCGCAAATGGTGACACCGATTTTGCGGCCTTGCACCTCGAGAGGTTCCACCCGCGAGGCCGGCTGAAAGTAGCGATCCTCATCGAACACATCGTAGGTGGGAAGGAGCGACTTGTAGGTTTTGCGCAGGGGCTGGCCTTGTTCGAGCAGGGCGGCGGCGTTATGAAAAGGCTTTCCGCGATCGGCATTGCGATCAACAAACCCGACGAGGAGGGCCGCTCGTCCCACGCGCTCGTGCAGCCGTTGCACGGCTTCGATGTTCTCGGGAACAAAGCGTGACTTAAAAACAAGGTCCTGCGGTGGATAACCGGGAATGGAAAGCTCGGGCGTCAGCACAAGGTCGGCTCCCGCTTCCGCCAGTCGTTCATACGACTGGAGGATTCTGTCGAAATTACCCTTCAGGTCGCCCACCGTCGGGTTGATCTGAGCGAAACCAATCTTCATGCCGGCCAGGCAGGTTATGCGCTAGCTCGGAGGCAGCAACGATTTTCGGAGATGCTAGCGGCCGGAAACCGCCTGGAGCGGTGAGTGATGCTGATATCCCTTGTTCAGGGCGTCGTCCGCTCCCTCGATAAATAGTTTTCCCCACTCAAAAAGACCGGCGGCGAGAAAGCCTGCAATCATGCAGATAATGACCTTTTGCGTGAACGTGCCGTGCATCAGCCTGCTTTAGAGCACGCGCGATGCCAGTGCTGGATTCGTTACCAAAAGCCCCACTGGCCTGTCTTCATGATCCAGAGACCGAGCAGAAGGTTCGTCAGAGCGTGGGTCACGACGCAGGTAGAAAGGCTCCTGCTCCGGTAGGCGACCCAATTATAAAGCATCCCAGCCAGGACGGCGGCGAGCCAGTCGGGGCGGTTGTGCGAGAAGCCAAAGGCAAGTGCCACAACCACAAACGATAGCCAGCTAAACGCGCCAAATGGAACGCGTTCGAAATCCTCGTCGATCAGAAAGCGGAGCAGAAAACCGCGCCAGAAAATTTCCTCCACCAACGGCACCACCACGACCAGTCGGAGAAAACGGAGCGAGACCGTGCCCCAGTAAAAGGCGGGCCGCGCCGCGAAATATTCGGGGTTGAATCCGTCGAAGCGAGACGGGAACCCGAAAAGTGCCTGGGGCGAAATCCAAAGGAGGAAGACGACAAGGCCCACGAAGAGGCCCACTCCCGGGCGCGCCGGCCCTGTCATGGCGTATTGCCGCCAGAAGAAAAAAAGGAGAATCCCACACAGGAGGGTTTGCAGGGGATAGATCCAATACTCGGCTGAGCTGAGGGCAAAAGACCCTCCCCCACTCTTGAGTGCGCTGTTGAGGGAAAGGAGCGCAAGAAACAGCGCCATGGGCAGCACGTAGGCGAACAATTTTTTTCGGTTGATCATGCGTGCGAAATCGATTCCAATTTTTTCCGGAGCAGCTAGCGTTCATTTCTTGATGATTCCCAACGGCGACGGCAAGCCTGAATCGAACAAGGTTGATCCCGAGCAACTGACGCGCCTGCTCGATATGGAGCTAGCGCAGAAGCGGACAGAATGGACTCAAGCCTCGACGCGCTACCAGAAAATTCGCGTGATGAGTCTGCTCTTTCTGGCCCTCATCGTCGTAGGAGCGCTGCTGGCCTTTTTTTTCCTGTTCACACGCCTGACGCAGGAACGTCCGCATCCAGGTGCGCCACCGGCGGCGGCATCCTCTCCTTCCGGCTAGAACCGCTGTCGGCGGCGAAGCGCAGCCAAAGCAGAATCAACGGGCTACGCCGGACCGCTGCACTCCGACCAGCACCTTGCTTGCTTTGCGGCCGTTCTGCACAAACGTGTTATTGTCGCCGTGCTGGGACCATGGACCGGTCGGGACCTCACTAAACTCCACAAATTTCCAGTCGGTCACATCCGTCGGTTGCATCCCAAGATAATCGCGCACGGCGGGCGAGACATCGAGCCCAGCCCCTTTATTCAAATTCGGTTTCGGACGTTCGTTGCCAAAAACGTATTGCCAGTGATCGGTGCGAAACGGACCGGCGTCCTCCCACTGCGCGTAGACCGTGCGATTTCCTTTGCGAATGGCGACCCATCGGCCTTTGCAAACCGAGGCCCCGGGACCCTGATAGGTTTGCTTGAACCAGGGTACGACTTGCGGAGCTTCGGGTCGATGGCCATTGCTGGCCTTGTCGTTGTAGGGAAGCGCACAATAAAAAGGATTCTGCCGCGGCGTAAACTTGGCCGGAATATAATTGCTGCGATGCGACGGGTTGGGATCATCAAATCCGCCATAACTGCCGGTCCAGTTTTTGTCCCACGAACTGGATCGGTTCGGCACCGGATTGTTGCTGCTCGGTTCTTCGCCAATCCAGAACACGGTCGTCACGATATCTTTTTTCCAGGAGTATCGCTCTCCTTTTTCCGATGAAGCCCTGGCCAGATGCCGCGGGACGAAAGCCATCGAATCGACATTGAGCAGGAGATCCACGGAAAGCTTATCAGACTTCTTGCTGCTCGCCTTCATTTTGCCGACGGGTGCCTTGGCCGGCGCAGATTGCGCAAAGAAGGACGAAACGGACGATAACAAAACGGCGACGGTGCGAGTAATGGTTCCTGGTTTCATGAAGACATGGCTTGGGTGCCTGGCGTAAATTACGAGAGACTGGGCCCCGTCATTGTTTCGTCCGCGGAAACGCGGCTGCGCGTAAGCAAGAGCGTGCTTGAGTAAGCATTAATATCGCCCAAAAAACGGGTCGGTCAACCGGCTTTGGATCAGAGCGTTACCGCGGTTTTTTTCTCCTGCTTTGCCCCGGTGCCGCTACAATTCCGGCCCAGCCTATGATGACGAAAAGATTTTGTTTCTACACCATGCTCTCCGCTGTGTGCGCGCTGGTGGCGGCCGGTGTGTTTGCGCAGACCAGTCCCTGGCCTTTTCCGTCGCATTCCCCGACCGGAGGGGGAACGGGCAATGATAAACACACACTGACGGTGGCGTTCTGGAATATCCAGTGGTTCCCCGGCCGTCGACCGGGGCCAAGCCAGAGCGAAGAAAACCGACAGATCGAGTCCGTCCACGCGGACATGAAGCATCTCGATGTCGACATTCTTGGCATGGAAGAGGTGCGCGATTTCGCCCATGCCGGTGTGGCCGTGCAACCGCTGTCTGGATTCAAGGTGGACGTCTGCGCGAATTTTCCTCCCCGCGAAGGCCAGACCGAGGCGCAGCAGGTTGCCATCGCCAGCCGGTTACAGCCATTAAGCGCCTGGGCCGAAGAATGGAAGCCCGCCGGAACCCTGTCACCGCCGCGCGGCTTCGCCTTTGCCGCATATCAAGTGGCCCATCGCCAACTGGCCTTGGTTTACGCGCTGCATCTCAAGAGCAACCGCGGCGAAATGAAGGAGAACGTTCCGCTCCGCCAGGAATCGATCAAACAATTACAGTCCCATATGGAAGCGATGCAAAAAGCCTACGGGAACCTCGGCACCATTTCGTGGTTTATTGGCGGTGACTTCAACACGGCTCCCGACGACGCCCGTTTCGCCAGTGAAACAACCACCCGCAGCTTGATGGAGAGCGGCTTCGGCTGGTCGTGGCAGAACATGCCGGCCAGCGCGCACATCACGATGCCGCCGGACAAGGGTTTCCCTGCCGCCTGCTTCGATCACATTTTTTATAGGGGCGCCACTTTGCGGCGCGCGGCCGTAACCAACACCTCCGCGCAATCGAGCGATCACCGCGCGGTCGTGGCCACGTTCGAGTTGCCCGCGCCGAAGCCGTGAGGGTTTAATCCAGAAATTTTCCCGGGTTCAGAATCCGGTGGGGATCGAGCAGGTTCTTCAGCTCCTGATGAAGACGGCGCGTCGTTGCGCTGGTCGCTTCCGGCCACCAGCGTTTCTTGGCCAGGCCGATGCCGTGTTCCCCGGTGATGACACCTCCCCAGGCAAGAACTTGCGCAAATAATTCGTCGAGGGCCGCGTCCGCGCGCGCGCGCACCGCCGGGTTTTCATAATCGGCGGCCATAATATTGACGTGGACATTGCCGTCTCCGGCATGACCGAAGCAGGCAATGGGAAATCCATGCTTTTTTTGCAAGGCCGCCGCGAAATCCACCAGGTCTACAATATGGCTGCGCGGAACAACCACGTCCTGGTTGAGCTTGGTCAATCCAGTCGCGCGCAGTGAATTGCTGAACTCGCGGCGCAAGGACCACATCTCTTCGCAGTCCGCCTCGCCCGTGGCCATGTCGAGGGCGTTCGGGTGACGCCGCGCCAGCAGTGCGCGAATCGCGCTGGCCTCGCTGGCCACGCTTAGCTCCTGGCCGTCGAGATCGACCAGCAAATGGGCATTGCCGGCCGGGACCAGCGCCTGGCCGAGCTCATGTCGCGCCGCTTCCAGCGTAAAGCTATCGGCAATCTCGAGGGACGACGGCAAAAATCCCGCCGCAAAAATTTCCTGCACGGCCGCAGCCGCTTCCGACATGGTCGCGAAAGCGGCCGACAATGTGGCGCGAGCCGGGGGAAGCGGAAGCAGTCGCAGAGTAATTTCGGTGACGACGCCCAGCATTCCCTCGGAGCCAACGAACAGGCCGATCAAGTTGAACCCGGTTTTGTTTTTGTGCACGCGGCCTCCGCTACGAAGGACCTCGCCACTCGCCAGCACGATTTCCAACCCGATGACGTAATTGCGCGTCACCCCGTACTTCAGGCAACGCGGGCCACCCGCATTCGTGGCCACGTTTCCGCCGATACTGCAATCTTTCTGGCTGGCCGGATCAGGCGGATAAAATAACTTCTGGGCGCGGGCCGCGACCTTTAGATCGTCCGTAATGACGCCCGGTTCCACGATTGCGATGGCATCAGCGAAATGGATTTCCCGGATGCGATTCATCTTCATGAGGGAAAGAGCGACTCCCTTCCGCGCCGGCACACAACCGCCGACATATCCGTAACCCGCGCCGCGGGCCGTCACAGGAATCTTGTGCTGCGATGCGAAGCGTAAGAGAGCGGCCACATCTGTGGTGGAGCGGGCAAAGACGACTGCTTCCGGCTCCTCGGCGGCAAACCACTTGTCGCCGCGGTGCGCCGTGAGCACGGCCGGATCGTCACTCACGACCGAGTCGTCGACGTCCAGTTCTCGTCGCAATGTATCGGCCAGCATCATTCCTCGTCGGAGCCCGGGCCTTACATCCCCATGATCTGATAACCGCCGTCGACGTAGAGGACCTGCCCGGTCATGGCGGCAGCGCCGTCACTGGCCAGAAAAACACCGGTCTCTCCGAGCTCGGAGGCTTCACAACTGCGCTTGAGCGGGGCTCGCTCCTGGTAGTGCTTTAACATCGCCATGAATCCGCTGATCCCGCGCGCCGCCAACGTGTTCATGGGCCCCGCCGAAATGCAATTCACCCGAATCTTCTTCGGCCCCAGATCGTAGGCCAGATAACGAGTGCTCGCTTCCAAACTCGCCTTGGCCACGCCCATCACGTTGTAGTGGGGCACCACTTTTTCCGCTCCGTAATAGGTCATGGCAATGATGCTCCCACCGTTCGTCATGAGCGGCGCCGCCTCGCGCGCCAGCGCCACCAATGAATACGCGCTGATATCATGGGCCATGCGGAAAGCCTCACGTGTCGTGCTCACAAAATCTCCTTCCAACGCCTCTTTCGGCGCGAAGGCGACGGAATGGAGCAGTAAATCCACTCGGTTCGTCTGCTGCTTCACCTGTTCGAAAAAGGCTTTGATCGCGTCGTCGCTCGCAACGTCGCAAGGAAACAAGGGGGTTTGCTCGCCGAATTCCGCCACCAACTCTTCGACATTTTCTTTGAGACGCTCACCCTGGTAATTAAAGATCAGGCGTGCGCCCGCGGCGGCCCACGCTTTTGCGATCGCCCACGCAATACTCCGTTTGTTCGCCACCCCGAACACGACGCCCGTTTTTCCGGCCAAAGGTTGTGCAGTCATAGACTCGGGCACGATACGCGGATTTCGGGCATCGCAAAAACGGCCATATTCGCTAAAGTCACGGTCTATGACCTTCTGTTTTCGCCTTCTCCAGGTGATCAGCCTGGCCTTTTTCGTCTCGACCGCAGCGGCCCAGACCAACCCGCCGGCTCTCAGCGAAGTTCTCTTCAAGAACTTTAAGGCCCGCTCCATCGGACCTGCCACCATGGGCGGCCGCGTTTCCGATATTGCCATCGATCCTCGTAATCCGGCCGTTTTTTACGTGGGCCTTGCCACGGGCGGCCTGTTCAAGACGGGCGATAACGGGGTGACGTTCGACGCCATCTTCGACAAGGAATCGGTGCAATCGATCGGCGCCCTCGCCGTGGCCCCTTCCGACTCGGACGTGGTCTGGGTTGGAACGGGCGAAGCGAGCGACCGGAACTCCGCCGAATGGGGCAATGGCGTCTACCGCTCCACCGACGGCGGCGCGACCTGGAAGAATGTGGGCCTGTCCGGGAGCCGTTCCATTTCTCGTATCATTGTGGACCCGAAGAAGCCGGAGACAGCGTTCGTGGCGGTGCACGGAAATCTCTGGACGGACGGAGGTGAGCGCGGCCTGTTTAAGACAACCGATGCGGGCGCCAGCTGGAAACCGGTCTTGCAGGCAGCCGCTCCACAGAACGCTCGCACCGGGTGCAGCGACGTCGTGTTCGACGCTTCGCATGCCGAAATCCTCTACGCCGCCTTGTACGCGAGGCGACGCACCCCTTGGTCTTTCTCCTACGGCGTGACCGCGACCGGCGGGGAAGACGTGGGCGGAATTTTCAAGAGCACCGATGAAGGCGCGACTTGGAAAAAACTGGCGGGCGGTTTGCCCGGGAGAACCGGACGTATCGGGCTGGCCACTTCGACCAGTAATCCGAAAGTCGTAATGGCGGTCGTGCAAAGTGACGAAGGAGGCGGCAACGACTTCACCGATATCCACAGCAAGAGCGGCGGGGTCTTTCGCTCAGAAGACGGGGGGGAGAAATGGGCGCGCGTCAGCACGATTTCTCCGCGGCCGTTTTATTTCAGCCAGATTCGGATCGATCCCGTAAACGACCAACGGGTCTATCTCCTCGGCTTTGCCCTGCTCGTTTCCGATGACGGCGGAAAGAATTTCCGGGAAGATCTTTCGGAGAAACTGCATCCGGACATGCACGCTCTCGCCATTGAGCCGGGCAGCGCGCCCGCGCCAAAACCATCCAAACCGGAGGACAAAAACAAGCCGCCCAAGCCTCCCGTGTGCCAGCGAATCATTGTCGGGAATGACGGCGGCGTTTATCAGAGCTATGCCGCGGGGAAGAGCTGGGATCATCTCAACCGGATACCGGCAGGAGAATTCTACCGAATCTCGCTGGATGACACTCGTCCGTTTTATCGCATTGCGGGCGGTCTGCAGGATAATTGCAATTGGGTCGGTCCGAGCGCGGTGCAGAACAAGGAGGGCCTGCGCAATTCCGATTGGATTCCGTTCACCGGAGCGGACGGGTTCTACGTCCTGTTTGATCCGGCCGATCACGACACATTCTACGGGGACAACCAGGAAGGCGTTGTTCATCGCTTCAACATGCGGACGGGGGAGTTGCGTGTCCTGCGGCCGGCGCCCGCGGAAGGACAGCCTCATTATCGATTCCACTGGAACTCGCCTCTTATTATGAGCCGGCATAAGCCTGGGGTTTTGTATGTCGGCGGGAACCATGTTTTTCGTCTGACCGATCGGGCCGAACGCTATGAGGTGATCAGTCCGGACCTGACCCATAACGATCCAGCACGGATGAACGCGACCGGAAGCGGCGCCGAAAACTTTGGAGTGGTCTATGCCCTGGCCGAATCGCCGGTCAAACCGGGTATGCTGTGGGCCGGGACGGACGATGGCCGGCTATGGTTGACGGGCGACGAAGGCGCCAAATGGGAGGAGTTAACGAACAACCTTCCCGATCCGATCAAGGGGCAATGGATCGTCCGAATCGAGCCCGGGGCTACCGATCCCAACGTCGCCTACGTCGCGGCCAACGCCTATCGCACGGGCGACGATCGGCCCATGATTGCGCGGACAGCGGATGCGGGCAAGACCTGGCAGAATGTGACAGGCGACCTGCCGGCCAACGCGCCGGTCGAAGTCGTGCGGGAAGATCCGGGCAACCCGCGGCTTCTCTACGCCGGCACGCACTTCGGTTTGTTCGCCTCTTTCGACCAGGGCACCCACTGGTTACGCATTGCCGATTTGCCTTCGCTCCGGGTCGATGATCTGCAGATTCACCCGCGCACGGCGGATCTCGTCATCGCCACCCATGGTCGCAGCCTGGCCATCCTGGATGATGCACGCCCTTTGCGCGAACTGACGGCCGAGGTCATGGCCAAGCCGGCGCATCTTTTCAGCATCCGGCCGGCCCTTGGCGCCTATCTCCTTTCCGGGTTCGCGGATTGGAATGGGAAAGGCGTCTACCGGGGCGCCAACTCCCCCGAGGGGGCTCTCCTCACCGTTTGGGTGAAGGAATTTACGGGCGACGAAATCAAAGTCCGCATCACGAACGCGGCCGGTTCGCCCGTGGCGAATCTGAAAGCTCCCGGAGTGGCTGGCCTAACGAGATTAAACTGGGACTTGCGCCCGAGCAAAGACGTCACCACCGAATATGGCGGCGACGATCCGAAGAAGCTGCTACCGGCCGGAGATTACACGGCCGAGCTCAACTTTGGTCAGACCAAGATGACGCAGAAATTCCACGTCGACATCGCCGAAGGCATCACCCAGCGCTGAGTCCATCCCGGCCGTTCCGACGGGCGTCAACCAGCTTCGGGGGAGCGCAGGCGGCTCGCCTGCGGGTTTTGGCGGCCCCGCCAAAACAATCTCAGACCCGAAAGTTCGCGACTGCGGGCCGCAGTCGCCAGCAGGCGGGCCGCCTGCTCTTCCCCGGAAAAGATTACTCTGGAGGGCGAGAAAGCCGGAGCCTAGCGCTAGCAGGCAATGGCGTGACGAGCACAGACGCCCGAAAGCATTTCCCAGAGGGCATCGAGCGTTCGCTGCACGGAAGCGCGCACGTTCTCAAAATTCCCGGCGTCGACATAACCGGCCAGCATGTTTCGTTCGGCCGCCGCGTGCTCGCGATCGGCCTCGATATGAACGGTGAAATACCGGTATTGCTCCGGATCGGTCACACCGTAATGCTTCTTTAATCCCTCAATCTTCGATTCACAGATTTCCGGGATCTGACTCTCATAAGCGTAAAGAGCAGCCAGTCCTTCCGCGGTGGACCGGTCGCGGCAAACAGACCGGAAAGTATCGATGAGATTTTGCGTTTCGGGTTGCAGTTGAGCGCCCCGCGCCGCGGACTTATCAACCCCGATACCTTTAGCGAATTGCAGCCACAACTCCGGATGGTTGGGAGAGCCGGCCTCTTCGTCGGTCAGGTTTTGCAGCAACTGTTGGCGCGTCGCCTGGTCGTCACAGTTCGAGTGCACGGCCGACAGATAGGTGGGGAAGGCGGCGACATGATGATAGTACTGGGCGGCGTAATCCGCCAGAGCTTCCCGGCTGAGCTCGCCTCGAGTCCAGGCCAGGTAAAAAGGGTGCTTCAGCAGATGCTTGTCAGCGACGGCGCGATCGATCGTATCGAGATATTGATTCATACAATTCTTTTTCCTTCTGAGGCTGCTTATAAACCAGGCTGGGCCTTCCAGCCAATCACATTGTTCAGGGCGTTTTATCCGATTGCAAAAGATGCTTGATGCCGCGGATGGGGATGACCACCCAGTCGGGGCGGCTATTGAGCTCGTAGCCCACCTCGTAAACGGCCTTATCAAGCAGGTAAGCCTCGAGAAAAACATTCAGATCGTTCTGGTTAGGCGGAATAAAAACCGCGTTGGCCGTTGTGCTCAGATAGCTTTGCAGGAAGACGCTGCTCATTTCGCGATACCAGAGATCCGCCCAGCGCTCGAGAAAGGGCACGTCCTCGGTCCGCATGGCGGGCTGCCAGAGGGCACTGTAAGCGGCGTATTGAAACGAACGCATCATGCCCGCGACATCCCGAAGAGGCGAGCGCTTCAGTTTGCGCTCGCTCAAGGGACGCGCCGGTTCGCCTTCAAAGTCGAGGATGATGAAATCCTTCCCGGTGTGAAGCACCTGGCCAAGATGATAGTCCCCATGAATCCGGATTTTGGCTGCCCCGGATCGGCGATCGAGCAGCCGTTTCTCGCGCGCCAGAATTTCGCCCTCCGCCCCCAGCACTTGCTCCGCTTCTGCCCGGAACGATTCCGGAAGTTCACTCGATTTCTTCTGTAAAACAGCAAAGGTGCGCCGGAGCAAAGCGCGCATCGATTGATACGTGGAACGCTGTGCCATGGCGTTGAACGGCTCCGGGGAGAAGGCGCTGTCCTCGGTCGCGCTGGCCAGGGCCGCATGCATCTCGCCGGTGCGCTGGCCTAACAGCTTGGCCTTTTCCGGGTAAATCCCGCCGATCAACTCCGCGAGCAGCGCGCCGGGCGGCTGGGTCTGATTTTGCAGGTCTGCCTTTTGGCCCAGCACCCGTTCGTAGTAACGACCGACCGAGTCGAGCGTCAGCGACCAAGCGTCCGTTTCGTTCGCCACTGCATTCTGCAAGAGGCAGACCACGGTCGGCTCGGCTTTGCTCCGCCGGTACTCCAGGGCGCCTCCAAATGCCGGCACATTGGCAAACTGGGCGTGGTCAGTCAGGAATCGCGTGATTTCGACATCGGGATTCACGCCGTCCTCCAGTTTCCGGTAAAGCTTGAGAAAGAATTTATTGTCGAAAACCATCGAGGAATTGCTTTGCTGTCCGCCCATTACCTGAGAAGAGGTGGGCCGCGGTGATGGGTGATCAGCCAGCAACCGGCCGGCCACGCCCACGAGGTCACCCGTTAGACCTTTCAACCTTTGCCCCTGACTGATGGCGTCGAAAAGCTCGGCCCGGAAACCGGCATCCCAAATAGCGTCGTGCAGGATGGCATCTTCCGCGCCGGAAAAGCGGGCGATCACGGCCTGGGGGGCCGCCTGGGAAATGGCGCGCGCTTCCTGCCCGGCGGAGATTTTGACCGGCAGCGCGTAGGTTTCGTTAGGCCCATCCAGGTAACTGACTTCGATAAACCAGAAACGGGATTGACCAGGCTGGGCCGAAAGGCCGGGCTGCTCAAGAATCCGGACCGCCCGGATGGTGCGCGCCTTGGACCCGAACCACCGGCAGGTTTTCAGGTAATCAGGAACAATGGTGCGCTCCAGGGCGGCGCGCTGGCCGTCCTGCAGCAAGGGGTAAAGCTGAGGTGCGGCATCGATCGTCGGAACGATGCGTTGTTTACTCAGGCGCCGGCTGTCTGATTGAGGCTGCAGGACAAACCAGTAATGGGAATGGGGCGCGAGGGTGAGGATGTAGCGAGATTTCCTAATCAGCGGAAACGGGTTCCGGCTGAAAACCTCGACCGGCCGGCATCCGGCGAAGCGGGCCAGGTCAATTTCAGCGGACTGCGCGAAGCGGGATAAATTGACGACGACCAAAATCGTTTCGTGTTCATGCTGGCGGACGAAAGCCAAAACCTTGGCATTATCCGGGTAAAGAAATTCGAGCGATCCGCGCGAGAACGCCCTGAAATTCTTGCGCATGGCGATAACGCGGCGCATCCACCAGAGGAGGGACGACAGATTCTTCTGCTGATTTTCCACATTAACGGCCTCGTAGTGGTACTCGGGGTCAATCGTGATGGGCAGATAAAGCTGCTGCGGATTGGCCTTGGAAAATCCGGCGTTGCGATCCGGGCTCCACTGCATGGGAGTGCGGCAGCCATTTCGATCTCCCAGATAAAAGTTATCGCCCATGCCAATCTCATCACCGTAGTAAATAATGGGCGTCCCCGGCATGGAGAAGAGAAGCGTGTTGAGGAGCTCGATCTTGCGGCGGCTGTTGGCCAGGAGCGGCGCGAGGCGCCGACGGATCCCGAGGTTGATGCGCGCATGCGGATCGTTCGCGTAAACGCGCCACATATAATCACGCTCCTCGTCCGTCACCATCTCGAGAGTCAGTTCGTCGTGATTGCGCAAAAACATGGCCCACTGACAATTGTCGGGGATGGGCGGCGTTTGATCGAGGATATCGATGATGGGGAAGCGATCCTCCATCTGGAGAGCCATGAACATCCGGGGCATGAGCGGAAAATGGAAATTCATGTGTGACTCATCGCCTTTGCCGAAATAGGCAACGGCGTCTTCGGGCCACTGGTTCGCTTCCGCCAGGAGCATGCGACCGGGGAACTTCCGATCGACATGCGCGCGCAGTTTAGCCAGGTAGGTGTGCGTCTCCGGGAGATTTTCGCAGTTAGTGCCTTCGCGCTCGTACAAATAGGGAATGGCGTCCAGCCGCAGCCCGTCCACGCCCATCTCCAGCCAGAAGTCGCACACCTTCTCGACCGCTTCGTGCACGGCTGGGTTCTCGAAGTTCAGGTCCGGTTGGTGCGAATAAAAGCGGTGCCAATAATAGGCCTTGGCCAGCGGATCCCAGGCCCAGTTGGAAGATTCAAAATCTTTAAAGATGATGCGGGCTTCCTGATATTTGTCGGGCGTATCGCTCCAGACATAAAAATCCCGGTAATTGGTCTTATCCGAGGGATTGGGAACGCGGTCGGCCAGGCCAGCCACGGCGCGACGTGATTTCTGGAACCAGGGGTTCTGGTCGGAAGTATGGTTGATCACCAGTTCGGTGATGACACGCAAGCTGCGTTCGTGTGCCGCCGCCAGGAACGCACGAAAATCATCGAGCGTTCCGTAGTTTGGATTCACATCGTAATAGTTGGCGATGTCATATCCATCGTCCCGCAAGGGCGAAGGATAAAAAGGCAACAGCCAGATGGCGGTCACACCCAGCTCCTGCAGGTAATCGAGTTTCTCGATTAAGCCGCGAAAATCACCGATGCCATCCCCGTCGCTGTCGTGAAACGTTTTAACGTGGAGTTCATAGATGATCGCATCTTTGTACCAAAGTGAATCGTCCATACCGTCCCGCGTCTGAGCCATGGGTCTAACTCTTGGCGCACAATGGCTGCCCGGCAAGTAATCGCTCCGGGCACGGTCGATTCCGAGTGATCACACCATCTCCGTAATCGACCCTTTAATTGCCGGTAATGAGCGAATCCTGGCTGGCCACGCATTGCCACTGGTCGTTCCGCAGCACCCAGGTATCCGTATATCGATACGTGCGATCGAAGGGCTGACCGCCCTTGGTCGTTCCCTTCGAACGCACACTGCCCGTAACCACGGCGACGTTCAGTCCGTAAACGTGGACATTCAGCTTTTCGTTCCGAGCGGATTGGTAACTGTCCTTGTCGTTCTTCAATTCAGAGATCAGCGCCAGTTTGTTCACGAATTTGCCCTTCGAATTAATGCCGGCGAAGTCAGGTGCCACCAGAGCCGCCTCCTCCGCCGCATTATGCGCAACGATGGCTTCCTCCCATTTGTTCTCCAGATCTTTGAGAGTCGCTTCCACATTCCGTTTGCCTGGGGGCGGCGGCTCCGCCGCCACAGGTTCGGTCCCCGCGGTTTCGCTTTTGGGCGCCGGTTTTGGTTTTACCGGTTGGGCCACTGGAGTCGGCTTCCTGACGGCCGGCAGTGCTTTGGGCGCCGGAGCTTCTCTCCCGGCACCAGCCTCTGGTGGGACGGACGCTTTTTCGACCGTTTCGGGCGAGGGCGCTGCTTCCGGCTTCGCTTTAGCCGTTGGCTCCGGACTAGCGGATATTGCCCCAGGGGGAGAAACCATTTGCTGCGCAAAGGCAGGGACAGAAGCGAAGAGGAGCGCGCCCAGGAATAAGAAAGTCAGTTTCATTGGTGTTGCTTTCGTTCGTCTTCTTTCCGAACCGCGACCTGACGGACAGCGCGTCCGCCGTTTTCAACCCTTTTTCGCAGGCGGCATCCTAGGAGGGGTGACCCCAATGGGTCAAGGCCTATCCCCGGGCAGCGCCCTGCATGAAGCATTTGCTCTCAGCCTAAAACCGGCCCAGTCTTCTTCTGTCCTGAAAGAGCGGCTCATGGCGATGTTCCGGGAAAAACAAAAACGCTAACCGCCGGAAGTATCCGGGCATCCATACAATTCACGCAGGATAAATTCCTGCAGGAAGCCGTAGAAGTTGACCTGAAACAGGCTCAAATCCCGGCGCGATCCAATGGGCGAACGGTAGTGGTCACTTAACTCCCTTTCGCTGAAGTCGTTTTTGGCCGCGATCACCAACCGGGCCTGATTCAAAGCGCTCAGCCAGGCGTCGGCGTGGCGGGCGGGGATGCGAAGGGTGCGGTCGGCGAATGGCTTTCCCTCCGAGTTCAGTTGTTCCAGATCCGCCACCACCGTCTCGGTGGCCGTGTGAAAGAGCCGGCGTAATTCCGGCTCCACGTAAAGCTTCCATTCTGCGCAGGATTCGGTCTCGGCGGCGTCGGCCGGCCGGCTGAAGAGCCGTTCTTCCGCCGCGAGGACGCCTTCTGAGCTGGTGCTTGCGGGGATCTGGCGAAGGAGTTCAGCCAGAAAGGGATCGAGTTCCGAAATCTCGAGATTCTCCTTTCTGCGGCAGATTTCCATGTCAGTTGACCTTTTCCAGCGTGGCCAGGAGCAAATAGCCATGTAATTGCTGGACGTAGAGCTCGGCGCGTTCGCGCACGCCGCTCCATACGACCGAGCGACCTTTCTGATGGACCTCCAGCATGTGCTTCTCCGCCTTCTCGCGCGGAAATCCGAAAACTTTTTGAAAAACCATCGTTACATACGTCATCAAATTGACGGGGTCGTTATGCACGATGACCTGCCAGGGCAGATCAATTTCTTCTTTCGCGCGAGTCTCCTGTTCGATGGTGGGCTGCGGCACGGCTCCACGCAGAATGTCGGACACGATCGCATGCTTCACATCCCCGCCCTTTGGCGCCACCCCGTCCTCGCACCACTGTGGCCGCCAGCTCATTCCATAACGCTAACATACGCTCCCCCCAGTTCAAACTCGCCCGGGCCTACGAGCCGGGCCCGGTCATTTCGCCTAGGATCCTCTCCTGCAGGACCTGCATGCGCCGCGCGTCGGCCGGTTTTTGGTCATCCCAACCGCGCAAATGAAGAAGTCCATGCACGATGTACAACTGGAGCTCCCGGACGAACGAGCTTCCAAAGTGGCGAGCATGACGTTGCGCCGTTTCCGCGCTGATAAAAATCTCGCCGTGCTGGAACGTGATGACATCGGTCGGGCCGTTCACATTCATAAACTGACGATGCAAAATGGCGATGCGTCGATCGGAGACAAGGAGCACGCCCACCTCGCCCGCGGGAAAAGCGCGCGATCCCGGCAGAGCAGCGCACGCGACGAGAGCGCCTCCGGCAAATTCCTGGAGCGGCTTCACCTTGACCGGAACCCTGCGTTGCAGATTGCGGACCGTGATCTGCGGCGGTTTCGAGCCGAAATGCGCAGGTCTGTTCATGCCTTCGATCCAGCCCGCGCGGCCGTCTTTTCCCGAGTCACTTCGTCCATCGATTTAAGAGCGGCGTAGAGCAACTCGAGCCGGGGCGTAGCCGCGCCCACCGCTCGGGCGCGCCGGAGCGGCTCTCCCCAGATGGTTTCAATCTCCAAGGGACGGCCTGCCTGAAAATCGAGGAGCGTAGAGGGCTTGTAAGCCCCCATCGTGTCGGTTCGCTGCATTTGCTCGGCTGCGGTCTCGTTTTCCAATGGATATCCGCAGCGTTTCGCCGCCTCGATCACCTCCTCCATCAAGGCCAACGCGACGCCGCGCATTTCTGCATCGCGCAAGATCGCAGCGGTATCGATTTCCCCCGCGACAATCGAAAGTCCATTGAAAGGAATGTTCCAGACGAGCTTCCGCCATCGTTCCAAAGCGAGATCGTCCACGGCGGCGCACTGAACGCCAGCGTGGGTAAACAGCGTCGCGACTTCATGGGTACGCGGCAGGGCCGGGCGATTGAATTCTCCCAGGGAAACGTGACCACGATCGGCCCGCTCGATTCGCGTCGTGGAGGCCCGCGTCAGGCAGATAAAGCAAAGGCCACCCAGAACCCGTTCCGCTCCGAAGTGACGGGCCAGAAGTTCTTCGTTACCGAGGCCGTTCTGCAAGGTGAGGAGCAACGTGCCTTCATGGAGAAGCGGCGGGAGCAGGGCCGGGAGCGCCGAATTAGAGGTGGTTTTGACCGTAATCAAGACCAGGTCGCACGGGCCAATTTCGTCCGTCGTATTCGCGCATTGCACCTTGTCGATTCGGACATCCTCATCCGGGCCGATGAGACGCAGACCATGACGTCGCACGTCCGAGAGATCACCGCGCACCAGAAAATGCACGTCGCGGCCGGCCGCGGCCAGTTTACCACCGTAATAGGAGCCGATGGCGCCCGAGCCCACCACGGCAATGCGACACTTCATCATGGACTCGCCTTCGGCCGCGTTTCCATCCACATGGCTCGGTCAGGCCGGCGGGCGTGTCTCGGACTGAAAATTCCGCGTAATCAGGCGCGCTCCCTTATTGAAACTGAAATAGGCCCAGCCCCATTGGAAGAGCACGGCTATACGGTTGCGGTAGCCGACCAGGAACAAAACGTGAACGAAGAGCCAGACCACCCACGCGGGCAGCCCGCTAAAGTGGACAATATTCAGGTCAGCCACCGCCTTGTTTCGTCCGATCGTGGCCATGCTTCCTTTATCCCAATACCAAAACTTCTGGGGGGGCCTTCCCTCGATCATGCCTAAGATATTGCGAGCCGCATGGCGGCCCTGCTGCATGGCCACAGGCGAAACTCCCGGGAGCGGCTTTCCGTTCTGGTGCAGGAAGTTGGCCATGTCCCCGATGACCTGGACCTCCGGATGCCCAGGGATGCTCAAGTCATTGTTGACCAGAACGCGTCCGACCCGGTCAATGGGCACTCCGAGCGTCTTCCCCACAGACGAAGCCATATTCCCGGCCGCCCAAATCTTGACACGGCACGGAATAAACTCGTCACCCACCTGCAACCCGGTCTCGGAGAGATTGGACGCGTGTACGCCGGTGCGTACTTCCACTCCGAGATCGGCGAGTTGTTTCATCGCGCTGATCCGAAGATCTTCCGGGAACGAAGCGAGGACGCGCGGTTCTCCTTCGATCAGGATCACGCGTGCCTGCGAAGGATCGATGTGCCGAAAATCCTTGGATAACGTGTAGCGGGCGATTTCTGAGATGGCTCCCGCCATCTCCACCCCGGTCGGGCCGCCTCCCACGATGACGAAGGTCATGGCCGCGTTACGCGCGGCTTCATCGGTGATTCTCTCGGCGTATTCAAAAGCCATCAGAATGCGGCGCCGAATCTCGACCGCATCTTCCAGGCTTTTTAACCCGGGCGCGATTTTCTCCCATTCCGGATGCCCGAAATAGGAATGCCGCGCGCCCGTGGCCAGGATGAGAAAATCATAACTGATCTCCCCTTCGGTCATCCGGATCTTTTTGGCCACTGGATCGATCGCCTGCACCTCGGCCAGGATCACCTCTGTGTTCCTGCATTTGCTCAGAATGGCGCGAACCGGGGCGGCGATATCGGCCGGAGAAAGCGCCGCCGTCGCCACCTGGTAAAGCAAAGGCTGGAAGAGGTGATAATTCGTCCGGTCGATCACGGTGACGCGGACGTTTTCGCCGGCCAGTTTCTTGCCCGCCTCCAATCCGCCAAAACCGGCCCCGATAATCACCACGTGGGGAGTCTGTGCAACTGTTCCAGCCATATCTCACCATGATATATCAACCAAATCCACGCGAAGCTTTTCTGGCGCATGCGCCCGCTGCCCCACCCCTCTCTCTTGGGCAAAGAGCCAGTTGTCATCCGGGCAATCCGCGCTATCTTCCGCGCCTTATGCCGAAGTCCATTGCCCGCAGCAAAACGCGGAAAGCCGTCGCCAAACGATTCAAGATCAGTTCGCGCGGCAAGGTCATGCGGTCCCAAGCGGGCCGACGCCATCTTCTTTCATCCAAGAGCGCCAAGCGTAAACGCCAATCGGCCAAAACGGTGGGCGTCGATAAGACGGATATCGCGCGGATCAAGGCCAACCTGCCCTTCGGTTAAAGGCGCTTCCCAGCCGCGGCCAGAAATTCGGCCCTTCCGCCTCTTAGCGGAATTGCGGCGAGGGCAAGGCGGGATCGGCCTGTTCCGTTGTGGTCGTAGTGGTTGTTTTTGTCCGAGTCGGGACCGGACCCTGGTTGGGCTGATAAAGATCCCGCCGATTGACCAAAGTCGTGCAGGAACACTGCATCGCCATTACTGCGCTTAGAACCAGCCATTTCACGCGCCGATGCAAGCAGAAGCGGGCCATCCTGTCAACGATTGGGGAAGACCGTGAATTGGCCATTGCGCGATGGCGTTCTTGCGCGACTTTTTGTTTCCGTCAGGGGCTATGGACTGCGGACTTACGAAACCCGCCAGGGCAGGAATGCAGCAACGGTAGTTTGATCCTCTTTGCCGTAGTTCTCTGGCGGACTTCTTTTTTTGCCTGGTGCCGTGAAACTGTTGAAGGTCAGAACGACGCGATTTGCGGAGGTCTTGGAGAAAGCGGGAGCTCCCGGGGTCTACACCTTGTGGCAAAAACCGCGGGACGACCGACATTTCCAGAGCCTCATTAAAAACCACTGCGTTATGACCATCTTAAAAAGCCACCATGGAACCGAGTTCGGACAGGTGGGCTTCGAGGAACGCAAGGGAGCGAGCTATCTCGTTTTCCCGAAATCACTCAAGCGCTTCACGGGGGATCGGATTATCGGAATCAAATGGGAGATGGCCCGTTCATGATACGCGCAAGGCCGGCCCGAAATTAATATGAATCTGAGCGAGGACGAACGGCTGCGATATTCCCGGCATTTACTCATGCCGGAAGTGAAGCTGGAGGGCCAGGAGCGCCTCAAGGCGGCGCGCGTGCTGTGCATCGGCGCGGGCGGCCTCGGTTCCCCTGCCCTGCTCTACCTGGCCGCCGCCGGCGTTGGCACCATTGGGTTGGTCGACTTCGACACCGTGGATATCTCAAATCTGCAGCGGCAAATCCTGCACGGCACCAGCGATATCGGTCGCAAAAAGAGCGAGTCGGCCCGCGACCGCCTAACGGAGGCAAATCCCCACGTTGCTTTGGAAGTGCACGACACGCGCTTCTCCAGCGAAAATGCGCAAGCGCTCGTGGCCAGTTACGACGTCGTGCTGGACGGCTCGGACAATTTCGCGACGCGTTATCTGTCGAATGATGTTTGTGTGTGGGCCCGCAAACCGAACGTGTATGGCTCCGTCTTTCGCTTCGATGGACACAGCAGTGTCTTCGCCCCGCATCTGGGCGGCCCCTGCTACCGCTGCCTCTTCCCGGAGCCGCCCGAGCCAGGCACCATCCCAAATTGCGCGGAAGCCGGCGTCCTCGGCGTGGTGCCGGGAATCATCGGACTGATCCAGGCGGTCGAGACGATTAAGTTGATCATTAAAGTGGGCGAACCGCTGGTCGGCCGCCTCTTAAGCTTTGATGCGCTGAAAATGAAATTTCGCGATTTCAATCTGCGACGTGACCCGCAATGCCCGGTCTGCGGCGACGCTCCGACCATTTTTGAACCGATCGACTACGAAGGCTTCTGTTCCCCGCCTACCACCGTTGGCACGTCTGAAATTCCCACAATTTCCGTCGGACAACTGAAGGAAAAGATGAGCGAGCGGAGTGACCTGCTGATTCTGGACGTGCGCGAGCCCTTCGAGTTCGAGATCGCCAGGATCGATGGTTCCACCTTGATTCCTCTCGCCGAATTGGCCGACCGGCTGCGCGAACTTGCGACGGACCGACAAATTATTGCGGTCTGCAAAAGCGGCGTGCGGAGCGCTTACGCCGTGCAGCTGTTGCGGCGCAGCGGCTTTGCCAAGTCTTTCAATCTGGCGGGCGGCGTGGACGCCTGGGCGGATCAGATTGATCCGACCATGCAGAAGTACTGAGCCCAGGCGATGAAGCGCACTGCTGCTAAGTCTTCACCCTCCGGATCTGCCTTCCGGGCATGGGCCGCGGCAGTGACTTGCGCCTGGGGAATCAGCGCGACCGGCTGCGACCGGATGGTCACTCCGCACGGCACCCAGGTCATTAAAGACGCGGACGCCAAGTCCGCCCAAGGCGAGTACATGGCCGCGATTGGACTTTACGAAAGTGCGCTTGATGGCACTCCGCAATCGGCGGACATCCATTACAAGCTGGCCCTGCTCTATGACGACCGGATGAATGATGCGCTCAACGCCCTGCATCATTTCAAGCGCTATCTGGTCCTGCGGCCAACCGGGGGCCACGCGGCTGAAGTGAAGGGCTTCATCAAGCGTGACGAAACGGCCTTGGTGACTTATCTGTCGGGAGATTCGGTCCTGACGCGTTCCGAAGCGGGGCGGCTACGGAATGAGAATCTTAGTTTACGAAAACAGATCGAGGAACGAGCACTCAGAACCCGGCCCACGGATGACAAGACGCCCGGCCGCAAAACAGCGGCGGAGAAAGCAGGGCCAGCGAAAGTCGGCGGCCAGAGTTACGAGGTAAAAAAGGGCGACACTCTCTTTTCCATTTCGCGCAAGTTCTACAATTCTCCCTCCCATTGGAAGGAGATCCGTGACACCAACAAGAACAAGATCGAGAGCCCGGCCAAACTACAGCCGGGTATGACGCTTACCATCCCCTAGCGGGATCAGGGCCGGCTGGGGCGGCGACTGACAGCGCCTGGCGGAGGCGAACCGGGAGGTGGCACGATATTCGGCGGAGGCGGCGTGGACGAAGCATTGGTCTTTTGATCGACCGTGCCCAACCCTGTCGAATCCCCGGGGGCACCGCCCGTGGGCGGGTTCCCGCCACTGCCACCCTGATTGTCGATGGCACCCTGGATGTCATGCAAAGCCCACTTCGGCAATTTACCAAACTCCGTCACCAAGCGGGCGCTCTGCATCGTCTTCTTGATATCAAATTTTTGCACGGAGCCACCCTCCCGCGTTCCCGGCTGCAGGATCAGCATATCGCCCGCATGCAAAGTGGTGCATGGATCCGTCGGAGTCCCGTTGACCTTTTTTGTCACGCAAGCTTCGCCCTCGATGATCATGAACTTGTTCACTCCCTTGGCGTGCGATTCCACCAGCGCGGTGAACCCGGTGACAGCCGCAGTGGCGGCGGCGGTGTTGATTCGGATCGACCCCGCCTCTTTCGGGACGACGATCAAAGCGGCCCCGCTCGAGAGATCGAGTTCTTTCGCGCCCTGTCCGAAACTGAAAACGGTGTTGGCGCCCAGACGGGTAATGGTCTGATCGGTAAAGGTAAGCTCGGCGCGAGAATCGCCCCCGGTCCGGACGGCCTGGCCTTCCTGGACCGTGTCATTAACGCTGGCGGGACGGGCACCCGTCTTCGAGGCGAGTAAGCGAACGTCGCGGATAACCTGGGTCACGCGCGCATCTTTTTTCTCAGCCGCTACAGTGAGCTCAGCCAGGCCGAGAGTGACCACGATGGCCGACACGATTTTGACGAAGTCTGAATTGAGGAATTTCTTCATAATCGAATGGGGTCAATGAGGGGTAAACTAACACTTGTTGGGGGATTTGCAGCGGAAAGCTTTCGAACCGATTTCATGAACGGCACTTGAAACACCGGACACGACCGGTGGCGGCGCTGGCCGGCTGGGTCAGCGCCAGGAATGTCAGAACGACAACGCCACCGGCAAGCACTCCCCTCGTCTGCCTGCCGCATGAAATATTCATTCCCGCCCTAGAATTTAACGGATAAGGAAAGAAGTCCTCCGACGTTCGCCACCTTGTAATCGAATACGCTTTGATTGGATTGGTTCGCGGCGAGTGTGCTGATGGCGCTGGCACTGAAGTATTTGTTAAAACTGAAGTTAGCGCTGGCGGCCAAAACTTCGCTCACATCCACGCGATCGGTTAATTGATATTGGCGCACGACCAGGCGGCCGACGGCGTCGAGAGAAAAAGATCGGGTCACATTCACCGTGTAGCCGACATAGGTCTCGTAGTCGTGGCGCCGGGGCTGTTCGGGGTCAGCCGCCAGGCTGATATTGGCATCGACGCCGAGCGACAGCTGCTGGGCCCGGTCGATACGGAAAGGGAGCTCGGCGTTTACGAAGATGGAATAGTTGGAGAAGAAAGCGTCGAAACTATCCTTCTGGGTGAGGCGGTTGTAGATGAAGTCGCCCCGCAGGATCAGGTTATGCCAGGCCGGCACCAGGTAAACCAGGCCGGCTTGCGCGTCAAAACTGCCGAAGTTCAGCGCGTCGAACCGGTCATAATAAAAGAGCTGCTCGCGGACGGAAACGAGGCCGTAGAGGGTATTCGTTAGGCGCGGCTGATAACTGAGCGCCACCAAGGGCGCTTCCACGAAATCATTTTGTTCGCCGCTCCGCGCCAGAGCCACGTTCGAGGTGTAATACACCGGCAAGGCCGCCGATACGGTGAAAGGTTGATAGCCGTCCGATTTCTTCAGGATGGCCTGTTCGCCCAAATCGGAGTCGTTCGGACTGGGCACGGCGTGGCCATTGATCTCGCCCCCCGGAGAAATATCAGAACCGAAACCCGCCTGAGTCCGGGCGATATCGGCCCGCCCCGCGTCCGTCTGCACCGTCTGCGCCATCACCCCCTGATTCGGCAGAAGAGCAAGCGCCCAGAGCGTCCATGGGATTAAAAGAGACAAAAAGACTCTGGCACGGTGAAAACGATGACTCATAAGAGCCACTCTTTTTGAGGCCACGCGTTTCACCGGTCAAGCAGTTTGTCGAATGTCAGAAGGAGCGAGCCTGCTCTTCTCTAGGGGCCTCCGCCAGGTGGCCCGAGGGGCGGCGCGTTCGAGAGAGGCAGCGGGTTTTTCGCGCCGGCCCCGCCAAAGGTACCGGCCGCGGCCGGCGACACGGCGTTGCCGCCAAAGCCGAAGTAGTTCGGATTGTTGGTGTAAACTTCCGCCATATTGACTGAATTGACCGTGACGACGGCTCCCTGCGCGATGTTGATGGTGTTGGCCGCCAGAATATTGGACGGGCTGGAGAGGGTGACGTTGGAAAGGAAATTGAGGGTGCCATTGCTGCCGGTGGCGTAAAGCTTTAGGACAGTGTCGGCGTTCAAAGAGTTACCGGCGCCAATGTTCAGCACCCCGTTCGTGCCGAGCGCGGAAACTTTGACGACGTCGCCGCGCAAGGTGGCGCTATTCAACGTCACCTGTCCATTCACGCCTGTGTCTCGAATATCCAGCTCGCCCTTGTCGGCCTGGACGAGTCCACCCACGCTCACAGAGCCGTCACTGCCGTTGGCTTCGATGAGGATCTGTCCAGAACTCCCGGTGGAGCTGAGCATGGCCAGAAGCTGCGCGCTCGTTTTAATCTGGATACTGACCAGGGACTGGATCTCCATCTGGTTTGCTTTCACGGTAGAGGCAATTTGTAAATTATTGCCGGCCTGGGCCCTGAATCCGCGGTGGTCGGGGACCGTCCCATTCACCGTCACGGGCGAGGTGACCTGGATGTCGTTTCCGGCACGGAGCTGAACTCTATTTAGATTGGAGATGGGCGCGGCCAACGTGAGATTTGAGCCCGAACCACGAGCGTAAACGAAAAGTTCGCCGAAATTCGCAAAACTTATGCCAGAGAGGTCGATCGAGCCGTTGAGGGCAGCGAGAGCGGCTGCAAAGACCCCGCCAAAAGTAAAGACGGCGCCTGATGGCGAAGAGGTGATCCCGCCCTGGCTAACCAGCCCCAGACTCGGGTAGTTGTTGGAGTTGGAAATCGTCGGGTTCCCATCCAACTGCAATGAGGAGAATAGAAAAATCGCAAGGGGAAGAGATCTGTCAGGTTGAAAATTATCACCAAAAGCTGTGTCGAAAGATGTCGGCGAAGTACCAATCCACGGGGTGAATGGACCATCCTGAACCTGCCCGCGATAGAGTTTCCCGAAATCGGTTTTTCCGTTCGTGGTGATCATGGGATCAGTGTTGATCGCCGTGCCGCTGGTGATGAGATAGGGGTTGGGAAATTTGATCACCGAGGGCGGACCGAATTTTGATCCGCCGGTAGCGGGCGCCACCGTTGCACTGACAGCCTGGTCCTTAATAGCCACTTCCCCGCCCCCTCTCGGCGGGCTGGACGGCGCTCCGGTCTGCAACGCCTGCTGCTCCTGGATCACGGCCAAAATCAAGTCCGCGTTGGGCAGTGCCGGAAAACTGGTGATGAGCTTGGCCGTTTTATAAACGAGGCCCGCGTTGAATTTTGTGGCGCGGGTGATGTGTCCGTTGATCGTCATCATCACCATTTCCCCTCCCTGCACAATGACCGCCTGCTCCGGGTGGCCCTTCGGATAAAAGCGGCCCGTCCCTTCCAGAACAAGAAGCTTCGTGGGCAAGCCCTTATTCGATTCAAACAAAGCCGTCCCGCCCGTGATCCCGGCGGAAACGGCAGATGTTGTGATCGTCACTTCGGCCCCGTTGCGCGGAACTTCTACGAGCATGGCCCCGCTATTGAGGCTGAGCTCGCGGCTCCCTTCGTTAAAACTGAAAACGGTATCGGCGCCCAGTCGGGTGATGGTCAGATCGGCGAAGGTAAGTTCGGTGCGGGATTCGTTTCCGGTGCGGACCGCGGTGCCGGGGTTGACGTTGTCGTTCAGCGCCGCCGTCCGGGGCGTGGCTTGGCCAGGCAGGAGCCGGACATCTTTGATGATTTGAGTCACGCGCGCCGCGCGCAATTGGGCAGCGCCGGCCGAGGCCGCCAGGAAAACGAGGGCGAGGACGGAAAGCGCGAAGCGGATCATCCGACCGTCGCGCACCAAAATTGTGTCGAGTTTTTTCATTGTGAATTTCATTGCGGCCTATCGGTTGATGGCCTGGTTCCCGGCAAGACCGTCGGAGCGGCTGGGTTGACCGGCGAGGGTGGAATTTCCACGATTCCGAGTTCATTCGATCCCGGAATGGCCGATGCGACGGACGGGCCGGAATTGGCCTGGCTGGCGTCGTTCATCTGCGTCGGCTTCAAAACGGAAACCGACGTGCCACGACCGAAGATGACCAGGTTGGTATCAATTAATCGCTTCTTCGATTTCCGGCGTTGCTGCGTTTCGGCCTCCCGCCCGATTAAGGTCGCGCTGGCCAGCGGCGGAAAATCGAGGAGGAAGTGCGACGTCTTGGAAAAGCGGCCCAGGTCGACGTCCACGGGATCGCTCAGCGGCGTGCCCGGCTGGCCAATCACCATTTGCCCGGCGTGCACCAGAATGGAATCTCCCAGATGGCCGGGCCGATAAAGTCGCGCCGTCCCCTGCAAGACCAGAAATTTATAAGGACCACCGTGAAACTCGCCCACACAGGTGGCGCCGGTGACCTCAGCGGCAACTCCTGCCAGCTTGAGCCGCGCTCGTTTGGCCGCCTTCGGAGTCTCAAGCAGGATTGCGCCTTCGATGAGATCCAGTTGATGAGTGCCGTCCTTAAAACTGAAAACGCTATTCTGACCGAGGCGGGCGATTGTCTGGTTGGGAAAGCCAAGCTCGGCCCACGAGTTGGCGCCCGTGCGGATGGGAACGTCCGGGGCGACGGACTCATGAAGCCGCGCCGCTCGAGGAAGAGGGCTCAGGGCGAGTTGCACGTCCTGCACGACCTGCGTGAGTTGCGCCTGGGTCGGGGCTGCGGCGCCGGCGCGGCTCGGACAAAAAAGCAAACATGGGCCGAGGGCGAGCAGGGCCAAAAAGAGGAGCCTAAAAAAGAGGAGTCTATGATCCTGATTTTTGTCCACGAGAAGGATACCCTTACTGAGGCCACGCTCCTTCCGGGTCAAGCTTTTAGCGTTAAGACCCCCCCGAACCATCTGTCAAACGATCGAAACTTACGACTCCAGTTCGAGGAGCTGACGCTGCCAGGGAACGAGTAACTCGTGAGCGGAGGCGGGATCAAAGGCAATGGCTTCGAGCGCTCCGCGGGCGGCCACGAAAGCCGGA
>JBBRDU010000024.1:0-38005 GCA_038203615.1 Chthoniobacterales bacterium
TTCGACAAACGGCTTGCGCCGCCCTGGGAACGACTGGTCTGCTCAGCACCATCTGGGATCTGCGCAAATTGAGCGCGGCCCCGTTATCAGGCGATTACAAGGCCATCGTTTGCCTGTTTCTCTATGGAGGGAACGATGCCAATAATGTTCTGATTCCGAGCGACGCCGCGCATTACAACGTCTACTCGGCGGCGCGCGGAAACCTGGCCATCCCGAAAACAAGCTTGCAGCCGCTCACCATCGCGACAGGCGACGGGAGGCAATACGGCTTTCACCCGAGTCTGCCGGAGCTGGCCAACCTGTTTAATCAAGGCAAGCTCACCATGGTGGCGAACGTGGGGACACTGGTCGCGCCCACCACGCGCACGGATTACGTCAATGGCACAGCCGCCGTGCCGAGGAATCTGTTCTCGCACGAAGATCAATCCGTCCAATGGATGACGAGTGTGCCCGATCGCGGCGATATTCGGACGGGCTGGGGCGGGCGTGCCGCCGACCTGGTGGCATCGCTCAATGCCAATTCACAGGTGTCCTTGTCTCTGTCCATCGCGGGCACAAATACTTTCGAGGTCGGCAATACGGTCGTGCCCTATCTGATTTCACCCGATGGCAGCATCGGCTTGCGAGGTTTGGGCAGCAGTGATCCGAACGAAGGCATCCGTATCCAGGGCTTTAAGAATCTGCTCGCCTTGCCTCATAATAAACTATTCGAGGCGGCTTACTCCGACACGATGAGCCGCTCCATCGCGGAAAATGAAATCCTGACCAGTGCGCTCGCCGGGATCAGTCCGCTCAGCACGGTGTTTCCGAACACCGATCTCGGCCGGCAGTTGTCCATGATTTCCAAGCTCATTGCGGCGCGCGGCAATCTCGGCATGCGGCGGCAGATCTTCTTTTGCGCCGTGGGAGGGTACGATACGCATGGCGACCAGTTGGCCGCGCAATCGGGTCTCCTGGGCGAGCTGAGCACCGCCCTCAATTCATTCTATGGAGCCACCGTCGAATTGGGGGTGGATCAATCGGTGACCACTTTTACGGCGTCGGATTTTGGTCGCACCCTGCCGACCAACGGAGCGGGCAGCGATCATGGGTGGGGCAGCCATCAGTTCGTCATGGGTGGGGCCGTGCGCGGAAATCAACTCTACGGAACGTTCCCGACCCTGGCGGTAAACGGACCCGACGACACAGAAGACGGGCGATGGATTCCGACTACAAGTGTGGATGAGTTCTCCGCCACCATCGCACGCTGGTTCGGCGTGTCCGACAGCGATTTGCCGACGGTTTTCCCGAACATCGGGCGCTTCGCTCATCCGAACCTCGGCTTCCTGGGCTAGGCTCCTTATTTAGTGGCTTCGGCTTCCAGCCGATGTCCCCAATTATCGGCAAGATGCCGATGCCACGAACGCGACTGCGCGACTTACGGTTGAGTACGCGCGGGGATGGTTCAGTTTATGGCTCGCCCATTCTCGAGCCTCTGAAAATGTCGCACGCTTTCCCGGTCATCCTCTTTTACAAATACGTCTCCGTCTCGGATCCAGCGAGCTTCGCCGCGGAGCAACGCAACCTGTGCACTTCCATCGGACTGAAGGGAAGAATCTTGATCGCCAAGGAAGGCATCAATGGAACCCTGGCCGGCTCGGCTGAAAGCATCGACTCGTACGTGGCCGCTCTAAAGAAGGATCCGCGTTTTGCTGATATCGAGTTCAAAGTTAGCGGTGGCGATGCTGGGACTTTCCCGAAACTGGTCGTGAAAGTGCGACCGGAAATGGTGGCCTTGAATGCGGGGGAAATCCGCCCGGATCAGGACAATCACCTTTCTCCCGCCGACTGGAAACGAATGATGGAGGAAAATCCGGACGCCGTCCTGCTCGATGTGCGGAATCGGTTTGAATCTGAGGCCGGCCGGTTTGAGAACGCGGTCGTCTGTGACATCGATCATTTCCGTGAGTTACCCGATTACGTCTCGCAGTTGGGCCATTTAAAGGAAAAGACCGTGCTGATGTATTGCACCGGTGGAATTCGCTGTGAGAAGGCTTCGGCTCTCTTTCGCGCGCGAGGATTCACAAAGGTCTATCAACTGCATGGCGGAATCGTGACATACCAGGAACAGTTCGGAAACGAACATTGGCAGGGGGAATGTTTCGTTTTCGATCAACGCATGACGGTGAAGATCGAAGAGGGCCTCGTGCCGATCGGCCGTTGCGCGCACACCAGCCGGCCCACCACGCGCTTCGTCAATTGTCTGCACGATCCTTGTCATCAACTCTTTCTCCTTTCGGAAGAAGCCGAGCAGGAGAATAAGGATTTTCTCGTTTGCCCCGAGTGTTTCACGTCGGGCCTCGGCTACGCCACCGCAGTCTACGTCCGGCCGAACACGGCGGGGCGCTCGGCCACATAGATGCGGTGGGGCGATTGCCGCGCCCGCTCATGCGCCTTGGCCGGCCAGGCCTCGACTGCGAAACCGGCCCGCGTGAGGCTGCGCTGAAACTCAGGTTCTTCGACCGCCGACCAGAAGGCCACGCGGCCGCCCGGTTTGAGCGCGCGAAAGAGGAGCCCCAGTCCCCGTCGGTTGTAAATGCGCGAATTTTTCGTCTGCACGAACGAGGTGGGACCATTGTCGACATCGAGCATGATGGCGTCGTAGCGCGCGCCGCCCGCTCGACGGATGATGGCAAAGACATCAGCGACCAACACTTCAACGCGCTTGTCTTGCAGGAGCTTTCCATTCACGCCGGCGAGAAGATCGCGATTCCACGTCACCACTTCCTCCAGGAGTTCGGCCACTTGAACGTGAGCGTTCGGTCCGGTCAGTTCCAGAACGCGCTTGAGCGTAAAACCGAGGCCAAGACCGCCGATGAGCACACAGGCCGCATCGCTGATGGTGAGGCGGGCACACGCCTGCTCTGCCAAAAGCAACTCCGACGCAGTCGATGAAGTGCTCATGAGCTGGCGCCCGTTCAGTTTCATGAAATGTTCGCCGTCGTGCTCGTGCAGAGTGAGCCGCGAGCCGTCCGGCGTGCGCATTTCGGCAAGGGTGAGAAATGGTTTCATGGCCCGATCAGGTCCGCTCAAATTGCTTGTGCCCACGAATGACCTGCTCGAAGGCCGGGCACTCGTGCGCCGGCATTTCGTTAGGGAATTTTGCCCCGGAACGATTCCATTTGGCCAGCCAATCGTCCCCCAGCAGCTCGTGCCGGTAGGGTGACCGTTGGCGAAAGGCCTCGGCCGTGAGCGCGATGGTGGTTTCTTCTTTCTCTCCGGCACTGCGGCCGGCCGCCACGTAGAACCCGGCCGCGAGCAGCGCGGCCCGGTTGGCGGTCGAGCGCGTATAGGTGAAAAGCTCGGCGGCGCGTCCAGAGCAGGCGCTGAACAATTGACGAAAAGCGGCCAGGGTCCATTGGTCGGCTGAGCTCTGGCTCGAGAACATGTCGTAGAAAATAAGGTCGGGCGGAGCGGGAGCGGTTTGCATTGTTTCGAGGAAATTTCCGGGTAGCAGCATCCAGCTTAAACCCGGATGCACCGCTGATTGCCACCGGCCGTTTTCTAAAATAGCGGCCGGTCCGCTGTGGCGCAGATAGGTGAAATCGCGATTATGCCGAAAAGCCAGGCGGAGGGAGTCGAGGTCATTCTCGAAACTAATAATGCGGAGTGGACGGACCGGTCCGGTGGCAGCCTGTTCCTCATAGCAGCGGATCGCCGCCATGGCGTTGGCCGCGGCTCCCAGGCCGACATCCCAGACCGTGAGTGGGTTTGCCTCGTCCGGATTTTTATTCTCGGAAAGCCGAAGGCGCGGGGCCAAATCCGATTGCTCGATGTAAAGCTGGTGCGCTTCTTCCATGGGCGCTGTCCGGCAATGCATGATTTCCCCGGATGAAATCTGGCGGATACTGGCGAACCCTTCCCAGGCCTTGTGCACCTCGTAGTTGCCCAGACGGAGCGATGGCTTTCGCTTCGACTTCTGCTTGTGGATCGGGTTATCCAAATCGCTTTGGTGCAGGAAAGCGCGCTTCTCCTCGTAAAGCTGAAGGAACCGGTCGGCCAGAATGCTTTCCCGAATCTCGCGCATGAGCTGGTGATAGAAGTGCAGATTATGCTTGCCGAGCAATTGCCAGCCGAGCGTCTCGCGTGCCTTGGTGAGATGATGAAGATAGGCGCGGGAATAACGGGTGCAGGTCGGGCAGCGGCAGTCGGGATCGAGCGTTTCGTCCGCGAATTTGTAAACCCCGCGGCGCAGCTGCAAAAATCCACGCGAAGTAAAAGCGCCACCGCGTTGCGCCACCTGCGTGGGAATGATGCAGTCGAACATGTCGATCCCGCGATGCACGGCTTCGAGGATGTCGAGCGGCGTGCCTACGCCCATCAGATAACGCGGTTTGTCTCTGGGCAAGAGTTGCGCGGTGAATTCGCAGACGTCTTCCCGCTCGTTCTTGCTCTCGCCCACGGCCAGGCCGCCGATGGCGAATCCGTCAAAAGCCATCTCGCCTAACGTCTCCACGCTTTGACGGCGCAAATCCTTGAAAAGCGCTCCCTGGACAATGCCAAACATGGATTGCGCAGAATCGCCGCGCGCGGCCAAACTGCGGGCGGCCCATCGATGCGTAATTCCGAGAGCGTCTCGCGCCGCCGTTTCATCTGCGGTCGACGGGATGCACTGGTCGAGTGCCATCATGATATCGCTGGCGATCGCTTTCTGCGTCTCGATACTGAGCTCCGGACTGAGCAGGATGATCTTCCCATCGACGTAACTCTGGAAAGCCGCGCCCTCCTCGCTCATGGCACGCGAATTCGGAAGGGAAAAAATTTGAAACCCGCCGGAGTCTGTCAGCACGGATTTTCTCCAGCTCATGAACCCGTGAATTCCGCCGGTGTGTTGGAAGACTTCGGGGCCGGGGCGCAGGAGCAGGTGATAGGTGTTGGCCAGCAGGATCTGCGAGCCAGCGTCCTCCAGCGTTTGCGGGAGTTGTGCCTTGACCGTGGCGTGCGTTCCCACCGGCATGAAGAGCGGCGTCTGCACGTCATTGTGCAAAGTGCGAAAAGTCGCGGCGCGTGCGTGCGACCCAGAGGCCTCAGCCTGTAACTGAAAATTTAAACGAGAAGAAGTCATGCAGCCGCACACATTACGTTTTTAAGCGGTCGTCGCGAGAAACTCTACGACGCGCCTTTCGAACCACGGCCGAAGTCCGCCGGAGAATTCCAGGAAGCCCAGGTGTCCGCCGGAGGCAGGCGTTTCCAGGTAGAGACAGGGATTCTGTTCCGCTTCCGCAAAGGGAAAGCACTCCGGCGCGAGGAAGGGATCGTCCCGCGCATTCAGCAATAAGGTGGGAAGCGTAATCTGAGGGAGATATTGCCGCGAGCTGGCTTGTTTCCAGTAATCCTCCGCGTCCCGAAACCCGTGCAGGCGTGCGGTGTAGCGATCGTCGAATTCCCGGAAAGTGTGGAGGCTACGGCTTCCGCGGGCGTCGATCTCATCGGGGAAGTGCAGCGCCTTGGCTTCGACTTTGGCCACGAGGCTGCGAATAAAACGGCCCAGGTAAATGCGATTGCCCAGGCGGGTATCGAGTTTGTGCGCGCTGGCCGCCAGATCAATCGGCGCGGAAATCGCGGCGCCGCCAACAACGGCCGAGGGCGGAGGCGCTTCGCCCAAATATTTCAGGATGAGATTCCCTCCCAGACTAAAGCCGATCAGGGCGATGCGCGGATAGCGTGGCGCCACGTGATCGATCACGGCGCGCAGGTCCTCGGTCGCGCCGCTGTGATACATGCGCACCAACCGATTTGGCTCGGCGCCGCAGCCGCGAAAGTTCCACGCCAGCACATCCCAATCGTTGGCCGACAAGATGTTGGCCATGCCCTGGATGTAGCCCTGGTCGACCGATCCCTCCAGACCATGCGACAGAATGGCGAGGCGAGGCCGATCGGAGCGCAGCCAGTGCAGATCGAGGAAATCGCCGTCCGCCAACTCGAGGCGTTGGGGTTCAAACGAGCGTTCACGCCCGTGACGCAGGACCGCGCCCAGAATGGTCTGGAGGTGGGCGTTCCGGAGAAGGAACGGCGCGCGGAATTCACTTGGAATGACAGGCATAAACAAACACGGACCATCCAAATGGATAAGGAGTCACCGTGCGCTATATTGCTCGCGGATGTTTGAGATCAAACCAAGGGAGAAAATGGTGGAGCGCGCGCTCCTGGTAGGGGCGTATATCGACGCCGAGAGAAAGGCGGACGCGCAGAGTTTGCTCGATGAGCTGGCCGAGCTGGTCGACACGCTGGGTATTCCGATCGTTGCGCGCACGCTCATTTCTCATCGGGAAAACCACGCACGTTACCTGATCGGATCGGGCAAGGCGCAGGAAATCGTGGACCTGGCCAAACAAAACGAATGCGACGTGTTGATCTTCGACAACGAGCTCAGCCCCTCCCAGCAACGCAATTGGGAGGAACTGGCCGGGATCACCGTGGCGGACCGGCACGAAATTATTCTCGATATTTTCGGAGCGCGCGCGCAATCGCGCGAGGCGCGCATTCAAGTCGATCTTGCGCGCATGGAATATTCCCTGCCGCGTCTGACCCGTGCCTGGAGCCACTTGGGTCAACAAGGGGGCGGTATCGGCGCGAAAGGCGAGGGGGAAAGCCAGCTCGAGCAGGACAAGCGAAAAATCCGGCTGCAGATCGACCGGCTCAAGCGCGAATTGCAAATCGTGCGGCGATCGCGCGCCACGCAGCGCAAGAACCGCAAACGCGCTCCCGTGCCGAACGCGGCCATCGTCGGTTACACCAATGTGGGCAAATCTTCCCTGCTGCGTCGTCTGACCGGGGCAGATGTCCTAATTGAGAACAGACTTTTCGCGACGCTCGACACCACCACCCGGAAGATCGCGCTCCCGAACAAGCAGCCCTTACTGCTGACCGACACGGTCGGGTTCGTGCGCAACTTGCCGCACCAACTGATCGAAGCCTTTAACGCTACCCTGGAAGAAGCGGTTTTGTCCGACTTCCTCATTCATGTGCTGGATGCGTCTCAGCTGGAAGTGATGGAGTTTTACAATACGACCATGCGAGTGTTGAAGGATCTCGACGCCAATACGGGTCAAATGCTGGTTGTGTTGAACAAAATCGATAAAGTCAGCGATCCTTCCGCCCTTTTCGCCTTGCGCCGGCATTTTCCGGACGCCGTCTCGGTGTCGGCCCAGACGGGCGAAGGCCTCGACGAGTTGGTCGGACGGATTTCGGAATTTGTGGCGCGCGGGACCATGACGGTGGAATTGCGCCTGCCATCGGAGCGGGCGGATTTGCTGGCGCGCCTGCATCGGGATGGCACGGTCCACGAGTTGCACTATGAGGATGGTTTTACGCGTGTGGTCGGCACACTGCCGGGCCGGGCCTTCGATACCTTTGCGCCGTTCCTGGCGGCGCCGCTCGAGGAAGCGGTCCCGGCTTCGTCTTGACGGTTGAATCGGCTCTCCGAGCCGGTCGGCCAAGAACTTTAGGCACGGCGCTCTGCCGCCGTGATCCAATTCGGAGGCGACAAAAGCGGCGGGCTGCCCCAATCTCCCGGTATTGAAAAACTTGGTGGCAGGAGCTGAACCGGAACGTATCCGGACGATGTTCGGGTCGATCGCGCCACGCTACGATCTGGCCAATCATGCTCTGAGCTGCGGGTGCGATTTCTATTGGAGGAAGCGGGCTTCCCAAATCGTGCGGAGCTGGCAGCCGCGCCGCGTGCTGGATCTGGCCACGGGCACGGGGGACCTCGCCCTCGTCCTGCAGCGAAGCTTGCCTGACGCGCAAGTGATCGGCGCCGATTTTTCCGAGGAGATGCTGGCGGTGGCGAAGAGAAAGGGAGTGCGCGAGGTCCAGGTGGCGGATGCGCGGCAACTTCCCTTTGGCGACGAAAGTTTCGACGTTGTCACCATTGCCTTTGGGCTGCGCAATTTGCCGGACTGGGGGGAGGGGCTGCGGGAAATGAACCGCGTCCTTCGGCCGGGTGGCCATCTGCTGGTTTTGGATTTCTCGCTGCCTCGTCTTTCCCTGTTGCGCGCGCTTTACCGGTTCTATCTGCATCACTGGGTTCCGTTCATCGGTTGCGCCCTAACGAAACAAAAAAGCGCCTATGATTACCTAGGCGAATCGATCGAAAATTTCCCGAGCGGCCAGGTGATGGTGCGCCTGATGGAAGCGAGCGGACTCGCTCGGGCCGCAGCGAAACCGCTGACCGGCGGTATCGTGACGATCTACACGGCGACCAGGTAGAAGCCCTCGTTCCGTTACGGAGTGGGGGCGGCGACCGGTGCGGTCACGGCGGCGGGAGTCGGCGAACCGGACGCGGCCGGTGACGATACGGGAGAACCGCTGGCCGCAGGAAAGGGGGCGGGCGCCTGAGTGAGTGGCAACTTCAGCGCGTTCAGGTCCGGATTGTTCAAAACGAATGTGCCGTCGTGCCCGTCCACCCGCGCGAACCACATTCCGTTGCCGGTGGCGGCGCCGACCTTGAGTTTGTGCACGGCTTTGTCATCGATCGAAGTGGTGAACGTGAGGATGAGCTGCGGCGGGTCGAAGCCGTGGGCGGGGAGGGCCGCCCCGGCCCAGCGCACCGCGTGCAGCCTGGCTAACGTGTTGAGCAGCGATTGCACATTGGTCTGGTTGACCGGGCTGGCCCCGTTGACCAATTGCCATTGATTGTTGGGCCCGTGCAGGAGCGTTTGTTCCTTGTCCGTCTTCACGCTGAGTCGATGGATTTGCTCCGGCTTGAAGTTAAAAATCGCGAGGTCCTGCCACTGCAACGGATCCGTATAGATGCTCTCGAAGAGCGATCGCCGCACGGCCAGGATGAACGGTTCATCGCCGAGGCGAGCGTAAACGCTGTCTCCCTCGATTTTTCCGAAGGCGATGGTAGCGAACGGATGTTCGCCGGCCTTGGTTTCGGCCGTGTTTTCAGAAGCGAACGAACTGAAGGTCAGTTGGAGCGCGGGCTTATCCAGCCCGTATTTGGGCAGGTTGGAGGCGACGTCTTCGACAAACTTCGTCACCTGTTCGTCGCTCAGCCCGTCGAGCAGGCGGCGAACTTCCGCCGAATTGGCCGGGGCATTCTTGCCACTGGCGATGGTCCAGTTCTCCTCTTTCCGGGCCAGCACGATCTTGCCTTTGCCGGCCGCCTCAACGGAGAGACGATCGAGATTGTTCCGATCGATGCGGGTGAGATGGCGGTCGCGCAGATCGTTCGGCTTTGCGTTTAACACTTCCTCCACTTTCTTCGGCAGGGTGTAAACAAATCCGCGGGAAGCAAACCGGGCGTAAACCTGATCCTTCTGTTTATCCGGCACCGCGCCGATCTGGAGCATCTGGCCCTGTTTGTCGTTGTCCCCAAACAAGGTGATGGCGCCGCGGGGCTCGGCCAGGCCGTAGGGACGCAAGTCCCCCCGGTCGTCCGCCACGAATTGCTGGATCCGGGCCGTCGTGATCTGCGCAATGAGATCGTTAATTTTTTGATCGTCGCCGCGCGCGCGCAATGGTCGCACCAGGTCCCAGTGATCGCTTTTCTTCTCCAACTCCATCTCGCCGGCGGGCGATTTCACGATCAATCGTGAGACCTGGGCGGTGCTCAGGTCGGTCAGCTTTTTGTCGCGAAAATCATCCGGCTTTTTCTCGATCGCTTTCTTGACCGACTGCGAGACGACATAGGTCTCCTTCGCATTCTCAAACCGGACATACATTTTTCCTTCGAGGGCCGCGTCTTTGCCGAACAGGATTTCCGGGGGAACCTCTCCGCCGATGAGTTTCAAACGAAGTTTTGGCTTGTTCAGGCCGTACTCATTCAGCCTGTTCTTGTCCGCTTCGATTTCTTTGGCGGAAATGGTGGCGTCCTTGGGCCAGCTCTCCACTTCCGAAAGGATGGTTTCGATCACGGCGCCGTCTGCCTGATCTTTGATCGGGTTTTCCAGACGCCATTTTTTGTCGTGCCGGCGCAATTCGATCTTGTCGTCGCCATTCTGGATGATCATGGCGTCGATCTGCTCGGTCTGAATGTGGATGACGTTCTGCGCCTGGCGTTTCGCTTCTTCGGAGCTCGGCTGCTTCTTGTCCCAGAAGTACATGTAGCCGAAAAGCAGTCCGGTCATGAGAAGCAGGATGATTGTCGTCTTCGCCTTCATACGAATGAGCGCAAGGGATCAGGCCCGGCGTCTCCACCAGACCGCTACGCCGATGATGGCGGGAACGAGCGGCATCAAGATAAGAATGAGCCAGCGCACACTGCGCAGGGCGTCGTCGCTCAGGGTGAAGGTCAATGTCTTGGGCACTTTCGGGGCAATGCCAATCATTTGTTCCCGACTGAGCAACCAATTGACTGCGCCGGAGATGAAATCGAGACCCTGTTGCTCCTGGGTCAGCGCCTTGTCTTCCACGAAAGTGGAATTGCTCACCACCACGAGGCGGGCGGAATTGACCTGCACCCGCGCATCGGCGCTCCCGCCTTTTTCGACCAGGGCGGCGAGCTGGACCGGTCCGCCGCCAGGTTTGACCGCGTCCGCCTGGTACTTCGCCTGGTCGTTCGAGTTGTAATCCTTCTCGGCGAAATAACCCTTCTCCGCTTCGAGCAGAGGTTCGATTTGGATATTGGCAGCTCGCATGCGATCGACTTCCAGAGTGAGCGAAGAGGTTCCGCCAAAAAACAGGGCGCGCGCCCCGGCCAGTCGTTTCGTAATCGGATTTTCGCCGACAAAGCGCGCCTGCACGTCGCGGGTCAACCCCACTTCCTGGATCCCGGTTTTGATGAAAACCATGAGGCGATCGTCGTTCACGTGCACGCCCACTTCGCCCAGGAAGGCGTCGAGCTTCGGAGTCTTGGCGGCCGGATCGCGCAGCAACAGGATGCGTCCCTGTTTGCTCCAGAAATCGCGCAGCAATTTCATCTCGCGATCGGAAAAATCGTATTGCGGCCCGAGGATCATGATGGTTTTCAGATCGGCCGGGATTTGACCGAGCTCGAACAGGTTCACTTCCTGGAACTTGATATTCTCGTTCTCGATGAATGTCTTGAGCACTGAGATCGGGCTGGGATCCGCAATGGGCGGCTCCTTGTGGCCGAGCATATAACCGAGCGTGTTCTTTTTGCCTTCCACCAGGTCGATCATGGCCGAGGTCAGTGCCTGTTCACCCTTGAAGGCGGCGACGCGCGGGCCTTCCCCGAGAGCCATCCCACTCTGGTCGATCTCCGCCATTTCCGACGCCTTGACCGTTTTGTTGCGGCCCTCGTAATCGACTACGAGCAGACTTTCGTCGCTCACTACTTTGTACTTCTCAAAAAGCTCCTTGGCCCGTGAGAGATTCCGCTCCGGGTCGATGTTCTCCACGTCAATTTTGCCCTTGGCCGCGTATTGATACTCCGTCAGCAGACTCCCCACGTCCCCGGTGATGGGCGTGCTCGGTGAAAAGAAGACAGTGATGCGCATCTTTCCTTTGACCGAGTCGAGGAAACGCTTCGTCTTGTCGGAGAGCGCATACTTCTGGTCGCGCGAAAGATCCCAGCGCCGGTAATGTTTAAGGCCCAGCGAGTTGACCATGATGGCCAGGGCGAGCAGGAGTCCGACCTGAAGCAGAACATTGAATCCAATCTGGAGCCGCCGAATTTTCTTGCGCGGCTCGTTTGGGGAAGGGGTGTCCGCCATCGTTACAGCCTCCACTTCCGCGATTGGAACGCTTGATACGTAAGTGTCAGCATGACCGCCGTCATACTCAGATAAAGAACGATGGGCCGCGTATCGAGAATGCCGCGAGAGAGCGTGCCCATCTGTTCCAGGGCCGAGAAGTAACCGAGCAACTCGCGCGTGCTGGCGCTGACATCGAGCAGGATGAATTGGACGAGCCCGAGGAAAAACAGAAGGGTGATCGCACAAAACGACACGATGGCGGCGACGATCTGATTTTTGGTCAGGACCGAGGCGAAACAGCCGACCGACAGGTAAAACATCCCGAGCAGCAGGAGCATGAGATAGGAGCCGGCGTAGGCACCGGGCGAGCTGGCCGCGTCCTGGTGGGTGATGATGTGGAACATCCAGAAATACGCGGCCGTCGGAATCCAAAGCACGATGTAGAAAAAGAGGGCACCGAAAAACTTGGACAGCACGACCTGCCAGTCGCGCACCGGAGCGGTCATGAGCGGCTCGATCGTGCCGAGTTTAAATTCCTCGGAGAACAGGCGCATGGTGATGAGAGGAAAAATGAGGACGAAAGCGAACCAGAAGAAGATGGAGTTGAAAAAAGCCTCCTGTACGGAGTAGCCCACGGCCCGCTGGTTCATGAAAGAGATCTGAAAATAAAAATCGACCCCGCTCACGAGCAGGAAAAAAACCAGGACGATGTAAGCGATGGGGGAGTAGAAATAACTCCGGATCTCGCGCATCAATAAGACAAAGAATTTTCGCATACGAAGTTACGGCGTCAGTCCGCTCTGCCTTGGACGTTGAGCGTTGGACGTTGAGCGTTGGACGTTTGCTTCTGTTTGCATTTCAGACTTCATCCGGGTGCGTGATTTCCACAAAGACGTCTTCCAGAGTGGCTCGGCGTTGCGATAATTCGCGCACCGTCCAGTGGCGCGCGGTCGCCAGTTGAAAAATTTCCGTGCGCACGTCCACGCCCGATTCCACCCGCAGCGAGAAAATCTTCCAGTCGCCCTCGCTCTCGCTCGTGACGTCGCGCACCCCGGAGATTTTCTTTAGCTCCTCCGCTCCATTGTCGTCGCCCACCTTCGCCTCGACCAGCACGCCACCGGCCTGGCGGATCTGGCTCAGCAAATTTTCCGGCGTATCGGACGCTTCAATCCGGCCGCGATGAACAATAATGACGCGGCTGCAGGTCATTTCCACCTCCGGTAGGATGTGGGTGGAAAGCAGGATGGTGTGCTGTTTGCCCAGGTTCTTGATGAGGTCGCGCACCTGCCGAATCTGGTTCGGGTCGAGGCCGATGGTCGGTTCATCCAGGATCAGCAGGTCCGGCTCATGGAGGAGCGCATCGGCCAGACCCACGCGCTGCCGATATCCCTTGGAGAGGGTGGCGATCAGTTTCCTTTCGACCTCCTTCAGTCCGCACAATTCCTTGACGTCTCCGACCCGCTCCCCGACACGCCGGTGCGGCACGCCTTTCAGAGCAGCCCGGTAATCCAGGTACTCCGTGACCCGCATATCATTATAGAGAGGCACATTTTCGGCCATGTAACCGAGGTGAGCCCGGGCTTGCAGGGATTGCTCGAACACGTCGAACCCGGCGATGGAGGCGCGCCCGGCCGTGGGAGGCAAAAAGCTGGCCAGGATGCGCATGGTCGTTGTCTTGCCCGCCCCGTTTGGGCCGAGGAAGCCGACGATCTCGCCTTTTTCGACCTCGAAGCTCAAGTCCTTGATTGCGGTATGTCCGGCATACCGTTTGGTCAGATTTTCAACCTTAATCATTTGCGAATCATTCCATCAGGCAGCCAAACCACACGGACGTTGCGAAAAAAAAAATTCCACGGGTCAACGGGCCGCCAGCGTGACCGTTTCCAATCGCTGGCCGGTGCCATCGGTCCGCACCACGCCGACCACGAAATCCACGCTCGTGCCACTCTTGGCCCGGGCCAGCAGGCCTTCCACCTGCTTGGCTGACCTTACATCATATTTGCCGATTTGATAAATAACGAGCCCGCGCTGGACGCCGGCTTCATCGGCCGGGCTGTCCGGCTCCACCGCGCTGATCAGAACCCCGCGGTTCGGCGCGTAGCCGAGGGCGGTCGTTAATTCCTCCGTCAGATCCTGCAGCTGAATTCCAAAGAAGCGCTCGGTGCTGGAGGAAGCGGTCTCCGTTTCCGGGCCACCGTCCGGCTGGGTCGATCGCTTTTCCGCGATTTTGCGAAACTGGACGACGCTGTCGCGCACGATCTCGGCCGGAATGGCAAAGCCCAGACCCTGGGCGGGGATCCCCTGCGGGGTGAAAGCCATCTTGGCGGAGCTGACTCCGACGAGGCGCCCGGACAGATCGATGACGGGACCGCCGCTGTTGCCCGGGTTGATGGCGGCATCGGTTTGCACGAGGTTTTTGTACTCCATGTTATCGATCGTGATGTCGCGCTCGACCGCGCTGAGCACGCCGCGGCTGATCGAGCTGCCGTAGCCGACGGCATTGCCCACCACGATGACGGTTTCGCCTAACAAGTTCGGGGAAATGTTATCCAGACTGATAAATGGAAAAGCGGCTTTCGCATCGATCTTGATGAAAGCGAGGTCCTTCTTGTCATCGCCCGTGATGTAATGGGCATTGTAGGTCTTCCCGTCGTTGGTCGTGACCTGGATCTTGAGATCGGCGGCGCGCTCCACCACATGCTGGTTCGTCACGATGTAACCGGCCGGATCGACCATGAACCCGGAACCGAGGCTCTGCAGGGTTTGCCGGATCTCCCGTGGGCGGGTCCGATAATTGCCGAAGAACTGCGCGTAAAAGTCTTCTACCGGGTCGCGCACGGTTCGGCGCACGATCCGCTCGGTCGTGATATTGACGACGGCGGGGAGGGCCTTGGCCACCGCCAGGACGCTCGGCTCAGCAGCCGGGTCCGCCTGTCCGAGGGAGACCGTGGCTCCGCCGTTGAGGAGGAGACAAAGGCCTGCCAGGGAAATGGGGAGAGCGATACGACGGGTCATTTTGCGACAAGTATGGAAGCGCGCCACGGAGTGTCAACTTGCCGCCCGCCGTAATGCTTGCAGATTGCATGAGTCATGCGCACCTCCATTGCCGCTCGGGCGAACCTCGAATTGCTCGAGGAGAATTATCGCCGCTGGCAGCAAAACCCGGAATCGGTCGATTCCGGATGGTCGGCTTTCTTCGAGGGATTCGAGCTGGGCAACCTGCCGCAACGCAACGGCGCGGTGGGCCAGGCGGAGACCGTGCGGGAGAACCCGCTCCAGACGCGCATCGACGGCCTCGTTTACGCCTACCGAACCCTCGGTCATACCATCGCCCGGGTGAATCCGCTGGCCGAGAAGCGGCCGGAGAATCCGTTGCTCACGCTGCGCGAGCTCGGGTTCAGCGAGAAGGATCTCGACCTCCGGGTTTCCTCCAAATTCTTCCTCGATAATCGCCAGATGACCTTGCGCGAAATGATCGCGCTGCTCGAGCAAATGTATGCCGAATCCATCGGCGCGGAGTTCATGCATATCCAGAACACCCGCATCCGAAACTGGGTGCGGCATCGCCTGGAATCGCGCCCGCCCAAGCGAGAGACCCCGCGCGATGCCCAAGTCAGCTTGCTGCGCGCCCTGCTCGAAGCCGAGTCGTTCGAGACATTTTTGCACACTCGTTATGTCGGCCAGAAACGGTTCTCCCTGCAGGGGGCGGAAGGGTTGATGGTAATCCTCGATACCATCCTGCAAAAGTGTCCCGACGCGGGGGTCGAGGAAATCTGCATGGGCATGGCGCACCGCGGCCGGCTCAATGTCCTGGCGAATTTATTGCGCAAATCGCTCAAGGTTATTTTCACGGAGTTCACCGAAAACTACATTCCCGACCTGGTGGCGGGCGACGGCGACGTGAAATATCATCTGGGTTATCGCAGCGTGCGCAAGCTGGCCGGCGGCGCGGAGGTCGAGATTCGGCTGGCCGCCAACCCGAGCCATCTCGAGGCGGTCGACCCGGTGGTGGAAGGGACGGCTCGCGCCCGCCAGCGCATTCGCGGTGACATCGAACATCGGCGCAAGGTTTTGCCCCTGCTCATCCATGGCGATGCCGCCTTCGCCGGCCAGGGCATGGTGGCCGAGACCCTGAACATGTCCCAACTCGCCGGCTACGGCACGGGCGGAACCGTCCACGCGGTCGTCAATAATCAGATCGGTTTCACCACTCTGCCGGAAGATGCGCGCTCGTCCATGTACGCGACGGATATCGCGAAGATGATCGAAGTGCCCATTTTTCACGTGAACGGCGACGACCCGATCGCGGTGCGATTCGTTAGTCTGCTCTCTCTCGAGTTTCGGCAGGAATTTGGCCGGGACGTGGTCATCGACATGTATTGCTACCGGCGCTACGGGCATAACGAAGGGGATGAACCGGCCTTCACCCAGCCGGAACTGTATGCCCGGATCGATAAACATCCCTCCGTGGCGCAGCTCTACAAACGCGAGCTACTCGAGTGCGGCGTCCTCAGCGATGATGACGCCGCCTCGCTCGAGACCGAGTTCGAGCTTCGCCTGGAGATGGCGCTGCAACAGGTCAAGGCGCTCGAGCAAGACAAGACCAGCGACGCCGCGCGCTTCACCGAATCGACCGCCGTGTTTCAGCCTGAATACACCAGTTCATCCACGCCCACCGCCATTAGCCAGGAAATGCTGCGGAAAATCGTGGACGCCCTGACCCAGGTGCCGGCTGATTTCACCGTGCAGCCCAAGATCAAGCGCATCATCCTCGAGCATCGGCGCAAGGTTTTTGAAAATGGCGGGCCCTACGAATGGCATTACGCCGAGGCGCTCGCTTTCGGTTCGCTCATGCTTGAGATGATTCCGCTGCGCCTTTCCGGGCAGGATAGTTCGCGCGGCACCTTTAGCACGCGGCACGCTATTCTTTACGATCTGAAAACGGGAGCGCCCTACGTTCCGCTCATGCACCTGGGGGGCGAGCAGGAGCGCATCTGCATTTACAACAGCCTGCTCTCGGAGGCGGCCGTCCTCGGGTTCGACTACGGTTACTCGCTCGATTACCCAAACATGCTCTGCTTGTGGGAAGCGCAATTTGGCGATTTCGCGAACGGCGCCCAGACCATCATCGATCAGTTTATCGTTTCGGCGGAATCGAAGTGGCAACGGCCGAGCGGTATCGTGCTTCTCTTGCCGCACGGTTATGAAGGACAGGGCCCGGACCACTCCAGCGGCCGGCTCGAGCGTTTCCTTCAGGCCTGCGCGGAGGACAACATCCAGGTCTGCAACCTGACCACAGCCGCCCAATACTTCCACGTTTTGCGCCGGCAGATGAAGCGCGATTTTATCAAGCCGCTCATCATCATGACTCCGAAAAGTCTGCTTCGCGCGGAATTTGCCTCGTCGCCCGCGGAGGAATTTACGAAGGGCCGGTTCGAAGAAATTCTGCCCGGACCGAAGGCGGGCGTCGCCTCGCAAACCGAGCGCGTCATTTTTTGTTCCGGCAAAGTTTATTACGATCTGCTCAACTATCGCACCGCCCTAAACATCGAGAACGCGGCCATCATCCGGATCGAGCAGCTTTATCCGCTGGCCACGTCCCGGTTGCGCGCCCTGCTGAAACCGTTTCCGAAAACGGTGAAGTTGGTGTGGTGCCAGGAAGAATCGCAGAACATGGGGGCCTGGACGTTCCTGGAGCCGCGACTACGCGCTCTGTTTAAGAAAGAGATTGTTTACGCCGGGCGCAATGCCAGCGCCAGCCCCGCCGTGGGCGCGCTCGCCGTGCATAAACGGGAGCAAGCCCGCCTCATCAAAGAGGCGTTCACCCTTTAATCAGAAGGTGTGGTGGGGCGAGACTCCACCGTTTACCCGCCGCGGCGGGAGCCGACGAAATGCCGGAGGAAAAGAGACTCGACCGCTCCGCAGAGCGTCGCCCCACCAGCGAAGATGGCAAGCGGAGCGCTTGCCCTACAACGGCTGCAGCGCCTTGCGCGACTTAGAAGTTGGAGGGCGGTCGCTCCGCCAGCCGTGCCAAAATCAAGCAGCCCAGCTGCTCAAGAGAACGTGTCCGAATGGCTCTTTCCGGAGATTTTGCTGATGACGCCGCCGCCTTTTGCGCTTAGTTAGCCGCGGGATGAGTATTGAAGTCAAAATTCCCGCAGTGGGCGAATCCATTTCGAGCGGGGTGGTCTCGGTCTGGCACAAGAAATCGGGCGAATTCGTCCAGGCCGGTGACGCCCTCTTCACTCTCGAGACGGACAAGGTTTCCACCGAAATCGTGGCCGAAAAAGCGGGCCTGCTCGACACGCTCGTGCCGGAGGGTCAGGAGGTGAAGATTGGGGAGACCGTCGCCACGATTGACGATTCCAAGACCGCGCCGGCCGAAACGAAGACTTCGCCGAAGACGGAGGCGGAAGCTCAGAAAAGTTCGGCAGGCATTAGTAAGGAAACCTTGTCTCCGTCGGTTCGTCGTATTGTTGAAGAAGAGAAACTGGAACCTGACAAAATTGCGGGCACTGGAAAAGGCGGGCGGCTCACAAAAGGCGACGCTCTGGTCGCTGCGCAGGAAAACAAATCTGGAGGGGACGGCGCGGCCGTCCCAGGGAAGCCAGCGACTTCCCCGGCAGCGGGAGGAGGGCAAGATCGACCATCAGGGGGCAGTCGCTTCACCCGCCGCAAGATGTCGCCGTTGCGCCGCAAAATCGCCGCGCAATTAGTCATGGCGCAGCAGACCGCCGCGATTCTCACTACCTTTAATGAATGCGACATGACGGCTGTGCAGGATCTGCGAACCCAGTCGCAGGACGCTTTCGTCAAAAAGAACGGATTTAAGCTCGGGTTCATGTCGTTTTTCATCAAGGCCACGGTCGAGGCGCTCAAAGCGGTGCCCGCCATCAACGGCCGGATCGAAGACGACGATTTCATTGACAATCATTTTTATGACATCGGGGTCGCGGTCGGGACGGAGCGCGGCCTGGTCGTCCCGATTGTGCGCGACGCCGACCAGAAGAGCTTCGCGGACCTGGAGCGAGGGATCGTGGAGTACGCAGCCAAGGCGCGTGAGGGGAAATTGAAGATCGAGGATTTACAGGGCGGCACTTTCACCATTTCCAATGGCGGCGTCTACGGCTCGCTTTTGAGCACGCCGATTTTGAATCCGCCGCAGAGCGGGATTCTGGGCATGCACAAGATTATGCCGCGCCCCATCGCGGTGGACGGCAAGGTTGAAGTCCGGCCCATGATGTATCTGGCCTTGAGCTATGACCATCGCGCCGTGGATGGAAAAGAAGCGGTCACCTTTTTGATCAAGGTGAAGGAAGGAATCGAACAGCCCGGCAAACTCCCTTTGGATTTTTGAGTTCGATCGTGGCATGCGCTTCCAGCGCATGTCCCATCGGCAAGATGCCGATGCCACGGATTATTATTATGGAAAAATTTGATGTCATTATTATCGGCTCCGGGCCCGGAGGATACGTGGCGGCTATTCGGGCCGGACAGCTCGGGTTGAAGACGGCCATTGTCGAGAAAGACAAGGAACTGGGCGGCACCTGCCTGAACATCGGATGCATTCCGAGTAAGGCCCTGCTCACTTCGAGCGATCATTTTTCTTTCGCCAAAAAAGAGGCGGGCAAACACGGCATCGTGATCGAGAACGTGACCGTCGACCTCAGTAAAATGCTGCAGCGCAAAGACAAGGTGGTCAAAACGCTGACAGGCGGGGTGCGCGCGCTCATGAAGTCGAACAAGGTGACGACACTGGAGGGGATTGGGACGATCACCGCGCCGGGAAAAGTCTCCGTGCAATCCTCCAAGGGCGAAACGCAGGAGGTCGAAGCGAAGAACATCGTGATCGCGACCGGGAGCGTGCCGATGGAGTTGCCCTTCGCGAAGTTTGACGGGCAGGCCATCGTCAGCAGCACCGAGGCGCTCTCGTTTACGGAGCCGCCGGCCAAATTGCTCGTGATCGGCGCGGGTGCGATCGGGCTGGAATTGGGATCGGTCTGGAGCCGGCTGGGCTCGGAAGTAACGTTCCTCGAATTCTTGCCACGCATCGGTCTTGGCTTTGACTTGGAGCTGGCCAATCTCCTGCAGCGCGCGCTGACCGCGCAAGGCATGACCTTCCATCTCGAAACCAAGGTGGGCGCAGTTAAAGTGGCAGATGGGCGCGTTGCCGTGACCGCCAACAAAGGCGGCGAGGAGCTCACCTTTGAAGCCGACAAGGTGCTGGTCTCCGTCGGACGGCGTCCGTTTTCCGAAGGAGTCGGCGCCGACAAGGTTGGCGTTGAGTTTGACGAGCGCAAGCGCATCAAAGTGGATGAGCATTTCCGCACCAACATCGAAGGCATTTACGCCATCGGGGATGTGATTCCGGGTCCCATGCTGGCGCATAAGGCGGAGGACGAAGGAATCGCCTGTGTTGAAAATATTGCCGGCAAATCGGGTCACGTGAATTACAACGTGATCCCCTGGGTCATCTACACAAACCCGGAACTCGCCGGCGTCGGACTGACTGAAGAGCAAGCCAAGGAACAGGGGATCGAGGTGAAGATTGGTAAGTTTCCCTTCCGCGCCAACGGTCGCGCTTTGGCCAATGAAGATGCCGAAGGCATGGTGAAGTTTGTGGCGGACGCCAAAACCGATCGGATCCTGGGGGCGCATATTCTTCAGCATGCCGCCTCCGAACTCATTGCGGAGGCCGCGTCGGTCATGGAATTTGGGGGGAGCGCGGAAGACCTGGGCCGGACCTGCCATTCGCATCCCACGTTGAGCGAAGCGGTTAAAGAAGCAGCGCTCGCCGTCGATAAGCGCGCTCTGCACATCGTCAATCGCTGAATTAGCCCCGGGTCGGGTTCATCTCGGGTGTAATCTTTAGGCTTGGCTTAACGTAGGCATTCTGCTGAAGTCGCCCGCGATAACAACATCTATGAGGCTATTTCATTTCTTTGTGCGGACGGGTCGGACCGTGGGGATGGTCGGTTGCGCTCTGGGGCTGGCTGCCTGGTCGGCCTCGCTGGCGGTGGCTGGAGAGTTTCCCAAGCCGCCTGCGTCGTTCGATTGGAGCGGATTTTATATTGGCGGCAACGTCGGCTCTGCCTGGACCAATCACGATATCAGTGGTTATCATTCGACCGTCGACGTTGGGCAGCAATTGTTCCTCTTCGAAGGACGGCCCCGAGCCAGGGTATCAGACGCGCCGACCCCGAATGAGCCGATGTTTGGTTCCGCTCTCTCCAGCTTCAGTAGTTCCGGCGACAAAAATGGGGGATCGGATATTTCCGTCACGGGTGGTGGCCAGATCGGCTACCAAATGCAATTTGGCCATTTTGTGGTTGGCTTGGAAGGCGCTTTTAGTGGCGTCTCTACTTCGAGTAATATCGCTCAGTCTAACGGATTTAGCCGGACCTTCTTCGGGGAAAGTAACAGGCCGTTGGGCTTCAACGGATTTGTCAACTCGGCTGAAACAACCGAGATCAGTATGCGCCAGGCGAAAACGAACTGGACCGGTTACGGCTCGGCCCGCCTCGGGTACGCGATGGGGCCGTTTCTCTTTTACGGAACGGGCGGCGTTTCGTTTGCCGGTGTCACGGTCCACGCGGCCGATACGGCGAACACGGACTTCTTCGGATTCCAGCCTATGGTCGGTGATCCGAACGGTGGCCAGCAGGGAGAAGGCTTTATTGGATCGATCCGGAACCGCTATCAAGGAGAAGATGACAGCGTTCTAGTCGGTTATACAGCCGGGGGAGGGTTGGAATACGCGGTCACTTCGAATTGCAGCATGGGCTTCGAATATCGGCACAACGGTTTTGGCAGCCACAATTTCCATTTTTCTTCGAGCCAGGGACCGGTTTTCCCCGGCAACACCAGCGTCCGGTCGGACAGCGATCAGCTGACCTTCCGGGTAAACTTCTGGCTGGGGCATTTAGGGCACTGATCGGGTCCATTTTTCAGGGCGAGGTAGGGACCTCGCGCTGCGAGGTCCGCTGAGCGCGCCTTAAGAAAGGTAGAGAGCGGAACGATGTCCGCGGAGTGAACGCCGCCGCGCGGCGTCCCGACCACCTCCCCTTTGGGACGACCGCCCCGGACGTGCTAGAGTTCCGCTGTGGAATCGGCGACTGCGATCCTTTTGCGGAGACGCAAATTCAGTGACACCAGCCTGATCGTTTCCTGGTGTACTGACTCGCTCGGTTGCATTCAGACGATGGCGAAAGGGGCGCGTCGCGCCAAAAGCGTTTTTGCCGGGAAGCTCGATCTCTTTTACGAAGCCGAGATCCAGATCGTGCGGTCGCGCAAATCCAGTTTGCACACGCTGACCGAAGTGGTTTTGCGAAATCCGTTTGCCGGTATCCGGCAGGATTACGGACGGACCCAGACGGCTTCCTACTTTGTGGAGCTGATCGAGCTTTGCACCGAACGGGATCATCACGAGCCGGCGTTATTTACCCTTCTGCAACGCGCCTTCACCTTCCTGCACGGCAACGACGCCTCCCTTCGCGCCATTGCTCATTTCGAAAAGGAACTGGCCCGGATCGCGGGCGTGCACGACCCCCGCATGGATCTGAGTCATCCCGCCGCCGCCCTGGCGAACTTGTTCGGGAAGCTTCCCATCACACGCACGCCCCTGCTCCGGCAATTCGCCGGAAAAGTCTCGACCGCCGTTTCCACCCGTCAATCATTATGAAAACAACAAAACATGTTCTTCTCTCCCTTGGACTGTTCCTCGCCAGTCTCGAGGTCGCACCCGCCACCGATTCCTACAGGATCGATGCCGCGCGATCGACGGTCTCCTTTGGCGTACATCAATTTCTCGGTGTCACGAAAGGAAAGTTTACGCAGTGCGCGGGCACGATGGAGATTGATCGCGAGCACCCGGAACGCTCTTCCGTGACGGCCCAGATTCAGGTGAAGAGCATCGACACCGGAATCCGAAAGCGCGACGACCATTTGGGCAGTGCCGAGTTCTTTGACGCGGCCAAATATCCCCAGATCACTTTCAAAAGCCGGAGCGTGAAACAAACGGGTGCCCAGACTGGAGATATTGTAGGCGACCTGACCATGCACGGCGTGACGCGGCCCATTACTCTGCACGTCACGCTGCTGACGCCGATGGGAAATGAGGAATCAACCGCGCATTCCCGTTGGGCCGTCACGACGGAGTCGCTGAAACGGCGCGATTTCAATCTGATGTTCAGCCGCAGCGCGGAAACGCTCTCCGGGATCGGTCAGTACGTGACCATTAAGCTGGAAATTGAAGCGGTAAAAAACCAGTAACATTTCGCGCGGGGTCTCCCTTCGGCACTGCGGGATCCGCACCCGCAGTGCAAGGGATGGACTGGTTAGCGGGGAGCGAAGTGCTGGCGCTGTGTGCTCTTTCCGCCTCCGCTGTTTGGATATTTGGGCGGCATGCCGTGCCTGCCGCCTTTCGGATCCTGGGCGGGCACCTGGTCCCGCACTTTGAGGGTCTTCTTTGATTTTGGCATAACGTTCTTTCTTCCTTGGGTTGCATGATCGAGTGAGGTCAGGTCGAACCCTTGTTCTTTTGTTATCGCTCTCATGTTGTCTTATGATGATCACGCTTTGGGCCAGCAGGCGGGAAACAGGACGGGCCCTCAGCGGTGATGGGCCGATTCATTGTTTCTATCTGTCCATGAATGAGTTAAGAATTCGGTTCTAGTCGACTGGAAACGCTAACTTCGGCATCAAATTCTGGCGATGGTCTCGTTTTGAGGCCAGAATGGATTTATTTGCAGCCTCTATTGGTCGACTTCTGCATGGGCAGCGGGATGGCCCGGCCCACGCGTTGCTCGCCGCGCGCTCGCGTCGATTGGATCAGCGGCCGGAGCGCACCAATTTTCCAAGGCTTGATCCTGGAAAATTTTTTAGAGCACTTGCCTGAGTCGCTCCAGCTTGCGATATAACCGGAGCATGTTTGCGCTCGTTCTGACCTTGATCGGCACCCTTTGCTGGGCCGTTTGCTTTTGGTGGATGCATCGCATCTCTTCGCGGCAGGACTCGATGTTGCAGGAATTGCACGAAGTAACCAGACGGATCGAGCGCATTTCGAAGGCGGAGCACGATCTCATCCGGGAAGTGCATCCGAAGATAGACAAAATGAAAGACCAGATGGACACGGTGGCCGACAAGGTCTCGGACGATGCCCGATCGTAGAGTGACCCGCCGCGTGCTTTCCCGTGATCAATCGTTTCGCATGACCCCATAGAGATCCATGGACATTTCGCCGCTGGGAGATTGCGGGATGATTCTGAGGATCCGCGACACTTTCGAAGACGCGCCCGCTGAAGTCCTGGATGAAGTTCTGGGTTACCTCGAACTTCTGCGCCGAGCCAATTTGCCGGGTATCACGGAACTGGCTCCCTCCTACACGACGATCGCCGTGTTCTACGATCCGAGGGCGCTGGCCCCGGCCGGGGCCGATCCGGCGAACGTCTACAATGACCTGGCCGCTGCCCTTCAGACGGCTCTGGCCAATGGTCAGGTCCGACTGAAGCGATGGGATTCGAACGCGATCGATATTCCGGTGTGTTATGACGAAAAGTTCGCGCTCGACCTGGATGATATCGCGCACCACGCCCGCCTCTCCCCTCAGCAAGTGATCGATCTCCATGCGGGCGCGGACTACCGCGTTCATTGCGTCGGTTTCACACCGGGCTTTCCTTATTTGAGCGGGCTGCCGCGAGAATTGGCCACGCCCCGCCGGACCGTGCCGCGCAAGGAAGTTCCGGTCGGCTCCGTCGCGATCGGGGCCACCCAGACCGGAATTTATCCGATGACATCGCCGGGCGGATGGAATGTGATCGGTCGCACTCCGCTGCGCCTTTTCAATCCGAAAAAGAATCCGCCCGCGCTTTTGTGCGCAGGCGATCGCATCCGCTTTCGTCCGATCGGGCGGGAGGAGTTCGAGTCACTCATGCGATAAACCATTGCGCGATTGAATAAGGACAACGCATTCACGGTTCTGCACGCTGGCTTCCTGACCACCGTTCAGGATCTCGGGCGGCCCGGGGCGCGGCGCTTCGGCGTCTCGCCAGGGGGCGCGCTGGATGGACATGCCTTGCGCGTCGCCAATCTTTTGCTTGAGAACGAGGAAACGGCGGCGGGCCTGGAAATCACTCTGGGCGGATTGCGCATGCAATTTAGCAGTCCGCGTTTGCTCGCATGGTGCGGCGCAGATTTTGACGTGAAGATTGGAAAGGCGCCGCTTTCCCCCGGCCGGGTCGGCTTGGTTCAAGCAGGGGAAGAGTTGGCTTTCAATCAGCCCCGCGTGGGATGCCGCGCCTGGCTCGCCCTCTTTGGCGGAATCGAGGTTGCTCCGATTCTCAACAGTCGATCGACGGATTTGCGCGCCGGCTTTGGTGGTTTCGACGGACGCCCTCTGCGAAGCGGGGATGTCGTTCCGTTGGCCGCGTCTCCCCCACTGAATATGAGCAGCCAGCGCCGAATTTTTTCCTGGAGCGCTCCAGCCGAGTGGGCCATGCCGGCGAAGGCTGCGCCGGTTTTACGTTTTGTTCGAGGGGCTGGCTGGCCCCAGTTCGATGCGTCGGCCCAACAGACGCTGACCAGCGTCGCTTTCACCGTCTCGCCTGATTCGAATCGCATGGGGGCGCGCCTGGACGGCCCTATCCTCCGGCGGGAAGATCACGGCGATCTGATCTCCGAAGCGGTGGTTCCCGGAACGATTCAAGTTCCGCCGAACGGAAAGCCGATCCTACTGCTCGGAGATTGCCAGACAATCGGCGGATACCCCAAGATCGGGCACGTGATCACAGTCGACCTTCCCAAGGCAGCGCAGTTGTGTCCCGGCCAGACGGTTCGATTTCGTGAAGTCTCTCTCAGCGACGCCCATCGCCTTTTGTTGGCGCGCGAAGCGGAGCTCAGCCGCTTCTCTGTGGGAGTCAGCCTGCAATCGTGAATTCGCTCTGCGTCGACCTGAATGCGGATCTCGGGGAAGGCGCCGGGCATGACGAGCCACTGCTCGACCTCGTCTCCTCCGTCAATATCGCCACCGGTTTTCACGCCGGCGATGCTGAATCGATGCGCGCCGCGTTAGACGCAGCGCGAAGTCGCGGCGTGGCGGTGGGTGCGCATCCCAGCCTGTTCGACCGGGAGAATTTTGGACGGAAAGAAATGAATGTCAGCGCCGGCGAAGTGTTCGACGCCGTCTCTTATCAATTGGGAGTGTTTCGGGCCGTGGCGGAGGCGGCCCGGATCCGTCCGGCGCATGTGAAGCCACATGGTGCGCTTTATAATATGGCGGCGCGCGACCGCGATTTGGCCGAGGCCGTGGCCCGGGCCGTGAAAACGGTCGACTCCGCCTTGCTCTTATTCGCTCTGCCCGGCAGTCAGCTGGAGGCGGCGGGGGAAGCCCTCGGGTTGCGCGTGGTCTCCGAGTTTTTTGCGGATCGCAATTACCTTCGGGATGGCTCGCTCGTGCCGCGGACCGAACCGGAGGCAGTGCTGCGTGATCCCGCGGCGGCGGCGGCGCGTGTTCTGCGCATGCTGGCCGAGGGACGGGTTCGGTCGATTGACCATGTGGATGTGGAGGTGCGGGCCGGCACGATTTGCGTGCATGGCGATACGCCCGGCGCGGTCGAGTTTGCCCGCGCCTTGCGCGTTGAGCTTGAGAAAGAGCACGTGCGGATTCAATCTCCCGGGACCGTGTGAAGATGGACGAGACGGAACAGAACGACGGCTCCAGATTGATCCGCGCGCTCGGGCCCCTCGACGCCACCATGATTGTGGTCGGCTCGATGATCGGCTCCGGCATCTTCATCGTTTCGGCCGAATCGGCCCGTCTCATCACGGCGCCCGGCTGGCTGTTGCTGGCCTGGGCGGTGGCCGGCCTCATGACCATGACGGGCGCGCTCTGCTGCGCGGAACTGGCCACCATGATGCCTCGGGCGGGTGGTGTTTATGTTTTTCTGCGCGAAGCCTACGGGCCCGCGCTCGGTTTTCTGTTCGGTTGGACCCTCTTCCTGGTCGTGCAAACCGGCACGATCGCCGCCGTGGCCATTGCCTTCGCCAAGTTTCTCGGCGTGTTCGCGCCGGCCGTCGCTTCCGACCATTACCTGCTCGCGCCGATTTCGTTAAGCCGTGGTTACGCGTTGAGTCTTTCCAGCGAGCAACTCACCGCCATCCTCCTCATCCTCGTCCTTACCCTGACCAACATGCGCGGCCTGCGCATCGGCAAGATCGTGCAAAACACTTTCACGTTTGCCAAGACTGCTGCGCTCGTGGCCGTGGTCCTGATTGGCTGGTGGTTCGGTTGGAAAGGCGCCGCCGCCGCGCAGACATCATCCTGGTGGAGCCCGGGATCAAACGGCTGGAGTCCTGCGACCGCCCAGCCCGGCCTGGCCGTAACCGGGTTGCTCGCGCTGACCGTTTTGTTCGGGAAAGCCATGGTCGGCCCGCTTTTCGCGCAAACAGCCTGGACCAATGTCACTTTTCTCGGCAGTGAAGTGCGCGATCCAGGCCGGAACCTTGTCCGGGCCTTGCTCTGGGGCTGCGGTCTGGTGGTGCTCCTCTACCTGCTCGCCAATGTCGCTTATATCGCGGTCCTTCCTCTGGAGGGAATCGCCCACGCGCCGCAGAATCGCGTGGCCGTCGCCATGATGAACGCCCTCTTCGGGCCGACCGGCGCGATGTGCATGGCCGGCGCCATCATGATCTCCACCTTCGGGTGCGACAACGGATTGATCCTGGCCGGCGCGCGCGTCTACTTCGCCATGGCGCGCGACGGTTTGTTTTTCCGACGGATCGCGACCACCAATCGCCACCATGTGCCGGCGGCGGCTTTGCTGGCGCAGGGCGTCTGGACAGCGTTGCTCACACTTCCGCGCACGATCACGACCGAACCGGCGACGGGCAAAGTGATTTACGGAAATGTTTACACCCAGTTACTCGAATACATCGTTTCGGCTGACCTGGTTTTCTATGTGTTGCTCGTGGCCGCGGTCATCCTTTTGCGTCGCGCGCAACCGGACACGCCGCGCCCTTATCGGACCTGGGGTTATCCGGTCGTGCCTGTCATTTCGATCTTCCTGGCCACCGTGCTGATTGCGGACCTGGCCTGGCTGGCCCCGGCTACCTCGGGCATCGGGATTCTGATCGTGCTGAGCGGGGTTCCGGCTTACCTCCTCTGGCGCAAGGCGGGCGCGTGATGTCTTGCGGAGGCGCTTAAAGCGTTTATTCCCGGCGACCTGGCGCCGTGACTTGTCGGAATTGGCCACTGTTCCGGGCGGCCAGGGACATCAGCATTTGCTTTTCGTCCGCTCTTTCCTTGCCGTTCAGATAATAAATAATATGAAGCTTTGCTCTCTTCGTTAGGTTCTTTTGGCCTGCTTCGGTCACCTTGAACAATTCCTCGGCCGGAATCGGTCGAAGACCACCGCCACCCGGCTGCGCGGCCGTAGCATTGCCGTCCGTCAGCATGTAGATCGTTTCGGGTTTCAGAGAGAACGCTTCCTCCAGAGCGTAATCGTGGCGCGTGCCGCCGGGCCGGCCCTTGTTCGGCCGCGCCGTCTTCATGTCGACTTCATTCTGGATATGTTCGATGGCGGCTTTCTTGTTTTCGTCCGTGGCCGAAACCAGCTCGGGCTTCCAGGAATAGGCGCCGCCCGACCAGCGCACGATTCCGAAATTAATGTTCGGGCTGAGGCTCTCAACCAGCTTGATCGCCTCCTCGCGGACTGCCTGGAAATTTTGCTCCTTCCCTTGTTTGAGCAATCCTTTGCCGTATTCCGCGTCGCCCGTGCGGTTAAACATCGATTCGGACACGTCAATCATGACGACGACGCTGCTGCTTTTGTCCCGGATTCCAAAAAAATTGATCTGTGCTCCCGTCCTGCTTCCGCCGCGTGATCCTCCGCCGTTCCCGGGTGCACCGAAGCCTGCGCCACCGGCCCCTGCCATGATCGGTGCGGGGGGGCCAAGGCGCGCACCTGGGATCGAAGGCATGGCCGGCAACTCCACCTTGGCCGGGCTGGTCGTGAGCACACGTTTGGGCACGGCCGCCGGCGCGCTCTTGCTTTTCTCCTGCATTTGCACGCGATGCTGCAGGGCCCGCTCGGACGGGTTGGGAGACTTGGGCCCGGCCGCGAACGTCAATTTATGCCCGGAGGAATATCTGAAAACCACCAGGTAGGCCGCGCCCAACCCGAAAAGCAGATGCGCGCCGATGCTGATGATGAGGAAAGGGCGGCTGCGCCGCCATTTGGTGCGCGTTTTCGCCGGGGATTCCGTCATTCCGGTTCTTCCAATTCTGCGGTCACCGGAAAATTTTGAATGATCCGGACGGGATTAGCAATGCGGGTGATCGACCTCTCCGCGCCGGGTTCCGGCGAGTGTCATCCGTCTTTGCGAGCGCGCTTCAGGCGGAAGCCATCAGACATGGCGCCGGATCCCATGGAATATTCGACCAACCCGACGCCCTTTTTCCACACGACCTTTTTGAAGTGTCCGGACGAGCTGTGATTCGCCAGATATGTGCAAAGGTCGCCCTGCAACTCGATGGTGGTTTCCCAGAGGCCCTCGGTGTAGGCGAATTTCCCTTCGGTGATGCCGTAAATGTCGCTCTGCTCGAACTCCGGCGGTTTTTCCAGGGCCGCGAGCTTCTTCACCGCCGCCTCGGGCTTTTCCTCATTGAGGATGACGATGCGATCGTTCGTGACAATAAAATATTCCGGTGAAATTTTCCGGCGGACCTGCGCGCGCGAGGAAATGCCGGTGAAGGCAATCTCATAGATTTCGCCCCAGGACATCTGGGCGATTCTGGTCGTGACAACGCGCGCGCTCAGGCCGATTTCTTCCTGCGCGATGTTATCGCCCCATTCCGCTCCACGGAATTTGGCCGCGACCGGTTTGTCGTCCGGCTCGTTCAGGAATGGATTCGCACCGTAGACAGCCGTGGCGGCGAGGAGCGCGACAGCCAAGAGCATTAGGTTTCGCAGTTTCATGAACAGTTGCGGTTTAAAGGTAAAGTGCGGTAGCCGGCCTGGTCTGTCGAGGCACGGTTTGGCATTGAATACCCGCTGCATCTCCCCAAAGTCGTCCCGTGTTGGAAAGCAAAACTGCGCACCGTCTGCAAAGACTGAACGATCATCCGCCCCGCCCAGGGAAATACGTGCTCTACTGGATGCAGCAGTCGCAGCGGGAACATTTTAATCACGCGCTCGAATACGCCGCGGCCCGGGCCAACATTCTGGATCTTCCTTTGCTGGTGGCGTTTGGCCTGACCGGTGGTTTTCCGGACGCGAACCTTCGGCACTATCATTTCATGCTGGAAGGTCTGGTCGAGACGTCGCGGGCCCTGGCCAAACGTCAAATCCAATTCGTCCTGCAATTGGGCGATCCAGCCGATGTCGCCCTCCGGCTCGGACGCGAGGCGGCGCTGATCGTTTGCGACCGTGGTTATCTCCGGGTGCAGAAGGGCTGGCGTCGCGCCGTGGCGGAAGAGGCGTTGTGTCCGGTCGTGCAGGTCGAATCGGATGTGATCGTGCCGGTGGAGACGGCTTCCGATAAGCGCGAGTTCGGTGGGCGCACGATCCGTCCCAAGCTCTTGCGCATGCGAGAGGAATTCCTGGTCCCGCTTGGCCGGACCCGGATTCGGCGTTCCTCGCTGCGGCTGAAGGTTGTGCAGGTCGATCCGGGCAGGATCGACGCGCTTTGCCGTCGCTTGCAGCTCGACTCCTCCGTGAAGCCGGTCACGCATTTGTATCGGGGCGGAACTTCGGTGGCGCGCCGGCGTTTCACCCGATTTCTCGCAAAAAACTTCGCTGATTACATGGAGCACCGGAATCAACCGCAGACCAATGATGTTTCGCACATGAGCAAGTATCTGCACTTCGGGCAGATCTCACCGGTCTGGCTGGCGCTGGAGGTGCAGAAACAAAAAAAGGCCAGCCGTACGAATGTTTACACCTTCATGGATGAACTGCTGGTCCGGCGCGAACTCGCCATCAACTGGGTGGAGTTCACGGAAAATTACGATGCCTACGAATCGCTCCCCGCCTGGGCGCGCACGACGCTCGATCAACATCGCCGGGACCAGCGGCCGCACCTGTATTCTCAGGAACAACTGGAGGCTGCGCGGACGCACGATCCCTACTGGAACGCCGCCATGCGCGAGATGCGCGAAACCGGCTACATGCATAATTACATGCGGATGTACTGGGGAAAGAAGATCCTCGAATGGTCAGCCAGTCCGGAGCTGGCCTTCCGCACAGCGCTCGCCCTCAATAATAAGTATTTCCTCGATGGGCGGGACCCGAATGGCTTTGCCAATGTGGCCTGGGTTTTCGGGCAGCATGATCGGCCCTGGCCGGAGCGTGCCATCTTTGGCAAGGTTCGTTATATGAACGCCGCCGGGCTTGAGCGGAAATGTGATATCCGGGGCTACGTGAGGAAGGTGGATCGCCTGATCGAATCGACCGCGACTCGTTAGACGCGGCGTTTGCGCAGATGCGCTACGATCGCGACCCCCACACAAAGGAAGAGGGCGGGGATTGCCGGATCCATCTCCGGAATGGGAAAGAAGAAGATATCTCCGATCGCTATGTCCTGATAGCGCGGCGCGCCCGCGTTGTTGGCAAAGACGAAGGCGAATCCAGTCACAGGAGAGGCAAAACTGATGGTGGCGTTGCCGTTCCCGGAGCCGGCTCCGCTGTTGAACGACGCGGAGTTGCCCGTGATGACTTGGTTCAGCCCGGAGCCGCTTAAGCTCGCGGCCGTTCCCACGTTGGTAATCGTCGCAGCGATATGAGTTCCATCGGGCGCGAGGCCGTAGATTCCCTGGATCCGATCGCTGTTCGTACCCAGATCGATGTCGAAAATGGTGAAGGAGACGTAGCTCCCCTGATTGTAGAGGGGATTGAAATTGACCGTCAGGGTGATGTTGGAGGTGGTGTAAAGGTTGGCGGCGAGCTCGAATGATTTTTGGACCGGGCTGAGGCCACCCGTGATGGCCGTCCCGATATTCGGAGTCAAGATGCCGGTAGTGGCGTCGCTGTCGAAAGCGCCCTTCTTAGCGCCCACGGTGATGGTGACGTCGTTCCCGGGAGCGTTGGGGTCTATATTATAGGAATTTGTCAGAGCGCCTGGGGTCCAAGTAAGCGTGTCCCAATCGACGAGCAGAGCTCGGGCGGTTGGACAAACCGAGAGCATCAGAGCCCCGGCAATGAGCAGTAAGAAAAAGGGACGGGCAGACATAACTATGATAATTATAGAGAGATAGCACCCCTTATGCCTCGGGGCACCCCACTTGCTTAGGGGTGGGCAGATGTCCGCCCTTCGATTCGGTCTGTCTCTCAGCGCCGTCTGCCTGTTCGGTCCTTTCGCGACGGGTCTGGCCGCCCAGAACTTGGTTCTGAATCCCGGCTTTGAGAGCGGCGTTCTGAATCCCTGGACCGTCAGCACCACCGCGCCCTTCGGCCCAGGGACCGATATTGATCCGCAAGTTTTAGACGCGTTTGCGGGCAGGTATAGTGTCTGTTTCGCGCAGACGAGCTATTTTGATAACCTCAGCCAAAGCATCGCGACGGTCCCCGGCGGACGCAGTTCCGCAATTCCTACTTCGCCGGACAAGGCACGATGTCGACCGGCCCCAACGCCGGCAGCACCATCGGGAACATTGCACCAATCGTGGTCCCAAAGGTGGTGCCAGAACCCTCCACCTTCGCGTTAATTCTCGGAATCGGCACGCTCGGCTTGACCGGTCGCGGCCTCGCGCGTCGCCGCAAGCTTTAGTTCGACGTCGCGCCGCCGGCGACGTGTTTTGAAACGGCGTCCGTGAAGGGCTGAGCAAAGTCTTTCAACTTTCGCTCGCCCACGCCGGGAATCCGCTCGAACTCCGCCGTGGTCGTGGGAAGAGCTCGCGCCATTTCGCGAAGGGTGGCATCCGAGAAGATGACGTAGGCCGGCACGTTGCGTTCATCGGCCATGGTGCGCCGAAGCAACCGCAGTTTTTCGAAAAGAATCTCGTCACACGAAATATCGCCGCTGCGGCGTTTGGTCCGCTTCGACATGGCCTTGTCCAACGGCTTGGTCATGACAACCGGGCTCCTTTGGCGCATGACCTCCCTGCCGGCGTCGGTCACCTGCAGAGTGGCGAATTTTCCCGGCGTCGTAGCGATGAGGCCGAGTTGGATCAATTCGCGACCGATCGCCTGCCAGGCACCGCGGCTGACGTCCGCGCCAATCCCAAAAGTCGAGAGATGATTGTGCCCTCGTTGTCGAATCCCTTCCGTGTCGCCGCCGGTCAGGATTTCCACGATATGATTCAACCCGAAACCGAAGCCGTGTTTGGCGTAGACCCGATGAACGCAGGAGAGAAACTTCTGGGCGTGAATCGTGCCGTCGAAAGTCTCGCGCGGATTCAGGCAATTATCGCAACCGTCGCAGGAACGATGCGGGAATTGTTCTCCAAAATATTTCAAGAGAACAGCCCGGCGGCATTGCCCGGTCTCGGCGTAGCCGACCATGACACGCAACTGCTCGCGAGCGATGATTTGTTCCTCTTCGCTTTTCTCCTCGATGAAGCGCTTCTGTTTCACCACGTCGCCGGCGTTGAAAAGCAGGATGCAATCGGCGGGCAAACCATCGCGGCCGGCCCGGCCCGTCTCCTGGTAATAGCCTTCGATGTTCTTGGGCAGATCGTAGTGAATGACAAAGCGCACGTTCGGTTTGTTGACGCCCATGCCGAAGGCGATGGTCGCGGCAATCACGCGCACATCATCACGCCGAAACAGATCCTGGTTCTGGGCCCGGGCCTTTGCTTCCAGTCCGGCGTGATACGCTTTTGCTTTGATTCCATCCGCGCTCAGTTTGGTGGCGACGCGGTCGGCTGTTTTTCGGCTCGCGCAATAGATGATGCCACTTTCATCCGGCCTGCTCCGCACAATCTCGAGGACTTGCTCATAGGGATCCTGCTTGGGAAGAACGCGGTAGGTCAGATTGGGCCGGTTAAAACTGGCCACGTAGCAGCGCGGATCCCGCAGCTTGAGTTGCTGGAGAATATCCTTACGCACGCGCTCCGTGGCCGTGGCCGTCAGAGCCATGATCGGCACCCCCGGGAAATGCTCGCGCAGGTCCGCCAGTTGACGGTACTCGGGCCGGAAATCGTGGCCCCACTCACTGATGCAATGGGCTTCGTCGATCGCGATTTGCGCGACCTGCCATTGCTTGGCCTTTGCCAGGAAACTTTTCAGCATCAGCCGCTCCGGCGCGACGTAAAGCAGGTGGTGCTCGCCCCGATGCAATCCGCGCAGGCGCGCGCGCGCTTCGTCGCCGTCCAAGGCGGAATTGAGAAACGTGGCGGCAATGCCGCTAGTCTGCATGCTGTCGACCTGATCTTTCATCAATGAAATGAGCGGCGAGACCACGATGGTGAGGCCTTCGCGCAAGCGAGCGGGCAGTTGGAAGCAAAGCGATTTGCCTCCACCCGTGGGCATCAAGGCGAGAACGTCGCGGCCGGCCAGCGCATCCCGGATCATTTCCTCCTGCAGCGGGCGGAATTCATCGTAGCCGAAATATGTTTTCAGCGCCGCCTTTAGTTCCATGATTTTTGTTTACCCAAGCAAGGCGATTTATAACAGCCAATTGATGAACGGATCGCTCCGTCCGCCGGGAGGGACGTGCGCGTCATATCCGCTTCTTTTTGTAGGGGAAGCTGCCAGCTTCCCAGGGAAGGCAACGCCTTCCCCGACAGGCCGGGACATGTCGAGCTACGCGCGGCGTTCCTTGATTGAGGCCAGGATATCCGCCATCACTTCCGTCCGCGGCTTGGCGCCGAGGTTGCCCTTGCCATGGACTCTCAAGCTCACGGCGTTCGCTTCCATGTCGCGGTTTCCGATCACCAGCATGGTGTGCACCTTCATTTGTTCGGCGTTCGAAATCTTGGCCTTGATGTGATCGCGACTGGCGTCGAGTTCGCAGCGAACTTCCTGGGCGCGCAATTCATTTTGAATGGAACGTGCATAATCGAGCAAGGGCGCTTCCTGGCCAAGCGGAAGGATCCGCACCTGCTCGGGGGCCAGCCAGAGCGGGAAGTTGCCGGCGTAGTGTTCAATCAGAAATCCGATAAAGCGCTCGTGCGTGCCGAGCGGCGCGCGATGAATGCAGAGCGGGGTCTTGTCCGTGTTGTCGCGATCTTTATAAAGAAGATTAAAGCGACGCGGCTGCGCGAAATCCACCTGGTTGGTGGCGATGGTGAACTCGCGGCCGATAATGCTCCAGACCTGCACATCGATCTTGGGCCCGTAAAACGCCGCTTCGTTAGGCACTTCCACGAAATTGATGCCGGAATTTCGCAGGACGCTCCGGGTCATCTCTTCCGTTTGCTTCCAAAGTTCCGGCTCATCCACGAACTTCTGGCCGAGTTTGGCCGGATCGTGTGTGGAAAACCGCATCAGATATTTCTCGATGCCGAAGAGCTTGAAGTAATTCAGGTACAGTTGATTGACGGCATTGAACTCGGATTCGAACTGTTCCGGCGTGCAATAAATGTGGGCGTCGTTCATCTGCATGGAGCGAACCCGCATGAGCCCAAACAATTCGCCGCTCTGCTCATAACGATAGCAGGTGCCATATTCGGCCAGGCGCAGAGGCAAATCACGATAACTCCGCGGGATCGCATCAAAGAGCTTGTGATGATGCGGGCAGTTCATCGCCTTTAAGTAATACCGGAAAGCGGATACCGGCGGCCGGAGAGATTCTTCCTTGCCGGTTTCCGGTAGCCGCTCTCCGGTCTCATGCAGCTCCATCGGCGGAAACATCGATTCCGCGTAGTAGGGGAGATGGCCGCTTTTCTTGTAGAGGCTTTCTCGCGCAATGTGCGGAGTGCGGACGCGCACATAACCGGCGGCGAACTCGGTTTCCTTGGCCAGCTTCTCCAGCTCTTCGATCATGGCGGCGCCGCGCGGCAGCCAGAGGGGCAGGCCCGGTCCGACGTCGTCGTCCATGACAAAGATTTCCAGCTCTTTCCCGAGCTTGCGATGATCGCGCTTCTTCGCTTCCTCCAGCATGGCGAAGTATTCGTCAAGTTGCGTCCGGTTCTTGAAAGCCGTTCCGTAGATGCGCTGGAGCTGCGGGTTTTTTTCGTCGCCCTTGTAGTAGGCGCTGGCCACGTTCGTTAACTTGAACGCGCCAATGTTGCCCGTGCGCATGACGTGCGGGCCGGCGCAGAGATCGGTGAATTCACCGTTGCGATAAATGGAGATGGTCTCGCCTTCCGGAATTCTCTGGATGATATCGAGCTTGAATTTGCTCGGCGCGAGGCGCGGGCCGAGCGCGCCGAGCTCACCCGCTTCGGCCAGGGCCAAAGCGTCACCGCGGCTGACCTCAAGCCGCTCAAAGGTGTGGTTCGCTTTGATTTCCTTCTTCATCTCCGCTTCGATCTTTTCGAAGTCGTCGGGCGAGATGCGGTGCGGCAGCTCCAGGTCGTAATAAAACCCGTTCTCCACCGGAGGCCCGGCCGCGAACTGCGCTTCCGGCCAGATCTTCAGAATGGCAGTGGCGAGCACATGCGCCGCCGAATGGCGCAAACGCTCGATGTCTGTCATTGGCGCGCGCATTTCAGGTGTTTTACGATCGTCCGGCATAGCTTAAAAAATTCCTCCCCTTAGGCTGGGATGACAAAGAATCTACTACTTTGTCGGGTGCCACCACTTTGGCAACGCCGATATCTGAGCCGGCGCGGATAATTAATTTCAAGATAGGGGCGATTGACCTCAATCGCCCTTTTGTCTGTAGGGGAGGCCGCTAGCCTCCCATGGGAAGCCGACAGCTTCCCTTCCAGGGCTACCGGTTTGGTCGAATGCTACCCAGAAAAAATCGCCTATTTAATCTCGGCCAGCTTCTTGAGATCAACCCGCTTCACCCACTCCTGTAACTCTTTCGGGTCGCGATTTTGCAACTCGACCTGCACGAAATACCGCTTCGCCACCATGACCCAGAGAGTGGCATGCTTGCGGTCGGCCTCAAAAGCTTCGAAGCCGGGGTTGCCGTCAATCGTGACCGACTTGCTGTAGCCGTCGCTCGTTTCCGAATTAATTTTCCACGCGGCCGTTGTGGCGATGACGTAATCCGGATTGGAAACAGAATCGAGAATACTGATGGAAGCGGTCGGAGTGTCGTCTCCTTCTCCCTTCTTGTAGTCGCGATGCACGTTGGTCAGTTTGAATCCACCGACATCCGAGGTGGAGCCGTCCGGAGCGTCGGCCATCCAATCGGCGGGAGCCTCGGGCAGGAGCGGAATCAATTTGGAAAAATCAACCACGTCCGGCGCATCGGGCGGGGGCGGCGCCTGGGCTCGGACAGACCCTTGGAAACAGCCAATAGCCAGGGCAAGGGCCAGAACCAGCACGGCCCTTAATGACACAGGGTGGATTGTCATGATGTTGTTCCGGACGGAGTCTGGGGTACGTCACCCGCCGGTACTCGATTGACTTTGTCGAGGCGTTTTGTCAAGACGCGAATGGTGTTTCTGGCCCTCGATCGATCCGGGAAGGTGGCTTTTGCGATTGGAATACTCGCGGTGGCCATCCGGTTCGTCGCGCTCAATCAGGCTTTTGTCGACGATTGGAGCTGGCGGCAAAGCGACGTCGCGGCGATCGCGCGGAACTTTCACGAAAACGGATTTCATTTCGCCCGGCCGCAAATCGACTGGGCCGGCGACCAGCCGGGATATGTGGGAACGGAGTTTCCGATCATGCCCTTCCTGGCCGCTGTGACTTATCGATTTGTTGGCATCCACGCGTGGGTTGGACGTGGGCAGGCGGTCCTTCTATTCGCCGTATCTTTGCCTTTTTTCTTTTTTCTCATACGGAAGCTTCTGGGAAATGTGGCCGCGGGTTGGTCTCTTTTTTTCTATGCCTTTGCGCCCCTTGGCCTGATGGCCAGCCGATGCTTCATGCCGGATGTTCCTTCGCTCAGCTTGTCCATTATCGGCCTCTATCTTTTCCTGCGTTGGACCGAGTCCAACCGTCCGGCGCTTCTTTTGGCCGGAGCGCTCGCGACGTCGCTGGCCATCCTGATCAAAGTTCCGACGGCCCTGATTGCTGTGCCTCTCGCCGTCATCGCGTTTGAGCGGTTTGGCTGGGCCGCTGTTCGTCGCCCTGCTCTCTGGATCTTTGCCGCGATTGCGCTGCTCCCGTCTTTGGCCTGGTATTGGCACGCCCACCGCATTTCCGAGCAATTTTATCCCTATCATTTTTTCGGCGCGGGCGGATTCCAGATCGAAGGTTGGGCCTGGTACTGGAGAATCGCGCTGCAAACGGCGACCTCCACGCTCACGCCCGTTCTTTTTGCGCTCGCAGTCGTCGGTGCGTTCGTTGTGCCCTCGGGCCGAT